>NZ_JAAHHT010000034.1:0-45099 GCF_010672085.1 Okeania sp. SIO3I5
GTACAGTTGCTAACTTAACTTATTTTTTTCTTTAAAAAAGGGAGTCGGGAGTCGGGAAAAATAATTGATTATTTATGTACAAGAGGAAAAACTAACTCCGAGATTACTTTTTACTTTTACCTTTTGAATTTTGACTTTAATGTAGCTTAGTATCAGCTTGTCTAATTTTGAAGGCTGAAACAATTGTTGCTTTTTAAGTTATGATCAAATTTCAAGCTATGCAGAATAATTCAACTTTCTGTCATAGTACCTATTTAATCAATTGAGGAAAATAGATATGTCAGTATCAATTTCAGAATTTATAATTGAGGAGCTATGGGGTTATCAGACATTGAGAATTCCTATTAAGGATAATCGGTTTGTTTTAGTAGGAGAGAATGGAACAGGAAAAAGTACAGTTGCTAACTTAATTTATTTTTTTCTAACTTGTCAATGGCAAAAAATTAATGATTTTGATTTTAAAGCAATTGCTTTAGTTATTAATCGTGAAAAACTTTCTATACCTAAAGAAAACCTCAATAATGATCTAGGGACTTGGAAACAATACACACAATATGAAAAAATCAAGAATATTATTATGGAATATCCTAATTTTTCAGAAGACGATATTCCAAAATATCTAAAAGATGAGAATAAGTTAAAAAGTTTGAGCAATAAATTAAGTTCTTCAATTTCTTGGCGTCGAGTTCGTGATACTTTAATAAGGATGGAAAAAGAAAAACTTTATTCATCAAACACTATTTTAGAAAAGGTAGATAGTACCATTAAGAAAATCGTGAAAGCACAAATTCTATATCTACCAACTTATAGACGAATTGAGCAAGAATTTAAAGAAATTTTTCCAGAATTATACGAAAGAAAATTATCTAAGAGAAAGACACAAAAAGATTATGTTGAATTAGTAGAATTTGGTATGGAAGATGTCGAACAAACTATAAACGAAAAAATGAATAATTTAAAAGATAGTATCCGTAATCGGTTGGAAAATCTAACTGGAACATATCTAAGTGATGTAATTAGCAAAGTCTATAAACAAGTTAACATCGAGGAATTAAAAGACCTAGATAACGAAACTGTTGAATCAATTTTTAGTAGAATTGATGAAAAAATTCTTTCAGAAAAAGAGAAGGAAGAATTACGCAATATGCTTGAAAAAGTCAACAATGAAGGAAAAATAGAAGAAGACCAAAAAGTAATTGCTCATTTTCTCCTAAAATTACTGAAATGGCATAAAGAACAACAGGAACAAGAACAGGAAATTCGCAATTTTGTCAACGTTTGCAATCAATATCTAGTTAATAAAGAAATAAGATATGACAATATTAAACTGAGGATTGATATTATTTCAAACCGCCAAAAAATTCACTCTGATAAAAATAACCAAGAATCAGATAAGCAAAAAATTGAACTTAAAATGCTTTCCTCTGGAGAAAAGCAAATTGTTTCACTTTTTTCTCATCTATATTTATCCGATAAATCAGATTATTTTGTAATAATAGATGAACCAGAACTTTCCTTGTCCGTACCTTGGCAAAAACGTTTTTTACCAGATATTTTGAATAGTGAACGTTGCAAAGGTTTAATTGCAGTCACACACTCTCCATTTATTTTTGATAATGAACTCGATTCATATACCCATTCACTAAGCGAATTTATTGATAATTAATTATGAATTTTGCCGATCAATTAAGAGACGCTCGTAACCCAGGAGATGTTTATCTACAATTCATTAAAAACGATGGAAAAGATGAAAAAACAATTCATTCATTTTTTGAAGGAGATGAGGATATTTCCTTTTATAGTCATTTCATAGAACAGATACTTCCCAAAAATTACTCATCTCTTAAATATGTATGTAAAGGTAAACAAAAGGTTTATGAGTTGTATAAAAAAGTTATCGCTCATATATCTAATAAAACTAATAAAAGTAGAACTTTATTTTTTGTAGATAAAGACCTATCTGATTTTCTCAATGAAGATTTACCTAAATACGAAAATCTTTATGTCACTGATTACTATTCTATTGAAAATTTTCTAGTGATAGAAACTATGATTAGAAAAATCTGTGAAGACTTTTATCATATTACCGACACAACACAGATTTCTGAAATAAAAAGCCGATTTCAGCAAGAATTGAAAACCTTTTATCGCTATCTTTTGCCGATTATGTCATGGATAATTTATCTAAAAAAACAAGGCTATCAAGTTAATCTTAATAACTTGCAAATGGATAAGTTATTCCAATTAAACGATGATTTACAAATATGTAAAAAACAGCAAAAAAATTATCTTAAAATTTTAGAAAAACACTGTGGTGTAGATACACCTCAAAAATGTTGGATTCAAATCAAGAAAACTGTCGAGTATCTCAAACAATATGATGCTAAATCTTATATTAGAGGTAAATATGAATTATGGTTTTTTGTGACTTTTATTAACAAAATCAACATTATTAAAGATGTACATAATCAACAACTTTTCAAAAGTAAAACTCAGATTAATGAAGGCAATGCAATAGCAATTCTAGCTCCTCGTATTCCTTTTCCTCCATCACTGAAACTTTTTTTAAAGAAAAATTTTAAACAACTCAACTATAAAAGTAATTCTTGAAAAAGCTATATCTAAAATCATGCTATCCTTAGAGCAAATTAAATTAGATGATAATAATTGGGATAACTTAATCAACTCGTCTTTGCTAATTATTGAATATTGGTATGCAAAATATGAACCACAACTTACAGATAATAATTTTAATAATTATCAGACTTACAGCAATACATGAGGATTGTGAGGTACACTTAAAGGTTAATCTATATCCTTGCAGTTCAGCCTTCAATACTGTAACAACCTGGAAGGTTGTGTTACCAAAATTACTAATAGGTTTCCAGCTTTTAACAAAAAAAATTTTGTACCTCACGCGCCTCCGAAACTGCTGTAATTGAAATACCAAAAGCAACAGAAATTACCTTTTCCATAACACTTTAAAACTATGCAAATTAAACAACAAAAAAACTACACCCCCACCGAATACCTAAACCTTGAAACTAACTCACAACAACGACACGAATACATTAACGGTGAAATTATTCCCATAACTGGTGGAACTCCAAATCATAATCAAATTGCCCTTAACTTCAGCGCAGCTTTAAATTTTTCCCTTAAACGTCAACCCTATAGAGTATTTATTTCTGACCAACGACTTTGGATTCCAAAAAAACGCATCTATACTTATCCTGATGTTATGGTAACTCCAGCAAATTTACAACTACAACAAGGAAGAAAAGATACTATTACTAACCCCCTCATAATTGCTGAAGTTTTGTCAAATTCTACTAGAAATTATGACAAAGATCAAAAATTTGCAGCTTATCGAACTATTTCCACATTTCAAGAATATCTACTCATAGACCAATACACAATCCAAGTCGAACAATATTACAAAAATGCTCAAAAACAATGGATTTTTTAAGAATCTAATCAACCCCAAGAAACTATCTCTCTCAACTCAATTGATTTTCAAATAACCCTGACAGACATTTACGATAAAATCGAATTTGAAACAATAGAAAACAGCGATAATTAGAAATATTGAAACTTATTTCTGTTGGGTTTCATTCCTCAACCCAACCTACTAGCTATTCCTACATTTCAAGAATATCTACTCATAGACCAATACACAATCCAAGTCGAACAATATTACAAAACTGCTCAAAAACAATGGATTTTTTCAGAATATAATCAACTCGAAGAAACTATTTCTCTCAACTCAATTGATTTTCAAATAACCCTGACAGACATTTACGATAAAGTCGAATTTGAAACAATAGAAAACAGCGATAATTAGAAATATTGAAACTTATTTCTGTTGGGTTTCGTGACTCAACCCAACCTACTAGCTATTCCTACATTTCAAGAAAACCTACTCTTAAACAATACACAATCCAAGTCGAACAATATTACAAAACTGCTCAAAAACAATGGATTTTTTCAGAATATAATCAACCCGAAGAAACTATTTCTCTCAACTCAATTGATTTTCAAATAACCCTGACAGACATTTACGAGCAAGTCGAATTTGAAACAATAGAAAACAACGATAATTAGAAATATTGAAACTTATTTCTGTTGGGTTTCGTGACTCAACCCAACCTACTAGCTATTCCTACATTTCAAGAAAACCTACTCTTAAACAATACACAATCCAAGTCGAACAATATTACAAAACTGCTCAAAAACAGTCGATTTTCTCAGAATATAATCAACCCAAAGAAACTATCACTCTCAACTCAATTTATTTTCAAATAACTCTGACAGACATTTACAATAAAGTCGAATTTGAAACAATAGAAAACAGCAATAATTAAAAATATTGAAACTTATTTCTGTTGGGTTTCGTGACTCAACCCAACCTACTAGCTAAAATTGTGGGTAAGTTTGAGTATTAGGGGATTTGATATGAAATGGCAAAAAATCTAAAACTTAAAATTTGAATTAGTAGTTTCTAACAACTTGAGAATTTTTTCCACATCATCAAATTCCCCAACAACTCTACGGATAGGTAGAGGCCAAACTCTAATCAAAGTAGGAGTAGCAGTAACTAAATCTACTTCAGCTTGTTCGGGATGTTGAAAGATATCTATTACTTTTAAAGTATAAGGAAGAGAAAGATATTCTTCTAATATTTGGTGGAGATTTTGAAGAGTCCGCTCAGTAGTCAAACTTTTACCTGATACAAATAAACGGAGAACATAACCTTCAACTTCTGGTTGTGAATCAACAGTTGAAGTTGAGACTTCCTGTGGAATAGAATCTAAATTAAAATCTTGCTGTTCAAGACGCATAACGAGGTTATGATTTTCCCAGAGTTGCGGAAACTGGTCATAATAAGTAGAGATTACCATTGGATTACAAAATTCCTCTGACCATGGAGCAGGTTGCCAAATCATCTCACCAGTATGAAAAATGGCATTAAGTAATGCCTGATATCTTAATACTGGCAGATAAGCTTCGGCAAAAACTTCGATTTCCTGACTACGAGGGTTTAACCATTTATCAATAGTTGCAGTGTATCCCGGTATTAAGAAATGGGGTGGTTCAGATAATCCCAATATTGCTTGTAGCTCTATACATAGGTGTAGATGCCATCGATTTTTTTTGCTTGGATCTATGCAATAAATTAAATCTCCCCCAGGTGTAAACAAGGCAATACCTTTAAATAACTGGGGGAATTCTGGGGGAGTCATTTCAGTTATCAGTTATCAGTTATCAGTTATCAGTTATCAGTTATCAGTACCTCTGCCTGTTTGCTCCGCATGAGCAGGAAAGTCAGAGGCTTGAAATATTGAATATTGAACCTGTTTTTTTCATCCCCTAGCAAATTTAGTCAGACTTTGCCAAACCAAATTAGGAGATAATGGTCAGTTTTTACCAAATGGTCAATCAGTTAAGTCAGGATTGAATAAGTCTTTCCAGGATGCAGCATTCGGCCAGGAAAGTTCAAGTATTAGAGTATGTTGCCTGGAAGTTGGGCAAGAGAATTATCACGCGTCAACCCAAAAGGCACGTCTCAGTATTGTTGGGAATGCTTGAATAAAGTCTCTAAAAGCTTATCAGAGCGCTGGCATTCTTGTAATAATTGTGGTCAGCAGCTCGATAGGGATTATAACTCAGCCCTTCTGATCTAAAAAATAGGCGTTGCATAAATGCGGGATGATTTTAATAGTTTTGTGGAATGGGCATCTTGCCCGTTCCTGATATTTTTGGACAGGCAGGATGCCCGTCCTACTTAATATTCATCCCTTAATTCAGCAACGCCAAAAAATAGGATTGTTATCAACACAGGGGGAAGACATCACCTCACACGAAACAGCGGTCAGGGTTTCCCACGCGCTCAGAATCCCGCGTTGTCCATCCCCCCTAACCCCCCTTTAAAAGGGGGGAATAGAAGGGCAACGTCGGGAGTATGTCAAATTCTGCCGCGTAACATTTGAGCCATTTCGTTTGGGGAAGGTGACTGATTAATTGCTATCTCTTCAGTGATTCTACCTTCTTGATAAAGCTCATACAAAGACCTATTCATAGTAGTCATGCCTTCATAAGTATCCTTAATCATAATTTGGTTAATATCTTCATACTGATCTTTGAGAATATATTCCTTAACTACATCAGTATTAATCAAAATGTCATGGAAAGCAGCTCGTTTACCATCAGTAGTTTTACACAACAACTGAGCAATAATCGCTACTAGAATTTCCGAAAGAGCCAATTTAATTGCTGGTTGTTCTTCAGCAGAAAACATATCCAGAATACGAGTGATAGTTTTAACAGCACTGTTAGTGTGCAAAGTTCCCATCACCAAGTGTCCTGTAGATGCTGCTTTAATAGCAATTCCTACGGTTTCCTTATCCCGAATTTCTCCCACTAGCATAAGATCGGGGTCTTGACGGAGGGCACCTTTGAGAGCATTAAAGAATTTCAGGGTATGTCTACCTACCTCCCGGTGCTTGATCAAAGATTTCCGACTTTCATGGACAAATTCTACAGGGTCTTCAATAGTGATGATGTGATAAGGAAAAGTATCATTCATAAAATCAATCATTGCTGCCATAGTAGTAGACTTACCAGAACCTGTAGGTCCTGTCACCAAAAGTAATCCTTTATGGTAATGGCAAACTTTCTTAAAAACTTCTGGCAACCTGAGTTGCTCCATCTTGAGAATTTTCGCACCAATCAGTCGTAATACCATCGCCGGACCTGCCAGAGAATCAAACAAGCTAATCCGTATTCGCACAAAACCTAGGTCCGCCGCACCGTCAAAGTCTAGATTTTCCTGAAATGCCCGAATTTCCTCATCTTTGAGAATTTCCCGCAACCAACTCATAAAAGTACCTAAGTCGGTCTCTGGATACTCAATTGCTACGAGGTCACCACGCTTACGAAATCTTGGTATTTCATTTACACCCAAGTGAATATCTGAAATTCCTTCTTTTTCAGCCCGTCGGACAATTTCTGTCAATGGTACTTGTCCCTCTGCAAGTTCTGGGCCGGAAGAAACTGCTGGTTGGCTTGGTGCAGTTTCTGTGGGAGGAATAGTTTGTGGAGAAACTGGAGCTGAGGGTGGTGGAGGACTAGAAGGTTTTGGAGGAGCTGTTGGTTGTCTTCTTGCTGAAGGAGAGGGTGGAGCAGGAGGGCGAGGTGGTAAACCACGGCCTCCTGGTGGTGGTGGTGGAGTTGGGGGACGAGATGGTGGTGTTTGTGTCATAGTTACTAATAAATTGAGTCTAAAGTTTCGCCCATAAGTGGGCGACTTTCTAACAATAAACGGTTGTATATATATAGCTATATAGCTAGTGCCGCTACGCGGAATTCAAAATTTAAAATTCAAAATTCATGCATTATTGGTTAGTAAGGCTTTTAGGATTTTGTAATTGGTCAGTTATTTCTGCCATCCTGCACTAGCTATCTATTATATTCGGATCGTACTACTCAATCATATATTCTTCTTTGCAAGTTTATAAAATTGAAGTTGCAGGGCACAATATACCAGTATAATTAGCTTCAGCCATTAAGATTGGTGGATTTGTCGGTATATAGACATCTTCATAAAAGAGGGAACACAGGGGAATAATTGATTTGATTTTTGATTTTTGGAGAAGTCTAATAGTATTATTAGAGTATATATATAGAGAAATTTATAGCTCAAAAACAACTTGTTTGTTTTAACAACTACAGCTAAGAAAGAATTGGCTATTGACAATTACTAATGATGAATCTCAGACTAGGAAATGTTTTTCCAACTGTTCCCTGCTATATAATTAAATCGGTTGAAATTATGAGAGTGGCTGATATATGCTTAAACTTAAAATTTAGCTTTGATAATTATACCTTGACCAAAAGATTATAGCAGTACCTACTTTTCAGTAGGACTTAACTATGTGGAAAAAATATCAATAATATTATTTCGTTTTTTTATAGTAAAAAAGACTTATCTAAATCAAGGTTTTATAATTAAATTCTAATGATCTACTCCTTCCAAAATACCCACTAAAACTGCACCTAAATCTTTTATATCGTCTGGAATTTTAAATAAATTAATATCCTGTGTAATTTGTTTTTCGGCTTTATTTAATTTACCAAAACGCCACACATCTCCCATTGTTACTGCACCATAAAAAATCTTGTTTTCTTCGACTTCCGCTAATGCAATTAACTCTACAGCTAGCTGAGTAAAACCTCTAGTTAAATCGTCATTTTTGGCTTGAATAACTAATAAATTATTCTGAGAACGTAATAAATAATCCAAATTACCTTTTAACCAGTCGTTGACTTTCAAAGGATATTCAATTCTTAACTGACAATGGCAATAAAGAACAATTTCCAATAAAATTGGAGAGACTAAAATTTCTCGTCTAGCAGTTTCATTACTTAAACTAACAAAAGGTAAAATATTCTTTAGTTTATTCTGTATTTCTGATAAACATTCTAATGTCTTTGTTGTCTTTGGCAAAGATAAACGAGATTTAACTAATGAATAATTTAACTCTGCTAGGATTTCATCAGCTTCATAAGGTAACTCAAAATAAGACTGAAAAGTATAAGATTGACCTTCCTGTAATATTTTTATTTTAGGCATTGCGAGACTCCATTAATTCAGTTATCAGTTATCAGTAATTCCTGGAATAGGGAAACTATTAACCTTTTTATTATGATATACTGTTGCGAGGATTGACTCATAGAAATAATTAAATAGTATGGAACAATGTCCGATATGTGATACTAAATTTACTACAGGAAACGTTAATTATTGTTCTACTTGTGGTTGGGATTTAACTCCATATCCGATAGGTTTTCAATTACCAGAAGATTTTGCTCAGAAGGAAAAGGATAAAATTTCTTGGGCTAGGACTTTATGGAAGAAAAAGGAATCTCAATTAGGGCAATATAAATCCAATCTATCTCAACTACAATTTCAAGTCTCTGATTCACTGTTCAAAATAGCAGAATTGGAGGCAGAAAAAAGAGGATTTTTGTCTCAAATAGAATGGCTAAATCAACAATATTCCAACTTACAAACTCAGAAAAAAGAATTAGAAGAGCAATTAGAAAATTCAGAGAATAATTGTTCGCTACTGCAAACTAAGATCGACAGATTGGAGGCAGAAAATAGAGGAATTTCATCCCGAATAGAAGGGTTAATTCAACAATATTCTCACTTAGAAACTCAGGAAGAAGAATTAGAAAAGGAATTAAAAAATTCAGAGAATAATCGTTCCCTACTGCAAACTAAAATAGAGGAATTGGAGTCAGAAAATAGAATACTTTTACTCCGAGTAGAAGGGTTAATTAAACAACATTCTGACTTACAAACTCAGGAAGAAGAATTAAAAAATTCAGAGAATAATCGTTCCCAACTGCAAACTAAAATAGAGGAATTGGAGTCAGAAAATAGAATACTTTTACTCCGAGTAGAAGGGTTAATTAAACAACATTCTGACTTAGAAACTAAGAAAAAAGAATTAGAAAAGCAGTTAAACTCGTCTTATGATGAATCTTTTCACTTGCAAACTGAAAAGGAGGGATTGGAGCAAGAAAAGAAAAATTTTGTGTCTCAAATAAAACAGTTAAATCAAGAGCTATCAAATGTGAAAAATGAGTTATCTAAGTTGCAACAACCTAAAGGTGGAAACTCCAGAGGAAAAAAAGATATGTGGGGAATCTAAAAAAACAATTATACATTAATCCCTTGTTGCCTTTTAACATTCTCGATGAGAAAACTTAATTTTGTACG
This sequence comes from Okeania sp. SIO3I5, assembly GCF_010672085.1. GTDB lineage: Bacteria > Cyanobacteriota > Cyanobacteriia > Cyanobacteriales > Microcoleaceae > Trichodesmium. The sequence continues at coordinate 9,788 of NZ_JAAHHT010000034.1, forward strand.
ACTACTAAAATTAATTCAAATCAATTTGAATCCTTTTTCCACTTAAATAAATATCTGTACTACTTAAATCTTGTTCTCTAGCTAATATATTTATCATTTCTATAGTTTTTTTGAATTGCATATCTGCTTGTTCAAAACTTTTGTTGAGCTTTTTAATCTCAGCTCTATTAATCCATTGATTAACTCGATTACTACTTTCCAAATCGTCAAGTCTATCCTCAATTTCTCTGAGTTTTTCCTGCTGTATTTGCACCTGTTCTGTCAGGATGGAATATAAAACAAAAGCTACAGGAACATCAAGATTTTTAGGTTCAATTTTTCCATTATCGCTGTTTTGAGCAAGCTCTTTACCTAGAGTAACTGGGCAGATCATTACTAACCAACCAGAGTTGGAAGCAAACAAAGGAGGAAATATTTTTTTGACATCTTCTATTAATTCTCTTTTGTCTCTATGATAACAATAGTCATACATAGTAACGATAATAACAATTGGAAAAGATTTGTTTTGATCTGGTCTTGTACTATTGAGATTCAAATCTTGAAGATAGTTACTCATAAGGTTAGCTTGACTATCAACTGCAATCTCTTGCAGATTAGCTTCAGTAACTGGGTCTCTTAAATATTTGCCTGATATGCAGAAGAAGAAGCCATTGGATTGAGCAGCATAATCTTTAAGTATTCTAACATTATCGTCACTAGATAGATCTAACATAGAACCGCCACGGTAGTCTAGCCATTCAAATTCCATCAATGGTTTGTATGCGTAGCAAAGTTCAAAGTTGTAAATTTTAGGTTGATCAGTAGTTGGAGGCCAACGATCATCACCAGAATTGTATACAATGGTTGACCATACAGCAGTTAGTCGAACGCCTTCGTCTGGATCGGTTGCCTTGAAACTGAATGTACTACCACCTTGAGTAGCTGTATACATTCCTACCATAAAGCAGGTTTTGCCTGAACGTGAATTTCCTAGCATTAGAATTTTAGTTTTCTCAGCCATCTTGCTCTTCTTTAGATTATTTTTAAACAAGGGAAAATTACTAGAATTTTCGTTATATTAAGACTTATAAAAAACAACTATATCCTCATATTAAGACTTATAAAAAACAACTATATCCTCTCAGTTGAATATCAAAAATGTTTTCTCTAATTTTTTTTTTAGTTTTTTAATCTGTAGTTGTAATCTTCTCAAATCTTAGTTCCCAGATAAAAAGCAATTAATAGACTTATAACTATAGCTCCAGTTAATTGACTAACTATGGCTCCAGTTAATTGGCTCGTCACTATAGTTCCAGCTAAGAAGAGTATCGAAAAAATAACAATTGAGATTAAAAATATCCTGATTAGATATCCCCAGGAAGGAGAGAATAATAACCTTTTTATATAACTATCATGGGAAGGATATTTCTTGTCAGGTTCTGTAATTTTCGATGGTTCATTTAGCTCTTTTGACTTCCGTTTAGGTGACTTTGCATCAAAAGCTGTGGCATTTAAAAATGGTCCGTCTAAAACATCTTTTTTTTCGGGAAAACCTAGACAAAGAGAGAGAGGTATATATTGATGCGGATAATCAAAGAACTTACAACAGTTTTCCCACAAATTATGTCTATGTTCTTGCTCATTAGGTAAAATCAAAACTTTATTTTCTCCTTCCAAGCAAGGGATAAAGTTTGGGGAAATAAATTTATTAGAGACATCAGTATTACCTCTCAATTCTGTCTCGTTAGGAAGTTTGAAGTTATACGGATATTCATCAATCTTTCTGTTGATTAATTGGTAACTTTTTAGATGCCATAATTTTTCTAAAGAAGTGAATAAATCCCTATACTTAAAAAAATCAAGATTTTCTAAGACAGGCAAAATCCTCAATGAATTAAAATCTTTGTTGATCTGAGCAACATAACCAACAAAAATATGGAGCGATCGCCTACCACCATCCTTGGCCATATATTCATATTTTCGCTCAGAACCAACCAACTCTTGAACCATACAAGTTACGCCGAAAACACAATGCTGATGATTCTTAAATAGAGACCAACGAGGATTCCCCAGTAACTTCTCTCGATTCACTGTAGTCCCATGAATATATTTCCGTGCCCAATTCTGTTCTTCTTCTCCAAAATCATCGGGGATGGCCAGAAAACGATAATCTGCTTCTTTGGTTCTACCGTAAACTATTACAGACCATAAGGCCATAAATTCATACCTCTAACTCTACAATTAGGGACTCTAATTCATATATTATCTACTGTTTCATGGAGTTTTCAAATAAATACCTCTCGGCCAACCCCTCTCCTACAAGTAGGAATTTTCCATTCATTAAATGTCTCTACTATCATAGGAATTGTTATAATTAATTGTCAAATCTGGAATATTACCCTTAAAATTATCTATTAGGCATTTCTAAATAAAGAATATAGGGTGTTAAATTCAACATTCTACAAAGGTATGAAAAAAGGTGGATAATTTCGAGAGATGTCTATTGCTTTAAGATAAAAAAGTAAACTAATTATGACAAATAGTCCTCGACGTCGCTCTAATCGTAAGAATAAACCTCAAGAAGAGCGAGATATACTCTTAATGGTTGTACTGACGTTTTTTAACGTTGGGAGCGGTGCCACAACTATCTTGGGAGCAATCCAAATATTACCAATATATTTAGCTTGGAGTGTTGGTGGTGCTGTTCAACTTATGTTGTTCCTCTTGCAAGCTGGATTAGCAGCAAATCGCGCTCCTTTACGCAAATGGTTGGCGATTATGGTATTAGCTAGTGCCAGTGTTTACACTAGCTTTTTTACTTATTATGGAGAATTAGCTCAAGAAACGAATGAAAAGCGGGCTATTGATATGGCAATCACAGCTCATAACAGATTAGTTTCAGAGGTGTACACGCCAATGGAAGACAATCTTCGAGATTTACAACAAGAAGCTGTAACTCTTAGAAAGATTGCTGACGCAGAAAGAGAAAGAGGCATTAACAGTGGAGCGGCTGGTTATGGAGAGCAAGCAAGGAAACTAGATAAGCAAGCTCTAAATAAAGAGATTGAAGCTGAAAATTTTGAGAATACAGTTAATGAGCTGCGTCCGTTGTTTGAATATAATCTCGACAACCTTAAACCACAGGAGATTCTGAAAAAGGATAGAAATGCCCTATCTTCTGCACCAGAAGAATTTCGTAATAATTATCCTGAATTAAAGCGTGGTGACTACATAGATGAAGACTTGGAATTTTCATTACTTGCCCCATATCTTAAAGTAAAAAGTCAGGAAGAAACTGCCCTCATAGCTTTGTTAATTGCAGTAGGAGTAGATGGGATGGCAATTATGTTGGGAACGGCAATTGTTACTAAATTGATACCACCGGAAGAACGTCGCTCTCCTGTTGCTATTGTTGGTAATTCTATCGCTAGTTCTATTAGAGAGGTTAAAACATCGTTTGCTCAAGTAAATAATGCTGGTAGAGAGTCTTTGCCATTGGAAGACAAAGATTTGCAGACTGCGGTAGAAAATATGACTTTGAATGTGAAAGGAAATGGTTCAAATTTTCTCAACCATTTTTACGATGCTATCTCTCCAGTAGAACCACATATTATTAATTATTCAGAGCTGACAAAAAAATACAAAGTAGATGAGAATATGCAAAATCCAATCCGAGCATTGATTGACAAATTAAGAGAGCCAAGAAGAGCATGGGTGGAAAGAAACTACGAAAATACTGAGTGGGTAGTACCACCGGAACATTATTTTCAACTTACAAGTTGGCTACAAACAGAAATTAAACGTCAAAGAAGTTTGGAAGCAGATAGGAAGAAAGAGATAGGTTATGGTTTTGGATTTTCTGAACTTGAAGAAACTCCGGTTCAATTTAAGATACCAATAAATCCTAATTCTAACTAAGTGTTATAGCAGGGAACAGGGAACAGTTGGAAAAAGATTACCTCCTGGAATAGAGAGACTATTTTGGGAGGGTAAAGTATAAATAGGGTAGCAAAATTGCAGCAAAACTTCTAATAGTGGACTGACACAAATGGTCAATTCATGGTAGGTAGACATTTTAATATTAACGATGGTCTTTTTTATTTTGAGTTTCTGAAGTTATAGTCATAGTGCTTTGAAACATTATTGCAGCCCTTCCCATTACCCTGTAGATTATTTGCCCGAAACATTCTGTACACACAAACCAACTAATAGACTCATAAATATTTGTATAGCTAAGGTATATTTTTTCCAGATAACTAAAAGTATCAAACCAACAAAAATTGAGATTAATAATATCATCCGAATTGGAAGACGTCTCCTGGAAATAGAATATGATGAATTATGTTTTGTCCTAGAAGCATTTCTATTGTCAGGTTCTGTAATTTTAGATGGTTCATTTAGCTCTTTTGACTTCCGTTTAGATAACTTGAGATATTGAGTTGCGTCAGAAGCTGTGGCATTTAAAAAAGGTCCTTCTAAAACATCTCTTTTTTCGGGAAGACCTAAACAAAGAGATAGGGGTATATATTTATATGGATAATCAAAGAACTTACAACAGTTTTCCCACAAATTATGTCTATTTTCTTGATTATCAGGCATAATCAAAGCTTGATTTTCTCCTTCCAAGCAGGGGATAAATTCATTAAAATTATCTCTCAATTCTGTCTCGTTAGGAAGTTTGAAGTTATACGGATATTCATCAATCTTTCTGTTGATTAATTGGTAACTTTTTAGATGCCATAATTTTTCTAAAGAAGTGAATAAATGCCTATACTTAAAAAATTCAAGGTTTTCTAAGACAGGCAAAATCCTCAATGAATTAAAATCTTCGTTGATCTGAGCAACATAACCAACAAAAATATGGAGCGATCGCCTACCACCATCCTTGGCCATATATTCATATTTTCGCTCGGAACCAATCAATTCTTGAAGCATACAAGTCACGCCGAAAACGCAATGCTGATGATTCTTAAATAGAGACCAACGAGGATTCCCCGGTAATCTCTCTCGATGCACTGTAGTCCCATGAATATATTTGCGTGCCCAATTCTGTTCTTCTTCTCCAAAATCATCGGGGATTGCCAGAAAACGATAATCTGCTTGTTTGGTTCTACCGTAAACTATTACAGACCATAAGGCCATAAATTCATACCTCTAACTCTACAATTAGGAACATTAATTCATATTTTATCTACTGTTTTATGGAGTCTTCATGGGAACTGATACAATTAATTTTCACGTCTGGAATATTACCCTTAAAATTATCTATTAGGCATTTCCGAAAAAGAATGTAGGGACGTTAAATTCAACATCCTACAAAGGTTTGAAAAAAGGTTGATAATTTTGAGAAACGTCTATTGTGAAGAGCCTCAATATTAAAGTTGTTTTAAGAGCGGATTTCATATTGCTCAAATAAAACAAGGATCAAGACATTTAATTATTAATATCTGTACTTCATATACTTGGAATATTCTGTGTACCATTTCCCGATAATCAGTGATAAAAAAAACCTTTTCCCTTATCAACATTTCTTTCCCTTCTTCCTTCTTACCTCTTCCTGTTTTCTTCCTAATTAAGACCGCTGAAACCGTAAAGCATCTATTGATTGAGCGGTTAAAAATACCCCCAAAACAACATAACTCAACAACATAATAATACTGCTAGTATCCACAAGTCCCTGAATAATATTTGTGTAATGTGTCAGCATTGATAAATGTTTCAATGCCTCTGCTAAAACACCACTAACATTATTAGCCACTACATCAATTACCCAGAGAAATAATACTAAAGCAAATGTCAGAATGGCAGATAAAATTGCACTATCTGTCAAAGAAGAAACAAACATTCCTAATGATAATACCGCTGCCGCAAGTAATATTAAACCCCCATGTCCTAACAAAAGTAACACTGGCGAAATAGGTGGTTCTGCTGCATTAATAGCGATCGCTTCCAATCCTAATAATGGCAAGACCATAGAAATATAAAATGTTAATACAGCTAATAATTTTCCTGTTGCTACAGACCAGTTTGTTATGGGTGAAGTTGCTAATAATTCTAAAGTGCCTCGTTTTCTTTCTTCCGCATATAAATTCATCGATAACATGGGCAATAAAAATAAAGAAAGAGAACCCATAATCCCCAGATAAGCTTTTACAAATTCGTAGGGTGCATCGACAGGAGGTTCCGTAATTCCTAGTTGGTCTCTAGTAGCAATTTGTTGAATAATTCCATCGGGTCCTAATAAAATAGCGACTAAAAAGTATCCTCCCAATAGCCAAAATATTCCTGTAATTGCATAAGCTAAAGGTGAGGCAAAATATCCTTGTAATTCTTTTCTGTAAATCGCGATAATATTACTTATTATTATTAGCATTAGTTGATTTCTTTCCTTATAACGAAATAACGAAGACTTCTCCCCCAACTCCTCTCCTTGTAGGAGAGGGGGGAAGAATTTGTTCATCTGGTATTTTTACACTTTCTCTGATAGTTCTTACTCCCCCTTCCCTCCTCCCCCCTTTCAAAGGGGGGCAAGGGGGGATAGGAAGGGGGTTGGGGGGTTAGGTTTCAACCACAATATTAGTCTAGTAGGTTGGGTTGAACGACAGTGAAACCCAACAAAAGCTTACTATTGTTGGGTTGAGGAACGAAACTCAACCTACGCCTATGCACCATTTTAGCTGTGTCACGCCACTACTGGACTGACACACCTTAAATGATGCATTAGAAAATGGGGTGATTACGAAAAAAGCTAATGATGAATAGTGAATTTTCTCTTTTATTGCGTATAGAGCAATAGTCTTTTCATTTTATGAAGCACCCAGCGTGAGGCGATGAATAGTGAATTTTCTCTTTTATTGCGTATATAGCAATAGTCATTTCATTTTATGAAGCACCCCACAGTGAGGCGATGAATCGGGAAATTTTTCTTTTATTGCGTATAGAGCAATAGTCGTTTCATTTTATGAAGCACCCCACAGTGAGGCGATGAATCGGGAAATTTTTCTTTTATTGCGTATAGAGCAATAGTCGTTTCATTTTGTTAAGCACCCAGCCGTGAGGTGATGAATCGGGAAATTTTTCTTTTATTGCGTATAGAGCAATAGTCGTTTCATTTTGTTAAGCACCCAGCCGTGAGGTGATGAATCGGGAAATTTTCTCTTTTATTGCGTATAGAGCAATAGTCGTTTCATTTTGTTAAGCACCCAGCCGTGAGGTGATGAATCGGGAATTTTCTCTTTTATTGCGTATAGAGCAATAGTCGTTTCATTTTGTTAAGCACCCAGGCGTGACGAGATGAATCGTCAAATTTTCTCTTTTATTGCGTATAGAGCAATAGTCACTACATTTTATGAAGCACCAAGTCGTGATTTGAATTTTTAATTTAGAGTGATCGCCGACTGCTGTAAATAGTTTAAAACTATATATGTGAAATAATATCTAATCCCTTTAGTTTGAAATTGAGAGATTCTAAAAGAGTTGATACTCTCCGCGCTGAAGACGCGGGGATTCTTAAGCAATCCAAAACTGGACTCTTAAAGGCATTATCAAAGTGCCTCTACTGACTCCTTTAAGAGTAAATCCTAAAGTTGTCGCTACTTTTCTTAAAATATTTGCCGCACCATTAATATCGGCATTAACTAATAAACCATTTTGAGTAAGATAAAGTCCTCGTTGTCTTGATGCAGTCGCTCATGGGGGAAACCCCCAAGACCGCGCTGCATCGCTTGATTCGCTTGCCTGATGCTCTCCAGCTCTCGGGTTTTTCACGCCCTAGTTGGCAGGAAATCATCATCTAAAAAGCTAGCTTGGGAAGTATAGGATTCCTCAGTTTCGATAAATTTTATACCATACAATTCGCATAACTGACTAATCCTTTCTTTAAGTTTTGCTGTAGGAATTTGTACAAATTTCTGGTTGTTTTTGCTGCCGATATCAATACTATCTTTTTGTCGTTTATTCCAACCAAAAACTATCCGACCAATGCCATACTCTAAGCAATGATTAATAACTAATCTCGCTACGCATGTTAACAGCATCGCGCATTTGTCTGTTGCGTTTTTCAGTTATGCCAGCTAATTTTTTTGACCAAAATCCTTGAGGTTGACTTTCTTTAATTGTGGCAACTTGTTTGTTGTACCATTGATTTTTTGACTTTATATGTTTGCCATCAATAATGAAGCTGGTTCCTACATTGCTAACACAACTTAACCAGTTATCAACTCCGTGGTCTATCCCTAAAACTTTGGCTTGATCTAGCTGAGGTCTATCGGCTTTTAACTCATAAACCCATTCAACATAAAAGCAACCGTTACGAGGTAGAATCCTAATTTCTCTTATTTCCTTAAACTCAAGATTACTGTCCAAGTCTAGGAAAAAACTATCAATCTTAAAAAGAGCTTTGACTTTCTTTCCTAAAGGTACTCTTACCTGGCCTTTGTTTAGTTTTAAAGCTTGCGCATGGATAAGTTATTACTCCCATTCCTCCCTTTTTGCGATATTTAGGCAACTGGGGTTGATCCGCTAATTCCCCCTTGTTGTACTTTTGAGAAAGTTTTTTATAGGACTTAAATGCTTCTGCTACTCCTCTAAGAGTTTGCTGTGCTGCTTGGGAGTACAAAAACTGATAATTTATATTGGACTTTAACTGCTTTTCTAAGTTGTACTTGCCTCTGATATATCCCAATTTAAAATACCATTGTCTGGCTAAATAAATTCCGCAATTAATCAGTTTATTTGCCGTCGTACATAAGTATTCTAAAAATGGGACATTTTCGGAATTTTTAATTAACTCTTGTTGACATCCATACATCTTTAATCACCTCCATTTTATTATTATCATACCATTTCTCAAAAATAATACTACAGTAGGGTTAAAGTTAAAGATAGCAGTCGCCTTCGTTACTGTTGCATAACTTTTTGAAAATGGTATAATAAATGCCAGAAAATTACAACTTTTTCTACTGGCGACTTCAGTCGCCGTTCGCTTTTCATCCATGATGAAAAAAAGACACGGCTTTCAAGCTCTCGTCCGTCTCTCGTAAAAACTCGAAGTAGGGTTTGGAGACCAAACCCCTACGAGGAATGAATTGTACCGATACTACCGGATTTAATATAATTTTGTGAAATTACTGAGCATATCCAAGTTTTGAGTCTATAAAATCTTAATGCATGAATTTTAACTTTTGAATTTTGAAAATTGAAGCGATCGCCTCAATTTTCCCAAGGGTCAGGTAATTGACTTTTATCCTTTTTCAGTTCAATATTTCCCTCAGATTTTTCTTCATCTACAACAGAATTTGTAGACACTTCAACAGTTGAATTTATAGCAATTTCACCTGTAGTTAAACCTAAGAAAACATCTTCTAAACTAGCACGAGTTCGACGTAGTTCACATAAACCTAAACCAGCAGTAACTATAGTATGAGAAATTTCTTTTCCTGGTTCTATTTCTGGTTCACATTTTATTTGTAATCTAAGGCGACTTTCATTATCTGATTTAATTTTTTCTAGAGATTGAATTCCCGGAACTTCAGCTAATAACTTTAATCCTGTTTCTATCTCCTGAGTTTCTCCCTCAATTTCCACTTCATATCCCCACCCACTTGCCAATTTATTACTCATTTCTTCAGGAGTACCCGTAGCTACAATTTCACCGTGATTAATAATCGCCACTCGATTACAAGTCATACTAACTTCCGGCAAAATATGAGTAGATAAAATAATTGTATGTTCTTCAGCCAAACTTTTAATTAAATTTCTGACTTCAATAATTTGTCTAGGGTCAAGACCAACAGTCGGTTCATCCAATATAATTACCTGGGGATCGTGTACCAAAGCTTGAGCAATACCAACCCTTTGTTTATATCCTTTTGATAACTTTTTAATCAAAACTTTTTGCTTATCTAATAACCCACATCTTGTCATTGCCAACTTAACTCTAGCAGAGCGATCGCCCGCAGGAACTCGTTTAATTCTAGTTACAAAAAATAAAAATCCTTCTACTGTCATTTCTGGATATAAAGGTGGTATTTCTGGCAAATAACCAATCAATTGTCGTACTGCCATCGAATCTTCATGAACATCATAACCAGCAATTTTAGCTGTGCCACTTGTAGCAGGCAAATATCCAGCCAAGATTCGCATTGTTGTAGTTTTACCAGCACCATTAGGACCCAAAAATCCCAGTATTTCTCCCTGTTTTACAGCAAAAGATACTTCCTTCAGTGCTGAGGTTGAACCGTAAATTTTGCTTAATTTTTCAACTTCAATCATTATGATTTTATACTCCTAAAAAAATTACTTTAAACTGGTCATAATAAGGAAGGCAGAGGGCAGAAGGCAAAAGGGAAAAAATAAAGTGAGAAGGTAAAAAAAATTTCATCAAGTAATTATCCAGATTCCATATTAAAATGGGATTGGGAGACCAAACCCTTACAGTTTTTTTTCACAAATCATTTAGGATTACCATAAGATAAATATAGTGAATAAGACATAATATAAATATAGGGAAAAAGCAGATCTAAAATTAAATTTTAGCAGTCATGTCTCTGACGTTGCTGATGTGTGGCTATGATTTTTGTGGCATTGTAGAAACCGGGTTTGTATTAAATATCAATGCCTTACCGAAATAATTAATAATTAAACAATTAAATAATTCAGGTTTAAAGCCTCTCGAATAAAGAGGAAAAAATTGATTTTTTCCTTTTAGTCAATCCTCTCCATAAAAGGGAGAGGTAATTATTCATTATCCATTAATGAAGATATCTGTCTCCAACAACCCCGGTTTCTGATAATACATTTCCTTAGATTTCATAGCTTGATTCACTAACACCCCCTGTCTCTTTCTACTTTTAACCTACCGCAGAAAAAAATTAGTTTAACCTTCGGTTGAAATATAACTATCCTAAAATAAGTTGTAATATTTTATTGTAAGGATTTGGTGTACAAACCCAAGCGCAAATAGGATTTGGAGACCAAACCCCTACAGTTTTTTTTCACGAATAATTTCTTATGGCTATATCATGTTAAAAATCAAAACTATATTAACTACATTAGCAGCAATTATACTTCTCCTACCTATCAATCAACTATCAGTTAGAGCTAACCTTACTTCCTCAGAAAATTCTACTCCAACAAAACAGATAACCAACACTGAACAACCAAAAAATATATATCAACAGGCCAAAGCAGAACTACCTGAAGACTTCTATGCACTATATAGAATTATGGAGCGCATTGCCAGGGCCAATAAACTTGATGAGAAACCTTGGCGGATCATAATTGTTCCAAAGTACAACATTAATGCTTTTGCCACTAACGTTAACCTTATTGCTACATACGATGGTATTTTAGACCAACTTGCAGGAGATGCTTCGGCAATAGCTTGTATTGTTGGCCATGAAATGGCACATCACACGGAAAGACATATAGCTTTAACTCCTGTGGAAAAAGCGGCCTTAATCAAAAAAATTGAACAAGAAGCTAAACAAAAAGCTTTGATAAAAAGGCAGAATGCTCAAGCACAGGCAACTGTTATGTCTATTGGAGGTAGTGTAGCAAGAATATTCGGCGGAAGAACAGGCAGAGTTGGTGGTGTTGTATTGGGTAATGCTAGTCGTCAACGCTCGAAGGCAGCTCAAGAAAAAATAGATGAAATTGTTGCCCAGAAAAAAGAAGAATTGGAACAAACCTTGGCTGAAGACAGTCGTCAAAGAGAATTTGAAGCTGACGAAGTAGGATATTTGTATTCAGCAAAGGCAGGTTTTGAAGCAGAAGGTTGTTTAAGGGCAATGAAAGTTTTAGGCCAAACACCAAGCGCTGAATTTGATACTACTCATCCTGCTGTACCTAAGCGTATTGAGGCTCTGAAAGATTTGATGGTCAAGTTTCCAGCTACATCTCTAGCAGAAGAAGGTAAAGCTCTTATTTCTGAAACTAAACCTTTGACTTATGATTTATCTAAGGATGGAGTATCTTTAAGAGTTAATTCTAGTCGTGGTGGTTCTTCTGTAGATGATGTAGAACGATTATTTGATCGCTATAGCAACAGCCAGGGCGATTAGGACATAGACTGATGATGAATCTTAGACTAGGAAACACTTTCCCAACTGTTCCCTGTTCCCTGTTCCCTGTTCCCTGCTATAAATATTCAAAATTTGGTAGTTCTAAAATAGTGATGAAGATTGTGTTTATAATGATAGTTTAACGATTGCTTAAGGATTAAAAAGATAGTTATGACTGTAATTCAATTTATTCAAGGTATTGATGAAGAGGGTACTGAAAAAGTACGTTTAACTCGTTCTCGTGATGGTAATCAGGGAACAGCTACATTTATTTTTGAAGATCCCAAAGCTTTAGGCCAAGATGTTACTCAAGAAATTACAGGGATGTATATGATTGATGAAGAAGGCCAAATGATTACTCGCGAAGTTAAGGCCAAATTTATTAATGGTGAGCCTAAATTCCTTGAGGGATTTTATGTTATGAAGTCTCTGCCAGAATGGGAGCGCTTTATGCGGTTTATGGAGCGTTATGCTGAAAAGTATAATTTAGGATTTGACAAAGCTTGATTTGTTCCCCAGGCCAGTAAGTAACTTTTGAGTCTGGGGTGAACTGCTAAAAGTCAAGTGTCCAAAAGACATCTCTGAAAAAGGTCTTGACACCTCGCTATATCATCCTCTGAAGCTGAGTAATTCGCTTTTTAAGTCATCATAATATTTCTTATATTCCTTATGGATAAACAAATTCCTCATCCTACTCCTCTAGATATTACTGTCCGTTGTGCTGTGATTACTGTGAGTGATACTCGCACAACAGAAACAGATAAAAGTGGTCAGTTACTCCAGGAAATTCTCAGAAGTGCTAGTCATTCTGTGACAGAATATCTGATTATCAAAGATGAAAAATCGGCAGTAGTAGCACAAATGGAATCTCTATATCAGCGAGAGGATATAGATGCTTTAATTTTTAACGGCGGAACAGGAATAGCTCCCAGAGATACTACTTATGATGCTATTGAAAATTTATTAGAAAAAACTTTACCTGGTTTTGGAGAATTATTTCGGTGGTTGAGTTATCAAGAAATTGGTTCCAGAGCGATCGCTTCTCGTGCTGTTGCTGGTGTTTATCAAGGTAAGTTAGTATTTTCACTTCCAGGTTCTAGCAATGCAGTCAAACTAGGGATGGAAAAGCTAATTTTACCAGAATTAATTCACTTAGTTTTGCAACTTCGTCAAAATTAGACCTCTGGCAAAAGTAAAAATTAAATCAATACTAGCTCTGAAATCAATAATTTCATCCCCTATTGCCTATTGCGTATTGCCTGACAACTGCCACGAAGTCTATTAAACTTGGATGAGCGATCGCTCTGAGCAACCTAAGATCAAATCAACACTCCTAGATTTAATTTTCTTGTTCCCGTATTTCTTCTTCCCGTAAAACTAACGGGCGAAACAAGACTTTATTTTTCAAAAGATTTACAGCTTGAGCATAATAGGGGTCTGAACCAGTAGCGATCGCTTCTGGTTTCCGATATAACCGTCGTTTTTGAGAGTCTGTCAAATTGATAACTACATCAGGAGTAACACCTTTTTTACTAATATCAGTTCCTTTCGGAGTATAGTAGTGAGCAATAGTTACTGCTAAACCGGAACCATCTGATAAGGAATGTACCGACTGTACCAAAGCTTTACCAAAAGTCTGGTCTCCCATTACTATAGCACGACCATTATCTTTGAGCGCTCCTGCTAAAATTTCACTAGCACTCGCTGAGTCACCATCTACCAAAACCACTGTCGGTTTATCAGTCAAAGCGGAACGGTTTGCCCGTACTTCTTGTGTGTCTCCATCTCTATCAACGGTGCTGACAATGGCACCTTTATCCATCCACATCCGAGCAATATCTATACTGATACGCAATAAACCACCAGGGTTGCCCCGCAAGTCTAAAACATAACCATCAGGATTTTGATTATCCAACTCTTCTATTGCTCTTTCCATCTGTTCTCCAGCATGAGCGCTAAATTCTTGTAAGCGGATATACCCAATACGCTGATTTCCTTCTCGCTTGAGTTCGTAACGAACTGTTTGTAATTCAATTCTTGCTCTTGTCAAAGTCACATCAAATTCTCCATCTCCGGGACGCAGAATTCCCAGTACCACTCTTGTACCCACATCACCTCGAATCATTTTTGCTGCTGCTGATACACTTAAACCAGAAGTAGATTTACCGTCAATTTCTGTAATTTGGTCTCCTGGTAATAGACCTCCCTTCATCGCTGGAGAATTTTCCACAACATCTACTACAGCGATCGCCTTGGTCAGTTCTTCCTGCTTCAGTTGCATTCCCACTCCCGACATTTCCCCTGATGTTTGAGTCGTTAGAGCTTTAAACTGTTTTGGGTCTAAGAAACGAGTATAAGGGTCATCAAGTTGGTCCAGAGCATTCCGTAATGCCTCGTAAGCTTGTTCCTGGGAGGTATAATTTTTTTCTAATAAATTTTTCCTAGTAGCTTCCCAATCTGTATGATTAAAACTACCATCTACATACTCGCGGTTAACAATTTGCCATGCTTCGTCCAAAACTACTTTGGGACTATTTTCTAAATTTGCTTCAACAGGCTTACTCAAGCTAGGGGCCACTAAAGACAAAGCTGCTGTTGTGGCGATCGCTCCACTATATAGAATATTTTGAATAAAAGAAAAGTGTTTTGAAGCTAAGTTCATGGATTTTTTTTGGTAGTTGGACATTTATTTAGTTGACTTTCTCACTTATTTATGATATATAGAGAAGTTTTACTTAAGGAACCCTGATCTACTAGGATATAGGTTAGATATATAGATCATTGTATCTATAGTCACTTAAAAATTCCGTATTAGCAAAATTTTACGACTTAGGATTAAATAATGAACTATGTAGAATTAAGCTATTAACTAATAATTATTCTAGCTAAAAAATTCATAATCTCAACGATATTTGTAAAAATACTTAACTTATTTTATCTCAGTGTAGTTTTTGAAGCAAATACTTCAAAAAAATCAGCAAAAAATCAGGAAATAATCAGCAAAAAGTCAGAGAAAAATGTTTTCCAAAATTTAGAGATAGTTTGAGAGTTCATCAAAAATTTAAAGGTCTAGTTTTACCAAAAAAAAGGGTATGCGCCTCCCCTTGGATAGGGAATAAAAAAGAGAACATTCCTTATGTCAAGCCTCTGGGTTTCCTAGGTCATGCGGAGCAAACAGCGAGAGGTGCTGATAACTGAAATGAGCTTGTTTAAACTCGGCGTTGGCCACAGCAGACTTTGCTTCCTCAGCAAGTTGAGCGAGTTGGTCTTGAGAATTAGCAAAATTTTCTTCCCATTTTTTCTCATCTTGCTTATTGTTAATGCTCAGATACTCTACTGGACTCTTAATCCGTGCATCCGTGCCATAATCCGTGTGAGCAGTCATAGTTTTTTCTGGTAATTATTTCTTATTAGTTTAGCGGAGAAACAAAAATGATACAAGAACAAATCTTTAGAGCATTTTTCATAAATTTTATTCTCCTGAATCTGCAACTATTATATAAATATATAAATTTTTAATCCTGTTTTAGCATCTATATCAAAAAAGAAAAGCTTGTGGTAGTAATTCATAATTTTTATTTTCACTTGTTGTTCCATAAAATAGACCTATAACCACCTGATTTATGGAAAATTCTTTAAATCTATCTTTTTTAAATTCCAGCAGTATACGTCCCACACCTTCTCGATGAGTATTTTGAATTTTCTGATCTAATTCTAAATAATTTTCGACTATGTTTTGAAGATATTTTAGCCAACTTGATATTAAATATTCTACAAAATTTTCATAGATCGCATACAACCGAAGTACTGCACAATGTTCGTATAATTCCCAATCCTTATCATTAGGAACTCGCTTTACTAACTCTTCTAATTCAATAATTTCTGGATCATATTTGAATTTTTGTGTGTCTACAATTCCTTTTTTTGCTATTTTTATCAATCTATAATTGCTCTGAATAATTGCACTGATACTATCAATATTTATAGCGCTACGCATTAAGGTTAGGACATTCCTAAATCTTGTTAGCGGAGCATTTCCCTATACGAAAAACTCTCTGAGAGTTTACTATTCCCTATTCCCGTTTCGCGTAGCGCTATGCATTGACAATTTCCAGGATATTTTCAAACATTCTGAATTACTCTCCAATCACTTGTAAAAGCATATTTTCAAAGAGTTCGATTCTTTTTTGAAATCAGCTTTACTATTTTTGCCCGCACCTGTTAAAAGACCTAATTTATCTTCCTAAAATAAATTTTTTGTTTCTTCTATAACTCTAAATTTTTGAGAAACTAAGTAATAGTTCAGCTTTTGCTAAATGTCTACTCAAACCAACCATTAAAGCATCAGAATAAGCTTTAAAGGTAGTATAATAGACCTCTCCGGAAAAGAGGGAACAGGGAACAGGGAACAGGGAAGAGGGAGATATAATTGATAATTTATGGATAGTAATTGATTTTATTTTTAATTTTCGGAGATGTCTAATAATATATAGCACTACGCATTATAGCAATTCCCAAGAAGCGTGAGGTACAAAATTCCTTGGTTTTAGGGAACAGGGAACACTTAACTGGGAACAGGGAATAGGGAATAGGGAATAGGAAACAGGGAATAGGAAATAGGAACAAATAAAGATAGGTGTACCTCACGATTGCTGAGAAACGCTATAAGGTATTTGACATTTCTAAATCCTGTTTGCGGAGCATTTCCCTATAAGAAAAAGCCTTTAAAAGTCTGCTGTTCTAAGTTTTGTGTTCCCTGTTCCCTTTTCAAGTAGCGCTATAGTATCCTAAAAATACTGCTACTTTCAAAAAGAGTCTAAATTCTATGCCTGTAGACCCAATAACTACTACTTTTGCTGGTACTTTTGCTAGGAAGTTGCTTTATGAAGCCACCCGAGCTATTGCAGAGGGATTAGCCACAGGTTTTGTTAGGACTTTAGGAAAAAATTCGAGTGCTATTGTCCAACAAAGTAAGGAACAAGCTGAATGGATACAAGCACAATCTGAATACCTCAAGCGACGAGAAGAGAGAGAAAAACTCGCCCTCGAATTTGAATACCAAGAATTGCAACTTCAGCAACAAGATTTGCAGGATCGGCGCGAACTTGCTGGCCTACAACGGGAGTTGATGGAGAAGTTGCAGGCCGAGGCAGTTGAGGTGCAACTCAGCAAAATCCAAACGATGTGGGATTTGCGAAAGGGGTTCTCGAAATTGAGTCGTAAAGATGCTAAGGATATTTTGTGCGAGGAGCAGCAACAATATCGGTTGTTGTTGCTGGCATCCCCACCGAAAATTAGCAAAAGTTGCCCAGATTCTTTTCACAATGAATTGGAAGGTGACATTCGGAACGATTTAAAGGAGTTTCTGCATCAATATTATCCTTTGAATCCAGAGACGAGGAACTTCTCTCCTTGCCCGGTGAAGTTTAACGGAGATTATTTAGAGGTCCCGATTTTCGATACTGAGGTGGAACTGTTACACAAGCTGTTAGCATCGGTGCCGACGGTGGTGCTTTATTCTGAAGTTAGGGAGTACAAGGTGAATTTCCATATCGGGTATTGGGGATTGTACAATGATCGGGTGTCGCTGCTGCCGATCCAAGCATGGGATTGGGAACAAGCGCAGTCAGAACTGGAGAAGGCTGGTTTTGATGAAAAGAAGAGCTTGCGGATTATTCGGCAGATTATTGTGATGGTTCACAAATTGTTAGCAGCGTTTGTGGCAGATTTGTATTATCTTTATATTGATGGGACGGCGAGTTACGAACCGCGTTTGTTTGAATTGGGGGGGGAGTTTGCGCGGGAATGGTTTCCCGAGGAGTTGGTGAGGGATTTTATTGAGATGTTGCGGGAGGTGCAGCAACGGCAGCGAGAGGTTTACGAAGCAGAGTTGGAGAGGCTAAGGTTAGAGAAGTTGGAGAGACTGAGGCTTGAGATGTTGGCAAAGTTTCCACTGATGGATGCTCCTAAAAAAGGTCTGCCTGTGAGTATTATTACTGGTTTTCTCGGTAGTGGCAAAACTACTTTGCTAAACCATATTATTTCCAAGCAAGAAGGTATTAAAACTGCTGTTTTAGTATCTGAGTTTGGTGAAATTATCATTGAGAATGAGTTCACAGAGCAAATAGAAGAAATAGAAATCAAAGTAGAATCAGATCCTGGCGGTACGGAAATGGTTGTTTATGAGGAATTAGTTAATGCTATTTACAAGGTTTTAGAAGGACCAGAAAAAATTGATTATACAATAGTAGAAACTGAGGGATTGTCATATCTTTTAGAACTAGCATTAACTTTTTTGGGAAAAGAACTTCGGGATTTAACTCGCCTTGATTCTATTATTACGGTGGTGGATTGTGCTAACTACAATATTGATTTATTTGATAGTCAAGCAGCATACAATCAAATTTTATATAGCGATTTTATTTTGCTGAATAAAGTTGATTTGGTACATGAAGCAGATGTGGATTTATTAGAAGTAAAAATTCGAGACGTAAAAAAAGATGCTCGGATTATTAGGACTAAGAATGCTCAAGTTTCTTTACCATTAATTCTAAGCGTGGGTTTATTTGAGTCGGATAAGTATTATCAACCTCCACAAGAACCTCAAAGTCAAAAAGAGGAGCATTACCACTATAACGATCGCTGTAGTTTTTACTACTTAGAACATGATGAGTTTACTTCTTTTTCTTTTCAAAGCGATCGCCCTTTTTCTGTACCGAAGTTTCAAGATTTCTTAGACAATCAGTTAAGCGAAAATATCTTTCGTGGAAAAGGCATTCTTTGGTTTGAAGAAAGCGAATTGTGCCAGATTTTTCACCTGAGTGGCAAGCGGTTTACTATTGATGATGATCAATGGAAAGGTAAGCGTAAAAATCAATTAGTTTTCATCGGTAAAAGTTTTGATTATGATCAATTACGTTCTAATTTAGAAAACTGTTTGGTTTAGTTATTAAAATGATAGAAAAGCCAATTTTCGAAGAAAATAGTGGTAATGTATTTGCCGATCTTGGTTGGGACGATGCAGAGGAACTTTTTACACGAGGAAAAATAGGTATTCAGGTAATACGTTTGTTGAAAAAACGCCATCTTAAACAGGATGAAATTAGTGAAATCCTGGGTATTTCTCAACGAGAAGTATCTCATTTGATGAATGGAGAATTTCAAAGGTTTAGTGAAGGGAAACTACTTAATTTTCTCAAAGGACTTGATCTAGAAATTACTTTACACTTTCGTTCTCGCAATGGAGAAATTCAAGATATTGAGACAGCGATCGCTCGAAAGATACTTGACAATTTGCGTAAGTTCCGATGGACTCTTAATCCGTGCATCCGTGCCATAATCCGTGTGAGCAGTTTGAGAGTTCATCAGAAGTTTAAAGGTTTAATTTTACCTTGTTTAAACTCGGCGTTGGCAACAGTTGACTTCGCTTCCTCAGCAAGTTGAGCGAGTTAGTCTTGAGAATTAGCAAAATTTTCTTCCCATTTTTTCTCATCTTGCTTATTGTTAATGCTCAGATACTGTACTGAACTATTAATCCGTGCATCCGTGGCATAATCCGTGTGAGCAGTCATAGTTTTTTTCTAGTGATTATTTCTTATTAGTTTAGCGGAGAAACAAAAATGATACAAGAACAAATCTTTAGAGGATTTTTCATAAATTTTATTCTCCTGAATCTGCAACTATTATATAAATTTTCAATCCTTTTTTAGCATCTATATCAAACTTTAAACCAACTTCAATTTCACTAAAAATTTCTATTCTTTTCAAAGAAATATGATTAATTTTTATACTTTCAATTGTAGCCAAGCGACAATATGAAGATGTTTCCCTAACTAAAAAAATACTTGTTCCTATAGAAAAGCTACCTTCATTAATTTTTGCTACTGCTGCCTTTGGTGTCTTATACCATTCTGTAACTTCACCAATTTTTTGGGCTTTACCTGTAGAAATTTGCTTTTGAATTATTTGATAAGTTACTAATTCTGCTAAAGCTTGACATAAAGCTTTAATAAAGTCACATAAATCTAGTAACTCTTGAGTCCCTAGAATCTGATCGACAACTCCATGAGCTGCTTCATTTCTATAGGAAATTAATTGATTAAGTTCTTCTTCAGCATTGTTTTGATTTCCTCTAATTTCCTCTATAAAATTTCTGACTTTTCTGTGTTTTACTACCCATTGCCAGGTATTACCTATTCCAGCATCAGCGAATAATTTTTCTAGTACATCTTTCCGTAAATTCTGGTCATGTAAAAGAAAAGCTTTTGGCAACAACTCATAATTTTTATTTTCATTTGTTGTTCCATAAAATAGACCTCTAATGACCTGATTTATGGAAAAGTCTTTAAATCTATCTTTTTTAAATTCCAGCAGTATACGCCCCACACCTTCTCTATGAGTATTTTGAATTTTCTCATCTAATTCTAAATAATTTTCGACTATGTTTTGAAGATATTTTAGCCAACTTGATATTAAATCTTCTACAAAATTTTCATAGATCGCATACAACCGAGTTACTACTGCACAATGTTCGTATAATTCCCAATCCTTATCATTAGGAATTCTTTTTAATAACTCTTCTAATTCAATAATTTCTGGATCATCTTTTAGTTTTTGTGTGTCTACAATTCCTGTTTTTGCTATTTTTCTTAATCTATCATTAGTTTGAATAATTGCACTAATACTCTCAATATTTACATTGATAATTTCCAGGAGATTTTCAAACATTCTGAATTACTCTCCAATCACTTGTAAAAGTATATTTTCCAAGAGTTCGATTCTTTTTTGAATATCAGCTTTACTATTCTTGCCTGCACCTGTTAAAATACCTAATTTATCTTCCTGAAATAAATTTTTTGTTTCTTCTATAACTCTATATTTTTGAGAAACTAATAGTTCAGCGTTTGCTAAATGTCTACTCAAACCAACCATTAAAGCATCATAATAAGGTTTATCAGAGCTTAACTTCCAAGTGTTGGATTTTGGGTCGAAAGGTTTAAATAATTTTTCTTCATAGAGTTGGTGAGCTAATTCAATAGTTTCTATAAAAATCCCTCTGAGCAATTCAATATCTTCGTCAGAAAATTGCTGACTTTTTATCATGTAAAGGTCTAGGAAACCTTCCATTCCATTCCGGAAATAATCCAGATTTCTCAGAGCAAAAAAACGCAGCACTAATTCAGCATCTTTCATTTTTTTATAAAGATGATTTTTCTCTAGTTCTGGAACTTCTTCTGTAGGTATTCCCCAAGCTTCAGCAAATATAGGGTGACGTGATAATTCCAGTAAAAGTTTATTCATTTTCCCATCATATAAACAGTTTCTTACTTCCTGTTTACTTAAATCTACTCCCTCAGTATTAATACGTTCAAAAGCAAGCTGTTTTAAAAACATTGCTTCTTCCGGGTGAGTTTTTGACTCTGTAACAACTGTAATAATTGATATGGAACGGCGGTCTATTCCTCTCTTAATTGTTGAATCAATTTCTTGATAAGTAAGCCCGTTTAATTCTGACCAAAATTCTAGTCCAGTTAACTTTAATTTATTTTCATAAAAATCTCTAATCGCTGTAATTCTCTGGTGACCATCTATAACTTCAGGGGTACTATAACTTTCTTCATAAAGAATAATTGGAGGTACAGGAATATTAATAAGAAACGACTCAATTAAACGGGATTGCTTTTGTTTATTCCAACGGCTTATTCTTTGATAAAATGGTCCTAAATCCATATATCCAGGTTTCATTAATGCTTGTGCAAAACTCGGAAGTTTTTCCCGGCTAATTTTAGTAAGTATTCTGTTTTCTCTAGAATGATATTTAGCAACAATATCAATTGTAGACTTCCCATTTTTGGTTTTTGGTGCAGCTTTTTCTTGCCACATTTTTTGTTCAATTGGTAATAGTGACATTTTTTTGTTTTCCTAACTCTAATTTATTATTGTAGAACTAATTTACTATTTATTATAGTAATTAAAAAACCGGTTTCTTCAAGAAACCAGGTTTTGAAAATGACAGACTACTTCACGACTAAAGTCGTCGTCGCCGATCGCCCAAATTCTTCGGGTGCATATTAAGACCTAACCCCCCTACCCCCTTCCCTGCTAGCGTTGGGGGAGATGTTTTCCGTGAAGAAATTGGTAGTCCTACTTGCGTAATGGTATATGGGAATGAGCAACTCTTAGTACGGGAGCAAGATGCTCCCACTACGAAGAAATCTTGGTGGTGGTGCTGAGGAATTGTAGAGAGAGTGTGGGAGGTGTGGGAGGTGTGGGAGGTGTGGGAGGTGTGGGAGGTGTGGGAAGAAATTACAAAACTTATGTATCTTCGCCATTCCTCAGCAGGACTACCGAAATCTTCTCCCCTCTCCTCGCAGGAGAGGGGTTGGGGGAGAGGTCAATTACTTCACAACTAACATCGTCGTCGCCGATCGCCCAAATTCTTCGGGTGCATATTGTAGTCGTGCTTCTGCTCCAGGCCATATAAATGTTCCGGGAGTCACAGACCTGACTAAATAGTGTAATGTATACACTCCAGGGGTTAAACGATCTGCATAAGCTTCGACTCGATCGCGATATATCTGTTGATATCCTATTTGCCAACTATCTGCTTTTGCCTCGACAGCAGAAGTGGCAGTTTGGAAACTGGTGTCAACTGCTTCTAAACCTGCTGGCAGTGGATCGTTAATAACTACATGATCTACGGGGCGATCTGTAATAATTTCGACTCGAATATCAAAGACTTGCCCTGCACTGACATCTAATGTTGATGGCGCTTCAGATAGATCCATTCGTTGCAAGACGGATGTTTCATGCAAGGTACGTACGGTATTTGCCGGACGAATTTCCCGCGCTACTCGCAAACCGTTGTACCTTCCTGGTTGGTTTCCTGGGAGGCGATAACTGTATTCAACTAAATAGTGCAGTTTGCCTTCTCCTGATTTTTCCAAGACTAAATCTGATTCACCTTTTGGCAAGCTATCTATTGCTACATTCACAGATAGATTCGGATTTTCATAACCTTGAAAACGGGCAGCATCTAATTGTTTGCCAGATAATTTGGCGGTGGCGACAAAGTTGGGGGGTGCGGGTTGGGTATTGCTATAAGTAACTAACGCCGTCAATGCTTCGGCATTATCATAAGTTGTGCGCCAGGTGCTGTCGCGTCGCAGGTTGAGCAAACTTTGTAATAGTCGATCTATTACTTCTGGTTTGGCGTCGCGGGTAATAAATAGTCGCAATGCTTGAGACTGACTTGCCGTAGTGGAATTCATCCATCCCCAGGTGGCGGGTAAATTTAATGTGGCGCTACGTCCTGTTTCATAGACGCTTTCCTGAATTTCGTTAAACATTTCCTCTGACTGTTTGCGCCATTTAGGAAAGGTGGAGAGGTAACGAGCTAATTTAATTTGGTCTACCTGGGGCAGTTTTTCCCGTTGTTGATAAATATCTGATAGAAAGCTATTGCGCGTGTCGCCTAATTCCGATAATGCCATCAAGGTATTTAACCGGACTTGATTTCGACAAAGTTGTTCACTGCAATAATCATATTTGCCTGGATCTGCTAATAAGTCGTTTAAGTAACTCCGCAGACGACTTAACATTGAGTCATCCACTAAATCTGGGAATGCTTTTTTCGCTTGAGCGATCGCCTCCGCAGCATAGGGAGTCAAATAAGGATTAGAATCTTTTCGCCCTGGATAATAAGCAAAACCACCGTCTGGCAGTTGCAACTTTTCTAATTTTTCTAATGCTAGTTTTGCCTGTTGCTCCGGGTTAAAGTCTACAAATGCTTGCTCGTATTTTTCAGCTAAAATTTCTAGGTTGGAGGCGATCGCTAACTGACTTGCCACAGGTTCGAGAAATGGTAGTTGCTCTTTTTCCAAGACTGTTTTTGCAGGAGCAGTAATTTCTGGTATCAGGGTACTCGCCAAAGAAATTTCCAGACCTCCCACATCTGGCATCACATTTTCCGTAATATTCAGAGGAATTTGTACTTGAGAGTCAGTTTTCCCAGACTCCACCACAGTTTCACTTGCTGCCAACGACTGCACTGGTAAAGTAACTTCCAATCCATCAGTGTTCGTATTATTCAAATCTGTCGTAAATAACATCTTTGCCTCACCCGGTTGTTTTGCCTCCATCGGGAAACGGTAAGCATTAGTACCGGAGTCTGCATTTGTTCTTAGAGTTTCTGTAGTTTGGGAATTTTTAGCAAACAAAATATTCTGAGTAACTTCCCCATTTATTTTTAGACTGCCTTTTTTGCCAGTGTTATTGGTAACTGCAATGCCACCCTCAAATTTATCGCCGATACGAGCAAACTGAGGCAAAACAGGATTTGACATTAAAGGTTGAGTCGTAATAAAAGTTGCCTCCCCATTACCAAAATGTAAATCTCCATCTGTGGCAACAGTCATTACGCGCCAAGTTGTCAGATCGTCTGGTATCTTAAAACTTACCGTTGCTTTACCTCGCTCGTCCGTCATTACAGATCCATTGTAATAAGCTAAAGACTGAAAATCTTTGCGGATGCGAGTACCAGCAGCACCAGAGGATAACCCACCGCCAAAACCCCAACCTTTTCTTAGGGATGTTGCCATTTCTGCCATTACTACTTCCTCGCGGTTATCGTTGAAACGAGTAGATATTGGTTGCTCCGCGTAGACAGTCTCCACTAAGTCTGGTGGTCGATGACCGCTGAGTTGCAAGACCGCTTCATTCACAACCATTACCGTAAACTGAGCTTTAGTTGGTTGCCCTTGACTATTTTTGGCAACCAAATCCACAGTTTCTATTACCCCCGGTTCCACTTCCGGACGTTGGGGTGTCACTTCCACATTTAAGTATTTGTCTGCCAAATCAATTTTGAATGGAGCAAAACCAACTTTCGTCAAATCTTCGACGCTTCCAGGTTCGACATTTTCCAGTGGTTGACCTTGACGCACTAATACCGCTTGCACCGCAGCATTAGGCAACATATTCTCTGTGACTTGAAATTGAATTTCCGGTGCGCCACCTGTAACTTTTGTAATTTTTTCGTAGAGGGGTTTGTCGCGCACGACGGCAAAATATAATTCTCCTTCTGGATAGGGCGACTGAATTAAAGCGGTGACAGTTTCTCCTACTTGATAGGTGTCTTTGTCGAGTTTGATTTCTAGACGGTTTTCATTGCGACCTCCCCAATAAACTTGCCCTGCTCCGGTTGCCCAAATTTGAATATCGGTGGCAGTAATGTCATTCTCAGCATTGGCAAAGTTGGCGCGGATGCGATAACTACCTGATTCTGGTGCGGTGAGGTTGACGGTTTTGGGTTTGTTGCCAGTCTTAACTTTTTCTGTGGCAACGGTTTTGTATTCAACCTGATATCTGGGGTTGCGACTACCAGCAACTACCTGGGTGATAGTGCTGTATTCCATTTTTTGTAATTCCAGCAGAATATTTTCTCCAGAAAGTGTTTTTCCTTCAGAATTAGTCACAATAATTTCTACCGGAAATTTTTGATTAGCTTCGGCAACAAATTTACTTTTTAAACCTATTAACTTCTCACTTGGTAGAGCAGTAAATGTTTGAGTATCAGCTACAGAAAGATTAGATATATCTGTCACTTCCACATCTACTTGATAAGTCATTGGGTAAGGTAAATCTTTCCCGACTGTAAATATTTGATTATCCGCACCTTTATTATCTAGCACTACATTTTTTTGCAGTACATTATGAGGAACAGTCGGCGCTTCTGCCGGCCAAAACCATTGACGACCAAAATCAAATTCTTGCCAATCTTTGGGAGTAAATTCTGTTTTTTGGCGAGTCAGATAATATTTAGCCTTTGCTCCTTGAACTGGCGAACCAAACAAATAATTACTTTCAGCTTCCGCGCCAATTTCTTCACCAAGAAAAGCAATTTGTTGATCAAGTTTCAGGTCTACTTTAAAATTAGGTGGTTTAAATTCAGCAACCCGAAATTGCCCGTAAATTTCTACGCCATTTTCTCCTTTAGCCTCCACATTGTAATAACCCAATGCTTGATTATTATCCAGAGGAATTTCTAGGGAGAAAGTACCAAATTTATTAGTCGTTTGAGTACCTAAATTTTTATTATTACCATCTGGATTATTTAGAGTAACTTGATAATCTATATTTTTAGCTTGTTTCAAGTCACCATTTTCCAAATAATAAGCAGCTCCAGTCAACCAAACCTTTTCCCCAGGTTGATAAAGTTCTCTATCTGAAAAAATAGTACCCCGCGATTCTGGTTTTCCACTATCCCAACCAGAATAAATGCCATAACCATAAGTACCACTATATTCTTTCGTACTGGCAAATGCCCAATCTCGATCTTCTTTGGCAATTACTAATAATTTTGGTGGTTGAAAAAAACGCTGACCGTTCATACATTTTTTTAAGTCTGTCTTACTCAAACTTAGCAGACCAAATTCATCAGTTTTTCCAGTCGCACAAGCAGTCGGTTTAGGTCGAGATTTTGCATTTAATTGAGATGGATAAATCTCCACATCTGCCACTGCCGGAGAACCATCATCCAGATGATTTACTTTAATAATTCCCGACTCTGGGAACCACTGAGAAAATACTCCCAAATTTGTTAGTTGTACTAATCCATAAAATGTTGGTTCCTGCCATTTTTGTTCACCATTTTGTTCATAAGAACTCGTCCGTGCTTGTACTCCATAAGCTAACATTCCGGTCTGACCACCGAGTTGTTCTCGTAGGGGAACTGCTACTTCAGTAATTTGATTTTTTTCCCCATAAATAGGATAACTTTTCCACCTTCTAGTTACGGGTAATAAGTTCTTCCTATTTCTTCTAGGATAAGCTGATTCTGTGTAAACTAAATCTGTTGGTTGTACAACTTTATAAGCCGCTTTATATTCTGATTCAGGCAAATTTACTGTAGAAATATTCAGTTGTAAATTTTGACTAGACGGAAAAATATTTAACCCACCAGGTACAGAAATATCAGCAGATAAATCTCCCGTTTGATAATCTAATACCACCGGC
Organism: Okeania sp. SIO3I5; assembly: GCF_010672085.1. GTDB lineage: Bacteria > Cyanobacteriota > Cyanobacteriia > Cyanobacteriales > Microcoleaceae > Trichodesmium. The sequence continues at coordinate 36,844 of NZ_JAAHHT010000034.1, forward strand.
TCACTCAATACTTGCCCAAACTTATCTTTGACATTTGCGCCGATAGTAATTTTATAGTTTGTATCCGGTTCCAATAACCAAGGATTCAGACTAACAATATTATAGTTATCATAAGCTTGAATCAGATTTTTAGTCTCTTTTGAAGCAGGTTCAATTGTGATATTTTCAACTGCCGAACTAGGTACAACCCCATGATTAAATTCCAACATAGGATTACCGTTAACAAATCTATCACTTCCCTTAGAAAATTTGAGTTGAGAAAATTCAAAATCAGAGTAAGTTTCTACTTCACTAACAAAAGGAGTTTGACTAGACAAATTACCTTTCAATGGCTGAATACCAGAATCAAATTCCAACCGATATTTAGTACCTTTTTCCAGAGTTACTTCGGGAGTAATCAAATAATTCCATTGACGCCCAGAAGAGTCAAATTCTTCTCTGGAAAATTCTTCTTCATCAGCAGTTTCTAATCTTTCTAAACTAACTGTAAAAGGTAAACTTTCTGTCTTACCGTCTGGCAAAAATTTTAAATTTTCTGTAATTGAATCTAAATCCAATTCCACATTTGAAGTAAATTTGAGAGTCGGATTCAGATCGATCGCTTCTACTCTCCTGTTGTCTTTTTTGCTAGTTGGCAAATTCGTTAGTTTGACCGCTTCAGTATTAAAAGTCCAGGCTAAATCTGCATCTAATTGATGATTTTTCAAGTCAGACAAACCAGCTTTCAAAGTAACTTTTATTCTCGTAGATTTAGGAAAAGCTTCCGCTGGTTGAAACCCTACCATTTTCGGAGTCAAAAACCGGAATTCACCCGGTAATTCCGGGAAGATTTCAAACTGCTTTAACTTTTCCTGTTGTTGTGGAGAATCTAAAACTTCCAAAGGAATTAAAGCATCTTTAAACCGAATCCGAATTTGATTTAAAGTTGCTGCTTCTCCCGTCGGACTAATCTGTTCTATCCACTCCGGTAGTCGAGGAGTAATTATTAAATCTACCATAGGTAACTTTTCCTGCTTTGAGGTAGTGCTAAAAATACCGCAAGCTCCAATCACAAAGACCAGGAATAATCCAAAGAGAAAATGTTTCCAATATTTAAGAATCATATTTGTTTGATTTGAGAGTAGTTTTTATCAATGGATAATGGATAATGGATAATTGATAATTTAAAATTGATAATTAGAGATAGCTTTTATTAATCTATAATTGATATTTTCGTGATAGTTTTCATTATCCATTATCCATTAAAAAGATTTCCTTATATTCAATTCAGTTACGGTTTTAACCAGAGGTAATTATCCATTATAAATTAATGAACCACAATTATTAAGGGTTGAGCGACTGAATAGAATATACTGTTTAATCTATTTATGGTCAAATATTATATCTCTAATAGTGCAAATTGACAATTTCAACAATTCATAATCATTCCTTCAATTTTATCGACTGTTTATATAGCAATCCTAAATAGGTTGTAACAATTCAAAAACTAGAAATAAACTCCGAAACTCTTCCCTATTGCCTATTCCCTATTCCCTATTCCCGAAAAGCGGTAAGATTTTTATACACAAATACATTAGAGGATTGCTATAGTGTCAAATAAGTATTAAAAGATTAAGGATATGAGCCACAGTTTAATACTTTCCTGAATTTGCTCTACGAGAAACTAAGCGATCGCCTCCGCAAATAAAGAATTATAAAGAGTAAGTAGGGAGCAGGGAGTATTCATTAATGGATAACGGATAATGGATAATTACCTCTCCCTAAAAGGAAAAAATTTATTTTGTTCCCCTTTATTGGGGAGGCTAAGAAAGCTGAATTATTTAATTATTTAATTATTAATTATTCGGTCATAAAGAATTAACTATTTATAGCTAAGAAAGAATTGCTTCTTGACAATTACTTAAGAAACCGAGTTGGTCGGAGATTAATATCAGCAAGTGTAGGGTATTGGATACTTTCCCCAGTTTCTCTGCTTTTAAGTCGGGCTTGCTGATTAAATATAAAAGCATTTACAGAGCAAGGTTTTAGTCATTTTAATTCGTGAAAAAGTACCAGTTTTTCGGTTAAAATAGCTGCATAAAGTCAGCACTTTGGGGTAATCTCATTTCTCTGTAAAAATGCGCTTAATAATTATTACTAAAGCCTGAATTTTTCCAATAGTTGTTATCTTTTATTAAGCGCAACATCAGGTCGAAATTGTATAACTATGGCAGAAAAATCAAGGAAAAATTATTTCTCCTGCTTCCCACACTTCCCAGACTTCCCACACTTCCCAGACTTCCCACACTTCTCACCCTTCTCACCCTTCCCACATTTTCCAGTCATTTGAAGAAGAAAAATATAAGAACCTTTTGACGATTCACCGTTCAGTTTGCCATAATTGCCCTAGCAGTTAAACTTGTAAAGTAATATCATGTCCGGTTGAATAGTTATAAATAATTAGGGAGGAGTCAGGAGACTTGAGACTTGAGACTGGAGAAAAGAATGTACTAGGAGAAAGAAGTGTTTTGATCACGCTCTTATCCGGACATGGTATAACAATATAAATAAAGAGGATAGTTTTAATATGGTATCTATTAAAATTCTTGTGGTTGAGGATGACTCAGCAATTAGAAACTTAGTTCATCGCTATTTAAATCAACAAAACTATCGAGTAGAGTCCGTAGAAGATGGTGCAAAAGCTTTAGTTTTGTTCAAGGAATTTCAACCAGACTTAGTTATCTTGGATATTAATTTACCAGACACTACTGGTTTTCAACTTTGTCAGGAAATGCAAAGTTATAATGATGTATTTGTACTGATGCTGACGAGTTTAGCTGATGAAGCAGATAAAGTCAAAGGTTTTGGTTTAGGTGCTGATGATTATCTCACCAAACCATTTGGTTTAGTAGAACTTGGTGCTCGTATTAGAGCAATTTTGAAACGTCAAAAATCACCTTCTCAAAAAAAATTAGAGCAATTAATGTTCGGGGATTTAGTGTTAGATTCTACTACTAGAGAAGTTAAATTTAAGAATAAAATTATCCCTCTAACTCATATACAATTTAACCTTTTATTTTGTCTTGCTAGTAAACCTGGCTATGCTTGGAAACGCTCGGAAATATATTATAAAGTATGGGATAGTCAGTGGGTGGGAGACCCAAAGTGTTCTGATGTACATATTGGTCAGATTCGCAAAAAATTTAGAGAATCTGGCTGTGATTTTGAATATATAACAACTGTTTGGAAAGTTGGTTATAAATTTGAAACTCCTCCAGAAAATGATTCTCTAGAGGAGTAAGAAATGTTAATTTTAAAATGTAATAATTAGGGTTTGCTGAAAAAGTATACGCGAGTAAGGGTAGGAGTCAGGAGACAGGAGACAGGAGACAGGAGGAATGGATAATTTAGAGTTGCTAGTCGGATATTTTATCCCTTGGTTTTTCTGCCTCGCGTCAACCCTTTCATCCTAACTTTTTTAGCTTTTTAGAATAAAATCCCTGTACTTTTTCAATGCCTAAAAAGGCTTTAGTCTTTGTATGTAAATGCTTTGATATTTAATCAGCAGAGCAATAATTATCAAAATTTTGACTATAGGAATCATATTGAAAAATTAACAGTCAAATTATTGCCCGTTGCCTATTCTCTATTCCCTTACCGAAAAATTTGGGTTTAAAGCCTCCCCTTGGATAGCGGTCGAGGGATGCCGAGGTCTCCTCGGCATATCCAATCGACCAAGAGAGGGGATAATAAATAAAAATTTTCATAATTAGTCAATCCTATCCGTTTTCAAGGAGAGGTAATTATTCATTATTCATTATTCATTATTCATTGTTGAACTCATGCCTAGAAATAAAACCCACACAGATATTTCAGTGTGGGAAGATGAGGAATAAAAAAAGACATCTCCTGAAAATAAATTTGCTCTTTTTTTACTATAAACTAGAGTTGTAAAATTTACTCAACACATCATTTTCCCTACCTTTTCAGTCAAAATATCTTCCCTGTTCCCTACTTTTACAAAAAGTCTATATCTTTTTCGGAGATGTCTAATAGATATATAGTTAAAATTACAACAAAATTAAGAGTAGTAGTAAGAAATTACCGAGAACGAATAAAGGTGTTGCAGGAGGTAATTTTTTCTTGCCTTGAGAAGGATAAGCATCATCATTATTTGGAAAAGTATCTACAATCAGAGTAATATTATCATTACCTAACACATACACAACTTCTTCAGGATAAACTGTAATTTCTTGGAGACATTTAGCATTCCATACACTACCTCGATAGCGGATTCTACCAATTTCATTAGGTTGAATTATTTCATCAACAACTGCTTCCTTAGACATAGTTAATAGATATGGGTTATTTTCGCTAGAAGTTTTGAAAACGCCATTGATAGTATTTAACATTTATATACTCCTTATTTAGAATTTAGAATTTAGAAATTTGCTTGTGTATTGCTTTAGTATTCTTGGAAAGCTTTAGTATTCTTAGAATTAAGGGTATTAACCCCAAAAAAACTTAAATTTTTTGTAGATATTCCTTGTGGAATAGGCATCTTGCCTGTTATGGAATAGGCATCTTGCCTGTTATGGAATAGGCATCTTGCCTGTTATGGAATAGGCATCTTGCCTGTTATGGAATAGGCATCTTGCCTGTTAGGTTTACCAGCGGACATGATATAACTACGATAGAAACTTTAGTATTAATTTTGTCTACATTTGAATATTCGGTCTTCCCAGTTGTAAATCTGGAAGTTTTTCTCGAAATTATAGCGCTACTTGAATCGGGAATAGGGAATAGTAAACTGTCAAAGGGTTTCAATATGTATAAATGTCTTAACCTTAATGCGTAGCGCTATAAAAAATAGAATCCGGGTAATTAGTTATTGTATCTCTGAGGAGTCAGGAGTGGGGGAGTGGGGGAGTGGGGGAGTGGGGGAGTAGGGGAGTAGGGGAGTAGGAAGTTATGTATTTTTGACTATTTGGAGATATCTGTTTGGTATCAATGCCCAGGATGTTGATTTTTGAGTAGCGCAATTTTCTGTGGGAATTATGCCAGAAAAAGGTTTAAAAATACTCTAATACACCTCCAATAACCGATCCCCCCACACCTCCCACACCTCCCACACCTCCCACACCTCCCACACCTCCCACACTCCCCACACTCCCCACACTTCCCACACTCCCCACACTCCCCACACCTCCCACACTCCCCTACTCCCCACACCTTTTTCTTACCAAGGCGAACCGATCATTGTAAATGCTGCCCAATAATAAGGATGAGATAAATCCCTCTTACCTCCCCTGACTAACTCCGGTGGTAAAGGCAAATATTGATTACCATTTCGGAGTATATGACCATCTTGTAAATCCACATCTCCCTTTAACATTGCCAATTGAGCTTCTCGTAATGCTTCTGCTTTTATAGGTCTTTTTGACAAATTCCGATAAAACTCAGTCATTAAAGCTAATGTACCAGTATCACTAACATACCAAAGACTTGCCAAAGCAGACTTTACTCCTGCTTGGACTGCCAATCCCGCAAAACCTAACTCAGCATCTTCATCTCCCACAGCAGTAGTACAAGCACTCAAAACCAATAATTCCACCTGGGGACTATACAAACGTAACTGACGCAACTCATTTAAGTGTAGCTTAGTATCCCAAAATTGAATATAAGAATTGTCAGCACCTCCTGGATGAAATTCTCCATGAGTAGCTAAGTGAATAATTCTGAATTTTTCTTTGTTGCGTTGCTGCTTCAAATTTTCCAGAGTAAATTCTTGATTTAAAAAAGACTTACCACGCCAAAGATTATTGACAATGGTTTCAAGTTCTACAGGTACTGCAGGTAGAGGAGTTTGGTTAGCAGTCGCAGGAAATTCAGATGCTCCCATTGCTAAAACTTGAGAATCATTTAATCCCACATATCTTGTATCGGTTAAACTAAAACTAGGAATTAAACCCAAACTATATTTTTCTACTAGGAATTCTTTGTCATCACCATCATATAAAGCTGCTATGGGAAGAGTTCGCAAACCACTATCCATTGAAAAAATTGTCATGTTTATATCGTGATTTGCCAATTCTTGAGCTATTGGTTCAATCAACCATTGATATAATTTTTGAGCATTTGATAAATAATCGTCAGAATCTAATTGACTAGGGGTTCTAATTTGGTTAGTGAATTTTTTAGCAACCTCAATTACCTCCTCCCTGCTTTTGTTGATACTTTTAACGATTGGTTTACCATTGGGCAAAAACAATTGTAGTTCTAAATAATCGGGTTGTGCAGAAACATATATAATTGCTGGTTTTATACCTATTTTGGCAACACTGCTGAGAGTATTACGGATATTTGCTGCTGTGGCAGTTCTCTTGGAGATATCTTTCCCTAAATAACTAGCAAATTCCCTGTCTCTGGTTAGTTCTATCTGGGATACGGTATCTGTTAAGCTAATTTGATGGAAGTTATTTTTGGGAGAAATTTCTGAGGCAGTAGTTGTAATATTTTCTTCTACGATTATGGTTGGAGTTGCTTTCTGGGAAGAGTTACCTTGAGCAGGATTTTCTATGGCAACTGTTTGATTAGACGCTGATGCAGTTAGACTAGAGTTTCTGTCTTCTAAAATATTAGACGCTGGTGCAGTTAGACTAGAGTTTGTGTCTTCTAAAATATTAGACGCTGGTGCAGTTAGACTAGAGTTTGTGTCTTCTAAAATATTAGACACTGGTTCAATTAGACTAGAGTTCGTGTCTTCTAAAATATTAGACACTGGTGTAGTTAGACTAGAGTTTGTATTTTCTAAAATATTATTTGTCTCTGGATTTTCCAAAAGAAGTTGAGAATTATTAGTTTGTTCTAATTCTACTGTGGTTTGATTTTCATTTTCTACAACAACTAATGGGGGAGGAGCAGTTTGTTCTTGTGAATTTATTGATGATTCGATATTATCTACATTTTCTGTGACAGAGGTAATAGGTTCGGAATTGTCTAAAACTGGAGAACTTGGTTCCGGTTCTTGAGATGCTATCTGTACTTCCTGGTTTGTATTTAAGGATGGTTCATTATCTTCCTCAATAGGAATTTGAGTTGTTTCTACCTCAATATTGTCTGATGCTTCGATTAATTCTGGATTTTCCAATGGTTCGTTTAATTCTGGATTTTCCGATGCTTCGTCTAATTCTGGTTCAGTCACTTCTGCGGTTTGGTTGTCTTCGTTAGAATTGCTAGACTCTGTTGAGTCTGGTTGGGGTTGACTTTCCTGACTTTGTGATTCTGTTGTATCTTCGGTATTTTCAGTATTTTCAGTATTTTCGGTATCTTCGGTTGTGGTTTCACTAGAGTTGTCGTTCTGTGGTTGAGAATCTTCTATTTCTTTGAGAACGAAACTATTTGGTAGAGAGCGATCGCCCGAAATAGTAATTTTTCCATCTGTAATTGCTCCAACAGAACCGTTAGTCGTAGCATCTCCTACGGTAAATGTTTGTCCTGTACTAATAGCAATATTTCCTCCTGCTAATTCTCCAGCGGTAGAAATGCTGGCAAGATTCTGATTTTGGTTGAAAAAAGTACCTGTTATTCTGAGAGTATTGCCGGTACTTATTTCTACATTTCCTCCAAGATTTCCACCTTCTGCTTGTATAGATACAACTTCAATATCATTTTCCGCACTTAATTTCACTTCCCCTGCATTTCCTGATGTCGCGCTGGAATTTATTCTATCTGTGGTGAGGCGATCGCCTGACTCTAGATTTATCTTTCCTCCTGTTGTTGTTCCTTTTGCTTCTATCGCTCCAACTTCAATATTATTTTGCGCATTTAATTTTACTTCCCCTGCATTTCCTGATGTGGCGCTGGAATTTATGCTATCTGTGGTGAGGCGATCGCCTGACCCTAGATTTATATTTCCTCCTGCTGTTGTTCCTTTTGCTTCTATCGCTCCAACTTCTATATTATTTGTCGCACTCAATTTCACTTCCCCTGCATTTCCTGATGTGGCGCTGGAATTTATGCTACCTGTAATCAACAGATCACCTGCTTCTAGATTTACATTTCCTCCTGTTGTTCCTTTTGCTTCTATAGCTCCAACTTCTATATTATTTTGCGCATTTAATTTTACTTCCCCTGCATTTCCTGATGTGGCGCTGGAATTTATGCTATCTGTGGTGAGGCGATCGCCCGACTCTAGATTTATCTTTCCTCCTGCTGTTGTTCCTTCTGCTTCTATCGCTCCAACTTCAATCTGATTTACCGAACTTAATTTCACTT
>NZ_JAAHHT010000034.1:45199-64259 GCF_010672085.1 Okeania sp. SIO3I5
GCGCTGGAATTTATGCTATCTGTGGTGAGGCGATCGCCCGACTCTAGATTTATCTTTCCTCCTGCTGTTGTTCCTTCTGCTTCTATCGCTCCAACTTCAATCTGATTTACCGAACTTAATTTCACTTCCCCTGCATTTCCCGATGTCGCGCTGGAATTTATTGTACCTGTGGTGAGGCGATCGCCCGACTCTAGATTTATCTTTCCTCCTGCTGTTGTTCCTTTTGCTTCTATAGCTCCAACTTCTATATTATTTTGCGCACTCAATTTCACTTCCCCTGCACTTCCTGATGTGGCGCTGGAATTTATGCTACCTGTCATCAACAGATCACCTGCTTCTAGATTTACATTTCCTCCTGTTGTTCCTTTTGCTTCTATAGCTCCCACTTCTATATTATTGGTCGCACTTAATTTCACTTCTCCTGCATTTCCCGATGTAGCGCTGGAATTTATGCTATCTGTGGTGAGGCGATCGCCCGACTCTAGATTTATCTTTCCTCCTGCTGTTGTTCCTTCTGCTTCTATCGCTCCAACTTCAATCTGATTTACCGAACTTAATTTCACTTCCCCTGCATTTCCCGATGTCGCGCTGGAATTTATGCTACCTGTAGTGAGGCGATCGCCTGCTTCTATATTGATCTTTCCTCCTGTTGTTGTTCCTGTCGTGGTTAAATTCCCTGTTTCTATAAAACCACCAGTGACAATATCAATATTTCCCGTATTATTTTCTAATGTATTTGTGGTGACATCTCCAATTTTTACATCTCCTTGAATGCTATTAATACTAATGTCTCCAGGTGCAGAAATATCCCCAGTGAGAATATCACGATTAGCATTTAGAGTAATTTTGGCATCATCTGTTCCGGTTATTGTACCTGTACCTGTAATTGTTTCTGCTTGCATAGTCACCGGATCGTGAAATGTCACCCCATTGTCGCTACTGTTTTCTGGAGAATAGATAGTAATAGTACCTCCATTTTCAGATTTCCCGATGCTAATAGATGCAAAACCATCTGCCAAAGTTGCTAAGTCCGATGTTGTCAGGTGTAGTGGCGAATTGCCATTCACCCCTTCTGTATTTTTAAACCCTCCCAGAATAATATCGTGATTTTCTGATGCTGAGTGTAAGGTAAGTTTTCCATTACTACTAATACTGTTTTCGCCACCTAAAAGATTAATTTCGTTTCCAGTCAGAGAAATATTGCCAGTTTCTGTGCTGTCACTTGATGTTGATATTGCCCGAAGGTTGATAGTATTTTCAGCTTTAATATCGATATTTCCACCACTTTGTTCGCCGTCAGCATCAATATTTTCTGTATCAATATCAGTAGCAGCATTTATCGTCACATTCCCACCCCTACCGTTTGCAGAAGTAGCATTTATACCTGCTGTTGTAATTTCAATCTTACCTGTTTGACTGTTGATATTAATATTTCCACCTCTGGAGTCTCCACTAGAATTAATTTCTCCTGTAATAATATCTCCCTGAGCATCAATATTTATATCTCCCCCATTACTTTCTCTTGTTGTATTTGAGTAGGTAGTAGATAAATTATTAGTCATAATAAAACCTTGACTACTGCTCAGATTTAGTTCTCCTCCTTTTGTATTAATATTACCTGTATTTATCGTTGTTCCAGAAATACTAATTCCTGCTCCTTGAGTATTAATAGTATTTTCTAAATCCATCCTAAATGAACCATTACCATTTTGGTCACTATCTGCTAGAAATGAAATTTTACCTCTTCTATTTGCAAAGTTTAATCCAGCTTCAGATAAATTGTTTATCGTTATATTATCTGATGCTTCAATTCTAATATTTGTATTTGATATAGTTTCTATTGATGACTTGGAAATCTGAGATTCTGTTGCTATTTCTCCAGTTAAAGGATTATTTTCTATTGATGTTGATGACTTGGAAATCTGAGATTCTGTTGCTATTTCTCCAGTTAAAGAATTCTCTTGTATTAATGATTCTGGAATTTCAGATTCTATTGCCGTTTCTTCAGTTAAAGAATTCTCTTCTATTGATGATTCTGGAATTTCAGATTCTGTTGCTATTTCTCCAGTTAAAGAATTCTCTTCTATTGATGATTCTGGAATTTCAGATTCTGTTGCCGTTTCTTCAGTTAAAGTATTCTCTTCTATTGATGATTCTGGAATTTCAGATTCTGTTGCCGTTTCTTCAGTTAAAGTATTCTCTTCTAGATCAATATTGCCATCTACAATATTAATATTTTCACCCTTCAATAATAAATTTCCCAAACTATCTGAAGAACCTAAATTAACAGTTCCATCAAAAATTAAAGTTCCTTGACTAGAAATTTCTACTATATTTTCAGCAGAATTTTCTTCTACTGCTACAGACTCTTCCCCGACATAACCAATAGCTTCTATTTTTCCTAAAAATATAGTTTCTTCTACACTTGAAATAACTATATTACCTCCCTCACCCAAAAAAGATGTAGCAGATATTTGTGTTTGTTCATCAACATAAGTACGAAGAGCATGAGGAACATTTCCCAAACCTGAAAAATCTCCACCAATTCTAATATTTCCACTCCCATAAATACCAGAAGCATTCAACTTCGCATCAAATAATCCTACTTTTTCTCCCAAAATATTGATTCTACTTGTATTTAATAACTCCGAACTTTCTGCCGAAGAAATATCCAGCGAACCAGAAACAATAGTTGTACCTAAATCTGTAGGAATTACCTGATTTGAACCTGTCAAAACTACCTGATTATCATCATTAACCATCACTCCAGTCGCCATTTCCATAACCTCACTATTACCAGTCAACAGTTCAGGTATAGATAAAGGATTTAACCTCTCTGATTCTTCAGTTGAATTTGTACTTAAACTTTCTCCATTTTCCGTGCTTATTTCTAAACTTAATAAACGCCCTTCTTGACTAATACGAACTAAATTTTCTTCTGGAACTGTAGAGATTGTAATTTCACCACCAGGTGCAGATATTTTACCCGTATTAATAATAGTTCCACCCAATAAAGTTACACTTTCTCCAGCTTCAACACTTAACTCACCTGCATTTATTATTGCTCCCGAATTACCCAGAGGAAAAGAAAAACTACTAGGATTTCCCGTTAAAATATCGTAATTATTTTCACCAATAGCATTAAACCAACCATTATCAAAACCAATACTTGAACCAGTAGTTACAACAAAAGATGCAGGTACATCTAATCTAGAATTTGCACCAAAAATAACACCAGCAGGGTTCATAATAAATAAATTAGAATTTCCCCCTGTTACCTGAATTAAACCATTAATTACAGAAACATCTCCACCTGTAACACGAGTTAGAATATTTTTTATACTGGGGTTAGATATAAAGTTAACAACTTGGTTTTCTCCCAGATTAAATCTACTGAAACTATGAAAAAGATTACTATTATCTTCCGAGCGCTTTCCACCTGTAACATCAAAGCGAGTTTGAGAAGAATTATTTGATGGACTTACGGGAGTTACTACTGTATTAGTTGAGTCTGCTTCGGGAACTATTGGTTGAGTCGATACTTGAGCTAATGCAGTTTGAGGAGAAAATATTGGCCATGGAATTATTCTGACCCCACCATTATTTTCCCTGTTATTGAATGGTAAGAGTGCAGCAGTGTCCAATACCCAAAATCCAGTTAAGGGGACGACTATGAGAATCTGGTAAATTTTATAAACGGGTACATAATTCATTGGTTTGTGATATTTTTTGATTTTTTATCATAAAACCACTTTTTAGTCAAGGATAATTTTTTTAATCCTCTTAGAAAAAATGTGCTTAAAACGAGTAATTGTCTCTATTTCCTACATAAATAAGATATTTTTGAGATCAATTATATTGATCTCAAAAAATCTGCTTAGGCAAAAATTTGGACATTGTTGCGTCCATTCTGCAGAAAATGCGTAAAGTTGGCCTCGCCCAGTTATTTTAGCTTTTTAAGTTCGACACACTGGTTTTTCAAATCTCTTTACCTGTTTAATGCCGAGCAACGTGAGCTTCAGGACTGGCCACGCATTCCAAGGTGTTATGACCTTTCAGGACGTTTACTTTAAAAAAAGTGGGCTGGAATAACCATTTAAGCGACTCAAGCGCTTTGATTAGATTTGTGGTTAGTCAGAGGTAACTTCTGATCAGATTAATATGGTTTCATTTCTACTTTAATCCATAATATTGATAACTTTCCTATAACCGACGGGGAGATAGAGGGGTAGGAAGTCTGGGGACTGTCCGTGGTGTGGGGAGTTTGGGGAGTGTCGGAGGTGTTGGAAGTGTGGGGAGTGTCGGAGGTGTCGGAGGTGTGGGGAGAAGTGGTCTACTTTACCCACATTCTAAACTTAGATGCCGTACTACTATTTTCTAAATTTTGAATTTTGAATTTTGAATTTTGAATTAAAAATTATGCGTCTAATTGGTTTAACTGGTGGTATTGGCACAGGAAAAACTACTGTCTCTAATTATTTGAGTAAAAATTACCAGTTCCCAATTTGGGATGCAGATATTTATGCGCGGGAAGCTGTACAACCTGGTTCATCAATTTTAGAAGATATAATAGTACGCTATGGAAAAAATATTGTATTACCCAATGGTAACCTAGATAGGCAAAAATTAGGAGAAATTGTTTTCAATAATCGAGACGAATTACATTGGTTAAATAAACAGATTCACCCTTATGTTCGCGATCGCTTTGAGCAGAATATTCAAGATTTTATCATCAAAAATAGTGAATATGGCCAGGAAAATTCCATACAAATAACATCCCATCAAACTACTTCTCAAAATCCTACAGCAGTATTAGTAATACCATTGTTATTTGAAGCTAAAATGACTGACTTAGTAACAGAAATTTGGGTGATATACGCTCCACTTCAAAAACAAATAGAAAGATTAATAAAACGCGACTCCTTAAGTTTAGAAGAAGCTTATACTCGAATTAACAATCAGATGTCCCTAGAAGAAAAATGTCAACAGGCGGATATAATCCTTAATAATTCCTCTAACCTAGAAATTTTGTGGCAACAAGTAGACTCAGCGATCGCTTACCAACAGAATAATTAAGTATCCCACCAAACTAGGGAATTTAAAGTAATAAAAAAATCTTACCCCTTTTATCCTGAAGACACTGCATAACCTGTGTATTAGGTATGTAGAAACTCCTTGTATGGAAAATGGAAAAATCCCATGAGTCTCTGCTTATCTTTTAATACTTCCATCATAATTTCAATGACGGTTTATCGTAAGTTCTGCAGCTTCCAATCAAATACCTCTACCTCAAATACCGAAAAGTTTTTAACTCTAGTTCAGATATTTTTTAATGAACGAGGTAGTGGACGAGATGAAATGTAGTTTAGTAATTCAAAATTAATAACTATAAAATCAAGTCACAAATTAATTCCAGAAACTCCCCTGAATCAAATTGATTTAACTATCAATTTGATTGTTAGAGAATCTGGAATTATTTTTTTTGAGAGATTAAATCAACTATAGCAGGGAACAGGCATGAAAAACATTTTCTAGTCTGAGATTCATCATCAGTAATTGTCAAGAACCAATTCTTTCTTAGTTATAATATCAAGTCGCATTAATTAACCATAATATAAGCGTTGCTGAAACCTTTTAATGAATCTTTGCATAAAAATAATTACTAACTTTTTTTATATAATGACTATATAAAATCAACTCCGAGGAATAAAATTAAGACACTGAAAATAGTTCTACAAATACCAACTACCCCAACAAATAAATCATAACCAAACTTCAACAATTAATTATTAATTATTAATTAGGGCTTGCTGATTAAATATAAAAGCATTGACTCCTAAAGGTTTTAGCCTTTTTATATCTTGAAAAAGTACAAGGTTTTTGTTCTAGGGAGTTCAAAAAGTTAGGATTTTGAGTTGACTGTGGCAGAAAAATCAAAGGATAATTTTTCCTCCTGCCTCCTCGCTCATTCCCCATTCCTCCTGACTCCTGACTCCTGACTCCTGAGGACTACCCTCACCCATGCATACTTTTTCAGCAAACCCTAATTATTAACAATATAAATGCCTTTTACTATAAAGGTCCGAAGCAACCGGACATGATATAACGTTCCAAAGAAGTTAACTTGCCGGAGTGATATAACTCAAGATAATTTTTATGACACAAAATCAGACCAAAAGTCGAAACAAGAAAATTAAGAGAATACTACTGTTGGTACTTTTGCCCATAATTTCTGCTCTATTAGTTAGGTTAGTAGGAAATACTATTTTGCTTAACTCAGCAGCAAAAACTCCTGTTGATGCTTACTTAGTTTTGGGTGGCAGTATTAAACGGGAAATGTATATTGCTCAAGTAGCTAAACAATATCCTCAGACACCTATATTAATTTCTGGTGGTTCTGAAAATCCCTGTATTGTGGGATTATTTCAACGGGTAAATGCTCCTGTAGAGCAGGTTTGGTTAGAAAATTGCGCTCAATCTACTTTTGGTAACTTCTTTTTTGCCATGCCAATTTTGGAAAAATGGGGAGCGCGACATATTAAATTAGTCACATCTGCTAGTCATTTACCTAGAGCAAAATGGTTGGCACAAATTATTCTGGGTTCTCATGGAATATGGGTGGAAACCGATATTGTTAAGGAAATAGGTGTACCAGGAAATCAAGAATCTCGCCTCAAGACTGGTTTAGATGTTATTCGTAGTTTGATATGGGCGTTGGCAAGTCAGGTAATACAACCAAAATGTACAGATGTGCTAAAACTATCACAGGTAAATATGACAGAATGGTGCAAGGATAGTTTTCGTTGTGAGCGTCAAGCTAAATTGAAGCAAGAGTCAGTTTGTGGCAAGAGAGTTAAAACTTAGTTGGCAAGTTACGTTATTATGCGATATAATCAGGACTTACGCAGAACCACCATATCTATCGGAAATTGTGATTTTGGTAGGGGCGTTCGGTAATGGTTTGATCACCTGTTGCTTTGACAAATTTACGGAATTCGGCGTTGGTGATTTCGTGGCGATCGATGCAAAAACTATCTACTGTGACGTCACTGGCAGAAATTTCTGAGGGATAATGAGAATGCGAACCCATTCTAAAAGTTCCTCCGGGAATAAATACCATTCCCCCCGGACAACTATTATCTGTAGAAGATGCTTGTGCTGGTGTGGAAAAAGGGAAAATCAGGGATATTGTTAGGAAAAAGATAATAAGTGATTTATGCCAAAAAGTTTTCATAAAATGATTGGTATTTCGATAATACAATGTTTTACAGTGCTTTTCAGATTGATGAACCAGATGGTAACAAACAAAATTATGTAGGGACGTTCCATGGAACGTCCCTACTTTAGTCTCCCGAAATGAAAACCGCTGTAATATCATGTCCGGTAGCATCGGTATTGTATAGCAAAGGTAGGGAACAGGGAACAGGGAACAGGGAACAGGGAACAGGGAACAGGGAACAGGGAGGAGGGAACACTTAACTGCCAGGAATACTTAAGATCCAGAAAAAAAACTTAAATTTCCGGTAAAATTCACCCTTGAGTTTACACCAACGATACCAGCGGACATGATATAATTTAATAATTTCAGGACTTACGCATAACCATCATCTCTTGGTGGGCGTTCCCTCTCTTGGTCGGCGTTCCCTCACAGGAGTGCGCATTCCCTCTCTTGGTCAGCATTTCGCAAGCGATATCTCGGGGACGCGGGGTCTGACCGCTTGCGACTTGCCTCTTACAGAGGAGCTTCCTCTTACAGAGGAGCTAACGCTAACGCTAACGTCGTCGCGGGAGCGCACCGCTATCTAGTAGTGGCGAGTCGCGAGTCGCCACTACAGATGTTGTATGATTTGATATGCATGGCTTTAGTCCTGAATTTTATATCAGGTGAGCAATGCCTGCCCTACTAACCACTGACTAAAATTTAGTTACAAATTGGAGGTGTTCTTGATGGGTTTGACTCAAAAATAGTATTGAAATCGTCTTTCATACTAACTACGATCCAATTCTCACGATCTTGAGCTGTATAGAGGGATTCGTTATCAAGCACTAAATCATAATCTTCGATCTCAAAGCTTGTAGGATCGTCATTGTATTGATATTCCCTCTCACAATCATCGTGATTAATGAGTACGATCAAGGATTTATCAACCCCAGTATCAGTGTATTGAAACATTTCAAAATCACCAGTAGAGTTACCCACTGCAATAATAGGTCGTTTGCCAATATGATTTTGAATCCCTACTGGTTTACCTTCTTGATCGTTATAGTGAGCTAGCTCCTCATGATCCTCTATTCCTGCTAAAAAGTCCGTCTCACGTTTTACGTCTCCTCCAAACTCTCCATCAAATTCTGTTCTGACTGCACTACCAATCACTTGTTCAGGGGGAATACCATAAGCTTCCTCAGAAAAAGAACGGATAAAATCAATATCACCTCCCGAACAAATATAGACTTTGAAGCCATTAGCTTTGAGGTATTTAACTAAGTCAATTACAGGTTTATAGACGAGTTGTCTATATGGAACATCAAAATCTTCCTGATTTTCTTCATAGACAAATTGACGAGCTTTTTCTATATACTCATCTGTTGTTAATCCAACAGAACTTCCATTTTCTTCTATAAATTGAACTTGGAAATACTCAGGCTTTTCAGACCACAAAGTTCCATCGTTATCAAAGACAGCAATGCGATCTTTTAGTTTAACATAGTCATCGCCGTGAGTAGTTACTTTTTCCACAAAGTCTAGGATATCTTGTATCTTGCCATTCTCATCCCAAGAATTTAAGTAGTATTCACCAGCAGCATTAGCAGGAATACAACCTAAAGTACCGCCTAAACAAAAGATTGATAACAGAAGCGAAAGAAAAAATGTGATAGTTTTTCTGTTGATGTTGAGAAATTTCATAATTGATTTACACACCTTGAAAATAGGTCTAATTTTTGTTAAGAGAAATAGGAGGATCTATCTCAACAATTGTCTTGAAAATATCCTCCTAAATTCTACTTTTGTCTACACCGTAGTGTAATCAGGTAATTAAGATTGCAGTCAATTTTAATTGCCTGGAAAATCATTAATTGGAATTCAAACCAATTTTACAGGAGGCAGTATTTTTTCGCCAAAACTGAGCAGCAATAAATACTACCTGTAGCTTAATTTTTGATTTAATCCTGACCGTTGTCAACAGTCAACTGGATAATCTTTCTTCACCCTGTAATAAATGGAAATTCCTCTTTTAGCCTGTCTATTTTAATTTTTTTAACTACTCCATCTACTATCCGATTAATAGTGAAAGAAGCAGGTTTTTGGCGAGGGGGATAATCAACAAAGCTCTCGAGAAACTGAGCTACAGATGCTGCAATAGGACAACCCAAGAAAATGCGACAGACCATCCAGGCAGCGTAATAATTTGACTCGTGAGGTACTTTCTCAAAGGGATCGCGGCGTAGGTTAATCAACCGAGGCACCCTCAAGTTAATATACGGTTCTGGCCAAACATCAAAGCCTTCTGCACGTTGTTCAGTGTAGATCGCTTTCCAAAGGATTTACTGAAAATTATTTTTTCAAGCCCTTCCGCCAAAGATTATTGTAGATAGAGTTGTTTTTGTCAATAGATAATGATGCTAACTGTAATAATTATTTACATATAAAAAATAGTCCAATTTATTATTAATTGGCCAACTTTATCAAATTTAAAATTAAATGGTATAGTAGAGATTTAGGCAGTAAAATTTAGCAAATTTCTTTAGTAAACTTTTGTCAAAATGGTATACTTGTAGATCCAAGAATAAAATCCGCAAGTAAAACCCACTTTAGCTATAATTAAATTAATAAATAAACTGACAATGACTTGAAGATGATTAAATTTAATATTCAACAAAAACATTATCGTAAATTAGCAATTTGCTTGACAGTTATTTTAATATTTTTCCTCAGCGCTTGTAGACCAGCACCATCAAATTTTCAATCTCGTCTAGTAGTCTCCACTCCAAGCGATGCTTCTACTTTTAACTATCCATTAAATCAGTCAGCATATAGTGTTTTTGGTTATCTTTATGACGGCTTAATTATTGAAAATGGTGTCACAGGAGAATTAGAAGCAGCATTAGCTGAATCTTGGGAAGTTTCGGAAGACGGACAAACAATAGTTATTACTTTACAAAAAGATTTGAAGTGGTCAGATGGAGAACCTTTAACTGTTGATGATGTGGTATTTTCCTACAACGAAATATATCTCAATGATAAAATTCCTAGCAGTTTTAAAGATATCCTGAGAATCGGTAAAAGTGGTGCTTTACCAACAGTAAAAAAAATCGATAATCTCCGTGTAGAATTTTCTACACCCGAACCTTTTGCTCCTTTTCTCAGATATTCTGGAGGATTACCTATTCTACCTGCTCATGTTTTAAAAGAATCAGTTCGTACTACTAACTCGAAAGGAGAATTAAACTTTCTAACAAAATGGGGAACTGATACCCCAGTTACAGAAATTGTTGGTAATGGTATGTATCGCATCAAAAGTTATGCTCCAAATCAACGAATTATTTTAGAGAAAAATCCTTTTTACTGGCGCAAAGATGATGGGGGAAATAATCTGCCTTATATTGAAAATATTGTTTGGCAAGTTATCGAAAATACAGATAATCAACTGTTAAATTTTCGTTCTGGAGAACTAGACACAATTTCAGTAGCAGCAGAAATGTATCCTCTGTTGAAACGAGAAGAAAAACGAGGTAAATATACTATATATAATGGTGGTCCGACATCTGCTTCTAGCTTTATTTGTTTTAATATAAATCAAGCGAAAAATGCTCAAGGTAAACCATTTGTAGATCCGATTAAATCTCAATGGTTTAATAATAAAGCTTTTCGGCAGGCGATCGCTTATGGGATTAATAGGGAAGCAATGACAGATAATATATACCGTGGATTAGGTGCGCCTCAGTATTCTCCAATTCCTGTTACAAGTCCTTTTTATTTATCTCCAGAAGAGGGCTTAAAAATTTATAATTATAACCCGGAAAAAGCGAAAGAACTTTTACTTGGTGCTGGTTTTAAATATGATCAAAATGGTGAATTATTAGATAGTGAAGGTAATAAAGTAGAATTTACTTTACTATCAAGTGCGGGTAGGAAAGTTAGAGAACAAATGGCAACGCAAATTAATCAAGATTTGGCAAAATTAGGTATTAAATTAAATATGCAATTTCTCAGCTTTAATACTTATGTAAGAAAACTCTCTTTATCTAGAGATTGGGATGCTTATATGGGAGGTTTTACAGGAGGAAGTATTGAACCTCATGGTGGTTATAATATTTGGTCTGTAAATGGTAGATTACACACTTTTAATCAAGGACCTCAACCGGGAGAGGAAGAAATAAAAGGCTGGAAAGTAAATGATTGGGAACAAGAAATAGATGATCTTTATATTAAAGCATCTCAGGTATTAGATGAAGATAAACGCCAAAAATTTTATGGTCAAGCACAACAAATTATTGCTGAAGAATTACCTTTTATTTATATGGTAAATCCTCTAGAATTTGATGCTATTCGCGATCGGATTAAAGGGATTAATTATACTGAGCTAAGTGGTGGTTTCTGGAATTTATATGAACTGAAAATTTCTGATTGATTGCTCACATGGATTGCTGATAACCACGGATTTTGCCACGGATGCGCTCACACGGATTTTGCCACGGATGCGCTCACACGGATTTTGCCACGGATGCGCTCACACGGATTTTGCCACGGATGCGCTCACACGGATTTTGCCACGGATGCGCTCACACGGATTTTGCCACGGATGTACGGATTAGCGCCAGTAGTGGATTGTTTCATCTTAAATATTGCAATAGATGTTGCAATAAATGTAGGTTGGGTTGAGGGAGGTTTTTGCTGGCGCAAAGCTCCGCTTTTTCGCAGGATCAACCCAACAACAGTCTTTCTCCCGTACGGACGCGCTTATGCAACGTCCCTACCCTAATGCACAGTTTTAGCTGAAACAGTCCACTACTAGACTAACATCAACCTCCCACAAACCCGGTTTCTCATAACACTTGAAAATCAAAAGTGTAGAAACCAGGTTTGTATTAAATCCCTGAAAATACTAACATCGACCTTCCACAAACCCGGTTTCTTAGAGATTGTTTGTCAAGAAAATATAAAAAGGAGATATAGCAATTCCCAAGAAGCGTGAGGTACAAAATTCCTTGGTTTTAGGGAACAGGGAACACTTAACTGGGAACAGGGAATAGGCAATAGGCAATAGGAACAAATAAAGATAGGTGTACCTCAGTAAGTTGAGAAATGCTATAGGGAATAGGGAATAGGCAATAGGCAATAGGGAATAGGGAATAGGCAATAGGCAATAGGCAATAGGCAATAAGGAGGAAGAAATCAACATAAATATTTGTCGCTTAAAAAGTCTCGGAATATATGTACTGAATACTTCTTTATCTACCTTCTTTCAATCTCTTGAATTATTACCGCTTTTAGATTCACATCACAAGTGATGCTCTCTTAATGCTTATTTGACAAACAGTCTCTTATAAGTGGAGAGTGTAGTCCGTACAGGACTCAAAAAATATAGGGTTGTAAATATTCTAGCTCAGACAATGAATGAACAATGCCAAAACGAGCGCTCCCCTACTCCCTCTTTTCTAGAGATATCAAATTGGTTCTATATAGTCAGGTATACTACTTGTAAATTACCAAACTTTCCCAATTATTAGTTGGATTCTTTAAAATTATGAAACCTGAAGCTTTAGAGCAGTTATTAAAAGGAGTTGCTACAGGAAATATAACTCCTGAGTCAGCATTAGAAAAACTCAAGAATCTTGACTTTGAAACTGTCGAAAATTTTGCCAAAATAGATCACCATAGAAATATCAGAACAGGTTTTCCTGAAGTCATCTGGGGACCAGGAAAAAAACCAGAACAAATTGTCAAAATTATGGAGGTAATGAGGCACAAAAATCCTGTAGTAATGGCGACAAGAATTGAACCAGAAGTTTATGAAAAATTGCAAGAGAAAATTTCCGATCTTTATTACTATGAGGATGCAAAAATTTGTGCAATTATATCAGATTTTCCTACTCCAAAATACAAAGGTATAATTACAATATTAAGTGCGGGTACTGCCGATCTACCAGTAGCAGAAGAAGCAGCAGTTACGGCAACTCTTTGTGGTTTTTCAGTCAAGCGTCTTTGGGATGTAGGGGTAGCAGGAATTCACAGATTATTAAGTAATAAACATTTAATTGCAGAAGCAGATGTTTTAATTGTTGTAGCAGGAATGGAAGGTGCTTTACCAAGTGTAGTGGCAGGTTTAGCAGATTCTCCTGTTATTGCAGTACCTACAAGTGTGGGTTATGGTGCTAATCTTGATGGTTTAGCTCCCCTATTAACAATGTTAAATTCTTGTGCGCCAGGAATAGGTGTTGTGAATATTGACAATGGTTTTGGGGCAGCTATTTTGGCAGGACAAATTATTAGAATGGGTGAAAAGTTAGCAAGGGAGTAGGGGAGCGGGGGAATGGGGGAGCATTTCTCCCCCTTCCCTCTTCCCCCCTTTCAAAGGGGGGTTGGGGGGGATGGAAGGGGGTTGGGGGGTTAGGTTTTTTCATCCACATTTTCAAGTTTGACACGGCAGTAGATAAAAAAACATTACAGCAAATTTCGGAGAAATGATGTACAGGGTAAATGATGAAAATATTCTAGTGCGGGCATCTTGCCCGCGATAGGTGTACCTCATCACAACGGCAACTGCTGTAATTCAGTCAGAATCTAAGGGTTTGGAGACCAAACCCCTACGATATGTTTAGCTTTCTTTGATATCGTCTCCAGATAGTTAGCGATCAAAAAACTTTATCGTCTTAATATCTTCAAACCTCCTCCTCTTCTCTCCTGACTCCTGACTCCTGACTCCTGACTCCTCCTTATTATGCCAAATCAAATAAAAGAATTTCTCCATTTGACTCAGTTGAAATAGCAAGTTCTTTAATTTCACTTAAAGCAACACCATCACCAGCTTTTAGAGAAAATTTCTCATAAGTATCTACTTCAATATCTACTTCCCCACGAGCAACTTGGACCCATCCATAACGGTTAGCTTCAAAAGAATAAGAAATGCGATCGCCCTGTTTCAAAGCACTTGCAAATAAATCCACATCTTGATTAACTTTAAGTGCGCCATCCCTACCATCTCTACCAACTACTAAATTTAACTTACCGGAGTTTTTGGCTATTTCAAAAGAGCGTTGATCGTATACTGGTTTTACACCTTTAACTTTTGGTTGTAGCCAAATTTGTAAAAAGTGAACATTTTCCGATCTTGAGTGGTTATATTCACTGTGCATAATTCCTGTACCCGTACTCATGTGTTGTACGTCTCCTGGATACAGGATACCACCCTCACCAATAGTATCTTTATGTTCTAATGCTCCTTCTAAAACATAAGTAATAATTTCCATATCTCGGTGTCCATGAGTTCCGAAACCATCACCAGGAGTAACCCTATCTTCATTAATTACTCTGAGGGAACGAAACCCCATGTATTCGGGGTCAAAATAATATGCAAAGGAAAATGTATGATGAGTATCAAGCCAACCATAATTTGCGTGTCCTCTTGCTTCAGCTTTTCGGACTTTAACTTTTTCAGCTTGTTGTACTTGAGACATTTTTAGTAACTCCTGTAAATCTTAACTGTTTTTACCTAAATTAAATCTTAGTTATTGATCCTTAATTTTAACTAATAAAAAACTTAATAATTAGATAGAATTTATGAGATTATTTGATAATATATATTTTCTTGGTTTATTATTCTAAGCTAATGTTGCATAATCGGGACCTTGTAGAAATTAATTTTCTATCAAGATCATTGAACGATTATGCAACACTAAAAAAATTAAGATTTTATTTATTATAGTTTAGCATGGGCTCCATCGCAAAAAGGAGGATTGCCAGTTTGCTTACAATTACAAAGTGCTACTTTTTGTGCCTCTGCTATTTCAAATGCTACAGGAGTAATATTAGTTCCAGCATGGGAACCATCACAATATGGTTTGTCAGGGTGACCTTTTGATTGACCACACGCACACCAGTAGTAAGTACCTACTTCAAGTTGTTCGATAATTACTGGTTTATTATCTGCAATTACAGCTTCGCTCATGGTGTTTTTCTCTCTGGAATTAATCTCTGGATACAAAATAAGCATGAAATTTCCCACACCGAATCAATAGATCAGGCGATCGCTCTCTCAACTTCTGACTGAGGATTTCTGCAGTGGCATAACCTGGTGATTATAACCTTGAAAGTATCCCATATCTACGATGCTTTTTACACAAAATGGACAGATATGGACTGATTAGCAGAAGATTTCCATTATCCGCTGTCCACAGGTAATAACTTGTGCCACTTAACAACAGAAATTTGAGTGGTAAACATAAAAAATTGTTTATCCAAGTAGCTCCAAGTTAGTATATTTTCCTATTGGACAATTCCTTGTTAGGAGTAGAGAAGAGCTTAGGGAAAAATTGTTAAACTTAGATTTTGTTTGGACATTTACAATCTAGCTTAAGTGAGGTTACTATGTATAGTATGTACTTTGAAGTAAGATAGTACCCAAAAAGATACTATGAAAGTCCAAACTGCAAAGAGGAAGGCCAATTGTCCAGCAGAAATTACTCTTAAAGTAATTGGTGGACGTTGGAAAGTTTTGATTATCAAAGAACTATTTGATGGGGTCAAACGTTTTAATGAACTTCATCGTTCTATCAAAGGTGTAACTCAAAAAATGCTAACTCAACAATTGCGGGAAATGGAGGCAGATGGTATTGTTCATCGGGAAGTTTATTTGCAGATGCCCCCAAAAGTCGAATATTCTTTAACTTCTCTAGGAAAAAGTCTTCAACCTATGATTAATGAAATGCACGAATGGGGAATTAAACATCTAAATTTTAATGAAGAAAGATAGATAAATAATTCCCAAAATTAGATTTATTTTTGAGCAAATACTACTGTCAATCTTTAAGCAAAATTAGAGACAAAATTATCAACTTGAAAATGAAAACTGCTATAAATAAAGAGCAAAGTTTTTCCCTACTCTCTCGACAGTCAATATTCTTTAACTTTTCTAGGAAAAAGTTTTCAACCTATGATTAATGAAATGCACGAATGGGGAATTAAACATCTAAATTTTAATGAAGAAAGATGGATAAATAATTCCCAAAATTAGATTTATTTTTGAGCAAATACTATTGTTAATATCTGTACTTCATAAAACCTACTTAGTTAAGGATTATCAAAATTAGTCGCTCCCTGATAACCTGATAACTTGGCTAAATTATCTAAAGAAACTACCCCCTCGTAAGGTTGACCACTGATTTCCCAAGTTGGATATGCCTTAACACCTGCTGTCTTACATAAATTTGGTTGAGGATTTTTGCCTTTAGGATCGCACTCAATATAGTTAAGTTTACTCACAGCTTCTTGACCAAATAATCGCTTTTGATCCTGACAATGACTGCACCAATAAGCACCATACATTTTTGCATCTACTTTTGTTAAATGTTCTGCTAATGCAACTTTTGCTGGAGTGGAAGTAGTTGTAATTCCAGAGACATTTGGTTCGGTAGCAGAGGTGCTATGAATTGGAGCATAAACCGCAAGTGTTCCTACCATAGTAATCATCCCGACAATGATAGCGGTAAAGATTAACTGTCCAATGTCTTCCCAATTACGACCAATTAATGCCAAGATAAATAGACTTATGGAACAAATAGCTGAACCAATGCAATAAATACAAAGAGATTTAATTTCAAATGCCATTATGTACATCAGATAGCTGCTGAAGATGGTCATGGAGACGGCACCCACAAAGATTAATAACCAACTCCAGTTTTCTACTTTTGAGCGTAACTCTTTTTGGGAATCTGGGTTGATTAACCAAGGAGCGATCGCCATTGTTCCCATACCAGCATAAGCTAGAAAGCCAAATAGAGCTAGAGGTAAGCCGAAAACAGTAGCGTAGGGGCTTTCAAGTACCTTGTCGCAACCCTCTACGGGGCAAATAACTGTTCCTCCTGTTAATTTTTCTATAGCAAGATAAGCTGTAATTACAGCACCTACTGCTGCGATACCGGCAATAATAAAACGTGAATTACGATGAATCCAGGGTTTAGAGCGTTTACTACGCATTCATGTCTCCTAATTTAATATAGTTTCTGTTGATATTATTATTGACTTTCCCGTGAACTGGAAAGTCAATAATAGAGTTCTATAGTAAGATATTTTATCTATAATTCATCAAACCTAGACATTTTATTGCTATTACTTAATTAACTTAAATAATTTCACTCCTCCACAATTTATTATCAATTTCAAGTTTTTATATCGCCATCTGACTTATAGATTTTTGACTCATGACTTTTGTGTTTATGGCCTGCATTGCATAAGGTTCCATCTACTTTGCTAGAACTGAAATTAGGAGTAATAGTCTATTAGAGGTTTCTCTGACTATTGAATAAGGCAGAGTTTTGCTAATAGGTTAACAGATTAGCTATTAACCTCAAACCGATACATTCCTAGTTCTGTATTATATCAAGTCTGTTTAATTAGTTATATAGCAATTCTCATCAGGAGTGAGGTAAAAAATTACGAATTTTTTAGGTCAGAGGTAGGGAGGTTGTATGCAACGTTCGTAGGAAGTAGGGAGTAGTAATTCGAGTTTGGTGAGAATACCAAAGAATAAAAACAACTGTAACCTTTAGTCACTTGAGAAACGCTAGAAAAAAAACTTTCTTCTTTCTCTACTAGCCAAGTATTTTTACTCTTTGATTTAGTAATAGTCGAGCTTGATTAAATTGAGTGCATCTCATATTTGCCAAAATACTTTTTTCCTATTCCCTATTCTCAGTTAAGTGTTCCCTGTTAAGTGTTCCCTATTCCCTAAAAGCAATAAATTTTTGCCTTTCTTCTAGCATTGAGATGCACCCATTAAATTTGTATTCATATTGCAACTTAAATGTTTATTTTTCAGAATATTTATCGGAGATCATTATTGATATAAATAGTCATATTTAAGCCTTGACAATTTAAGTGGATCAGGGTAAAATCTGATTTACAAAATGATAAAGTCTAGGGATTAATTATATCATAAATATTGAAATTTTTTAAAATTATTTTTTTTGATACTGAGATAGTTCTAACTAATATTAACGATGCCAATATTTGCATGAGAATTTATACTTAAAAGAAGGAATTATTAGGCAAAAAATTGAAGAAAAAGTGGTAAATAGTATTGTATTTAACAATAAAAAATATTCACTTAGAGATATAAAAATAATATAGATAGTAAATTACTATCTGAACAGCAAACCAATTAGTAGGAGATTATAATGAAAAGGTACTTGATCCTATCTGCACTAGCTTCTCTAGGTATCTTCTTACAAGCAGGATCTGCTAACGATCAATATAGATGCGATTTTAAGTACAAAGTTGGTAATAATGATTGGGTTCAAGATAGTGCCAGTGCAACAACTCGTTCTTTAGCTAAAGGTTCAGTTTCAAGCTTCCTAGAAAATAAAGCAGCTGAAGCTAATAGATCTGGCAAAGATTTTGAGTCAGCTAAACTATTTTGTGACGAGGTACTTGGAGATTAATCTGAATAATGTAATCGTGAAACTAAAATTTTAGCTATTAGATGAGATAGCTTTTAAAGCTTAAAATAGTTGAAGTTTCGGTAAAAAGTGAGTTCGTTTCATAATGAAAATAGAAGTTTCTCGGTAGCAAAAATTGAGGTTCAGACTTCAAGAGTAGTTACTATTTATATTAGTTCCCGTTTTTCAATGGGAACTTTTTTTTAGTCTCAAAAGGAGTAGGGGAGTATTTCAGCAATTAACAATTAATAATTAATAATTAATAATTACCTATCCCTAATATAGCATTTCTCATAAAGATGAGGTACAGTTACGATCCCCCTAAATCCCCCTTGAAAAGGGGGACTTTGAAGACTCCCCCCTTTTTAAGCTATCCCTTATAAGGAACTCTTGAAACCCTTGTGGG
>NZ_JAAHHT010000340.1 GCF_010672085.1 Okeania sp. SIO3I5
TTGAGGTAGACTTCAAATCGAAAAAATCTCTACTCCGAAATTTTGACTTATCCTAATAATAGGAAATTCTCACCAAAAACTCCAACGTTACAGTTTTGAGGTAGACTTCAAATCGAAAAAATCTCTAGTCCGAAATTTTGACTTATCCTAATAATAGGAAATTTTCAGCAAAAACTCCAACGTTACAGTTTTGAGGTAGACTTCAAATCGAAAAAATCTCTAGTCCGAAATTTTGACTTATCCTAATAATAAATTCTCAGCAAAAACTCCAACGTTATAGTTTCCAGCTCAACTCCAAATCGAAAAAATTTCTAGTCCAAAACTTTAATTATACTAATAAATCTCTAAACGTAGCATCAAAACCAATAATTCCATAATATAATCTAGTTTCTCAACCAGACAAAGGATAGCCAAAATTGCCATCTTCTTCCCTTTGGATTACAGGACCAACTCTTAGTGGTAAAACAACTCGGTTAATAGAAGAATTCTGCATCAGAGGCCAACAGATTCAATCTCCCCTCAATCAAATTGTCCCCACAGTGAGGCCAGAAAACCTCAAAAGCGATATAGGGGACTCCCAATATACTGAACCCCAAATCTTAATCTTGGCTGCTAATGCAGAAAACCGGATTAATTTAATGGACAGAATTTCCGAGGCCACATCAGAACAATACCCCTATCACTCAACTACCCCATTAGGTTTCTTTGAGGATGAGGTAATCTTATTTTGGCCATTGCTAATCCAAGCATTGGACTTGAGCGGCCAGTTTCCTTTGCGATTACGCCCCGAAACAGAACAGGAACTTGCTGGTAGATTTTGGCGTCCCCAGATAGAGAAATTACAACAGCCAGGAGTTAGTTTAGAGCGGATGATACGTCGAACTCTAGACTTGTTTCAGTTGGCTGCTTTCAGTTGCACTCCCACAGAAGAAATCGGAATGATTTTACAAGAGGGATTTAATGAAGTAGGAACTGGTTCGCCAAGTGCCCCAGAAGACTTCTATGCCAATATAGTAGAATTACTACAACAGTGGCGAGATTGGTGTTGCCAAAGAGGTTTCCTAACTTACGGAATAATTACGGAATTGTACTGGCGGTATCTATTGCCAAATTCTACCTATCAACAACATTTAATTCCTCGCTATCCTTTTGTTTTGGCAGATGATGTGGATGAATATCCAGCTATAATTTATCAGTTGTTCGACTTTCTGTTAGATAATGGTTCTGCAGGTGTTTTTACTTATAATCCTGATGGTAGTGTGAGGTTAGGTTTGGGAGCTGACCCGGAATGTTTAGCAGAACTACAGAAACGCTGTCAAATAGAACTATTAGAGGCAGAGCGGAATTTAGCACAAGAAATAGGGGAACCTATTGTCGAGTTAGTCGTCAAGAATTACTTGAATAATTCTATTTATCAACTTCCAACTTATTTTAAATCCATTGAAACTAGATCGCGGGCATCTTTATTACGAGAAACAGCAGAGGCGATCGCTAAAGATATAAATTTGGGTATAGTAAAACCAGAAGAAGTGGCGATAATAGCTCCTGGTTTAGATGCCATCGCTCGTTATAGTTTAATTTCAATTCTAAATAAGAATCGAATTGCTGTGGAATCTCTTAAAGAACAACGTCCTCTAATTAGCTATCCGATGATTCGAGCATTGTTGAGTATTTTAACTTTAGTTTATCCTGGTTTGGGTCGTTTAGTAGATCGTGATGCTGTGGCAGAAATGCTAGTGGTATTAAGTCACAGATCAATTAAAAAAGGGGAAAAAGAAATAGATGCTCAGGAAAATTTACACAAGACTAACGATATAGATCCAGTACGGGCAGGTTTATTAGCGGATCATTGCTTTTACCCAGATATTACACATCCACGCTTACTACCTATAGAAACTTTTTCTCGATGGGATAGGGTGGGGTATCGAGCAACTCGTATTTATAATCAGATTTTAGAGTGGATAGAAAAACAGCGATCGCAACAGGAACAACGTCAAGTGCCAAACCCTATCTTTCTATTAGATAGAGCAATTCAGAAATTTTTTATTTCTAATTATCTTTCTTTTGCTCAGTTAGCAGCGCTACGAGAATTGATGGAAACAGCAACCCACTATTGGGAAGTAGAGCGCAGACTACAACAAAACTCCCAATTTCAGGTAACAGAACTTATGACTGATAATCCAGTGGAGGAAAATTCATCCTCTAGTACAGTGGAGAAATTTATCCAGTTTTTACGCAGAGGTGTGGTTAGTGCAAATCCGTATCCAGTTCGTTCAATAGGTAATTCGCCTCCCACAGTTACTTTGGCGACGATTTTTCAATACCGAGCTAGTCGCAAATGTCATAGATGGCAGTTTTGGTTAGATATTGGTTCTTCTTTGTGGTTAAGTGGGGGTAGTGCTACTCTCTACGGAGCGCCATTATTTTTGCAAGGCCAATTAGGAAAATCTTGGACTATTGAAGATACTCAAAAATCGGATCGGGAAAGATTGCGACGAATTTTGCTAGATTTATTAAGTCGTGTCGGTTATTCCAACTCTAGTTCTGTTAATGGGTCAAATGAATATCGGATTTACCTTTGTCACAGCGATTTGGCTGTCAATGGACAGGAACAAACCGGGCCACTTTTACCTTTGGTCTACAGTTCTATGTCGTATACTGGTTAGTTGGATAATTCACATTTTGAAGAAGGAGTCAGGAGTAATGAGTAATAAGTAAGGAGGTAGGGACGTTGCATAAGGGCGTCCGTACGGAGTAAGGAGTTAGTAGGGACGTTGCTTGAGCATTAATGCGTTTTCCGTTCCGGAATGCTCCTATTCCATGTCGCTCCGCGTTAACGTGCGTTGTGATGCAAGCTAAACGTCCGTACGGAGTAAGAAGTCAAAGGCTAGTTTCATAGTATACAAATCTTCCCGGACTGCCCCCCGATGATTAGAACTGTGGTCTATCCAGCATGAAAACTGCTATAAGGATTCTAGCAAGGAACCAGTTCTAGGGAACCCCGACAAAAAAAATTCGGTGGTGGTGCTGAGGAATGGTAGAGAGAGTGTGGTCCGTGTGGGAGGTGTGGGAAGAAATTAAAAAATATATATTTTCACCATTACAATGCAGGACTACCAAAAATTCTACTGAATGCTGAGTTCTGACTCCTGACTTCCAGACACAGACTACTAATTTTTGCTAAAATTTAGGACTGATGGAAATTCGGGACTTGCATTATAAAAACGTTTATTTGTCAATAGATATCGTCAACAAATTTCAAGAAAATTTTTAAAGGGAGAAAAATAATGGGAACAGCAGGAGTACTTACAAATGTTGAAGTAGTTACAATGATCATAAATGGCGTTCCAATACGAGGTTTCTTTAATGATTTTAATGAGTTTGTACCATTACAAGCAATACCAGAAGCAACGCCAGAACCAACGCCAGAACCAACGCCAGAACCAACGCCAGAACCAACGCCAGAACCAACGCCAGAACCAACGCCAGAACCAACGCCAGAACCAACGCCAGAACCAACACCAGAACCAACACCAGAACCAACACCAGAACCAACGCCAGAACCAACGCCAGAACCAACGCCAGAACCAACGCCAGAACCAACGCCAGAACCAACACCAGAACCAACACCACCACCAACAGAAGTTATCGAAGTTAGAGACGATCAAGGCAACCTCATTGGTCTGATTATTGAGGGCGAGTTAGAGCTATTGCCCATACCATCTCCAACACCAACAGAAACACCACCACCAACCCCTGCACCCGAACCACCGCCACCACCACTAGCTATAGATGACGCAGTGACAACTAATCAAAACCAAGCGGTTAGTTTTAATGTCCTGGAAAACGACATCGATCCTACAGGCAACCGACTATCCATCATTAACTTTAGTTTGCCGAATGATGGATCGTTAGTTGAAAATGGAACAGGTACTTTCACTTATACCCCCAGAGACTTCTTTATAGGAACAGACAGCTTTAGTTACGAGACAAGTAATGGCACAACAAGTTCTCTAGCAACAGTTAACATTACAGTTTTCAATGAAGGAGCGCCAATCAGAGTCGAAGGAGTATTTCAAGGTACTCCTGAGAATGAATTTTTAATTGGTAGCGACCAAGTAGATGTGATATTTGGAGCAGGGGGTGACGATAGCATCTTTGGTGAAGCAGGTAACGATGAAATCAGAGGCGATGGAGATAACGATTTTCTAAACGGAGGTCGGAACAATGATACAGTTACAGGCA
Source organism: Okeania sp. SIO3I5 (assembly GCF_010672085.1). Lineage (GTDB taxonomy): Bacteria > Cyanobacteriota > Cyanobacteriia > Cyanobacteriales > Microcoleaceae > Trichodesmium. The sequence goes on from NZ_JAAHHT010000340.1 coordinate 4,246, forward strand.
ATCAAGGGAATGATAACGCCCGTGGAGGAAGGGATGACGATTTTGTTTTAGGAGAAGATGGTAATGATATATTATTTGGCGATCGCGACAATGACATTGTAAGTGGCGGGGATGGTAGAGATACCGTATATGGAGGTAGAGGTAACGATAATGTTTCTGGGGATGCCGGAGATGACTTCGTGTCTGGTGACAGAGGTGATGATGCCGTCTTAGGTGGAGATGGTAACGATAATGTTCTTGGTGGAGAAGGTGACGACTTTGTCAGCGGTGGTGAAGGAGAGGACTTTGTCAGCGGTGGTCTAGGTAACGATCGCTTATTTGGAGATGGAGGCAACGACACTATATTAACGGACTCAGGCAACAATGAAGTATCTGGTGGTTTTGGGAACGATTCAATAATTGGAGGTTCAGGAGTAGACATACTGAGTGGGGATGAAGATAACGACTCAATATTTGGAGGCGAAGGTGACGACGAAATTCTAGGGAATATTGGCAATGACACTATAGATGGTGGGGATGGTAACGATGTAGCTCAAGGAAATTCTGGCAACGACTCTTTAGTAGGAGGTTTAGGCACAGATACCCTTGTTGGTGGTGAGGGTAATGATACATTTTTTATTAGTCCTGAAAATGGTGGAGTGGAAATTTTTGATGCAGATATTATTTTAGACTTTAATGCTAGTGCAGACCTAATTCGTCTAGGAGGTGGTTTAGGGTTTAACGATTTAGTTATTTTCCAAAGTCCTAATGTGGCAAGTCGTGATACCATCATTCAGAATGGTTCTGATGGTCCTTTCTTAGCTATTTTAGTAGGGGTTGAAAGTAATACTATTAATGCTGGTAGCTTTATTGGTGCTGGTGGGTTTCCGATTCCCACACCACCAGATACACCAGAACCACCAGACACACCAGAACCACCAGATACACCAGAACCACCAGATACACCAGAACCACCAGATACACCAGAACCACCAGATACACCAGAACCACCAGATACACCAGAACCACCAGATACACCAGAACCACCAGATACACCAGAACCACCAACACCACCGCCTATTCCCAACCTTCCACCTAATGCGCAAAATGATGAGGTAGAAAGCAGTCAAGATACATCTGTAGAGTTCAATGTATTAGAAAATGACTCCGATCCAGAGGGCAACTCACTAACAGTAATTGACTTTACCTCTGTATCCAATGGAGAGTTAGTGGTAAAAAGCAATGGGGTATTTGAATATACTCCAGATACTGACTTTCTTGGTACTGAGAGTTTCAGCTACACTATTAGTGATGGCGAAGGGGGAAGCGATAGTGCCAATGTAACGATTACAGTTAACCAACCACCAGTGCTAATTAACAATACTGGTATAGTAGTAGAAAAAGATTCAGGTATACAGTTCATTACTGAGAATAATTTACAAGCATCAGATCCTGACAATACTCCTGGTGAGTTAACTTATACAATAGCAGATGCTCCAGATTTAGGGGATATAAGAATAGGAGGAAATTCCCCATTACGAGAAGGAGATACCTTCACTCAAGAAGATATTAACAATAACCTACTACAATTTACTCCCGATGATACAGCAGGTAACGACTCTTTCAGTTATACGGTTTCCGATCCTTCTGGCGGTCAAGTGCCAGTAACTTCATTCAGCATAGGGATTACAGATGATACTAAAACATTAACTAATGAAGATGATAACTTCACTGGTACCGCCCTCAGTAATAATATTTTGGGTCTAACAGGAGACGACACCATTAATGGTTTGAGTAGCAGTGACTATATTAGTGGTGATGAAGGAGATGACTCTATTTTTGGTGACTCTGGTGATGACTGTCTATCCGGTGGACCTCAAGCAGATACTCTCAGAGGGGGAGATGGCAGCGACAGTCTGTTTGGTAATGACGGGAATGATCTAATTGCTGGAGATACAGGAAATGACAGTATCTTTGGAGAGACTGGTAACGATAATTTACTAGGAGGAGAAGGTGGTGATAGTATCGCCGGTGGAGAAGGTAACGACTCTATTGTGGGAGCAGGTGGGCAAGATAGTATAGCTGGGAATGCAGGTAATGATACTATTCGCAGTGGAGTTGATAACGATTCTGTAACTGGTGGAGAGGGTAACGATCTAATAGATGGTGGTACTGATAACGATAGTATTAATAGTGGTGCAGGATCTGACACCGTTTCTGGTGGTTCAGAGAACGACTTAATATTTGGAGAAGAGGGTGATGACTCAATAGTCGGTGATGATGGTAATGACACGATAGATGCTGGTTCTGGTCAAGATACGGTTCTTGGGGATATAGGAGATGATTCTATCCAAGGCGGTGACAACAATGATCAAATTAATGGTAGTGTTGGTAATGATACTATAGCAGGAGGGTCTGGTTCGGACAGGTTAACAGGTGGTGGTGGAAATGATTTCTTCTTTTATGAGGTTGCTGACGAAGGTATTGATATAATCATTGATTTTGACAGCAAAGGTGAAGATACATTCCTATTTACATCTGCTAACTTCGGGGAGATAACGGATGATGGTTTTTCTGATGTGATTCTCCAGGACGAAAATATTGGTTCTGAAGGTTTGAGTATTGCTGATGCCGAATTAGTGATTTTTGAAGGTAAGTTTGATGATGCACAAGCAGTCAATGCTGCCTTAAATGTACAAAATGGATCGAGCGATCGCCCTGCTTTCTTTGTTTACCTCAATGGTAAAAGTAACAAATATATCCTTGGTTATGACAGCAGTCTAGCTGATGATAGTTTGCCTGCTTTTGAGTTAGGTATTCTTCAATCTATTGAACCTGACGAAGACCAAATTTCAACTATTATTGAGGCGGATGATTTTGACTTTATATAAAAATTAGGGAGTAGGGAATAGGGAATAGGGAAGAAGGAATTAAGTAACAACCTTCTATTTCCTTACCTTTATAACTTAACTTTCCATTTACTAGACATCTCTATATAAAATAGGGAGTAGGGAGTATGGAGTAGGGAAGAGAGAATTAAGTAAAAACTTTCTATTCCCTGCCCTTTCTAACTTAACTTTCCATTGACGAGATATCTCTAAAAATCAAAAATAATAGGGAAGAGGAAATAGGAAATAGGGAGTAGGGAAGAGAGAATTAACTAAAAACTTTCTATTCCCTGCCCTTTCTAACTTAACTTTCTATTGACGAGATATCTGTAAAAATCAAAAATAATAGGGAAGAGGAAATAGGAAATAGGGAGTAGGGAAGAGAGAATTAACTAAAAACTTTCTATTCCCTGCCCTTTCTAACTTAACTTTTCATTGACGAGATATCTGTAAAAATCAAAAATAATAGGGAAGAGGAAATAGGAAATAGGGAGTAGGGAAGAGAGAATTAACTAAAAACTTTCTATTCCCTGCCCTTTCTAACTTAACTTTCCATTGACGAGATATCTGTAAAAATCAAAAATAATAGGGAAGAGGAAATAGGAAATAGGGAGTAGGGAAGAGAGAATTAACTCAAAAATTTCTATTCCCTGCCCTTTCTAACTTAACTTTCTATTTACTAGATATC
>NZ_JAAHHT010000341.1 GCF_010672085.1 Okeania sp. SIO3I5
AAGGGTTGTCAATTTATACGGAGTTTAATTCTCAATTAATTTGTTTGGTTGGGGAGCATGAGTTGTTGATTGAGAATCGGATTGAGCGGCTTTTATCGTTGTCTCGATTTGAAAAATATTTGGCTGCGACAGAGGATTTGAAGTTTGGCTTGACTACGCAGGCGATCGTCATTTCTCAAGTTTTTCCTGTTGAGAAGTTTTTTGGCCCAGGTGGGCTGCCTGAGATTATCAGTGCCATCGGTAAGGAGTCTGGTTTGTGGATTTCAATAGCTTGCAGGTACAAAGGTTCTGCTGCTTCGTATTTCCCTTGAGAATAATATAAATTTGCTAGGTTGTTGAAGTCGATGGCAAGGGATGGATGATTTTCGGGTAGGGCGATTTTGTGGATTTCAATAGCTTGCAGGTACAAAGGTTCTGCTGCTTCGTATTTCCCAAGAGATTTATATAATAAAGCTAGGTTGTTGAGGTGGGTGGCAAGCTGTGGATGATTTTCGGGTAGGGCGATTTTGTGGATTTCAAGAGCTTGCAAGTACAAAGGTTCTGCTGCTTCGTATTTCCCAAGAGATTTATATAATAAAGCTAGGTTGTTGATGTGGCTGGCAAGATATGGATGATTTTCCGGTAGGGCGATTTTGACGATTTCAATAGCTTGCAGGTACAAAGGTTCTGCTGCTTCGTATTTCCCAAGAGATTCATATAAATTTGCTAGGTTGTTGTAGACAGTCGCAACATCAGAGTTATCTTTATCCAGCCGTTTTTCTGCTATTTCTTTACCCTTCTCTAACCAAGGTTGTGCCTGTGGATAAAATCCTTGATCTTTATAGAATGCACCTAAGCGAGTAAAAGGAACAATCAAATCATCATCACTCAAATACTCAGTTAAATTTTCTGCTACCTCCTCAATATGGGGAATATCAACCTCAACTTCCCGAACTTGCTCCTGTGTAATATCCTGGTGGGGAATTTTCCGCGCCGCCTCCACGATCGCCACAACAAAACCACGTCTCAACTCATCCGCCCCCGAATATTCTCTCAACTTCATCTGCAAAAATTCCCGCACCAAAGGATGCAAACTATAAACCCCATACTCAACACCCTTCAACAAATGCAGATTTAGCAAATCCCCAATCGCAATTTCCCAAACCTCCAACTCCTCATCATCCTCTATCTGATCCAACGACAAACGAAAAGGTGCCAAAGCATATAACCCCAACCGCAAACCTATTTCTTGAGTCTTTTTATCCAACCTATCCCAACTCAAAGCCATCGCCTCCGCCACACCATTAGGATAATTAATCAACTCATTAGCCAACATCGCCCGATGTTCCAGACTCTTTCTCTGTAAACGCTCAAGCATTTTTGTCAAAGCCAAATTATCCCTATTCAAAATCTCCCAATACTGATCTAAAAATCGCCCCACTAATTGAATCGCCAGAGGCAAATAACCCAACCATTTCAAAAGTTCCCTAGCTTTTGCTGACTGGGGTTCGTGCAAAACTCTTTTTCTTGGCAACAATATAGATTTTAATAACTCCATGGCTAGCAAAGGTGTCAATACATCGAGAGGCAACGACTGAAATGCCGAACCAAGATTTTTACGAGTCGTCAGCAGTACCCGAAACCGAGACAAATCTGGAGGCAAAAAAGGCTTTATCTGAGTTTCGTAGTCAGTCACATCATTATAAATAAGTAACGCCTCCCCCTCAGACCAATTTTGCCAACAGTAGTGCAACTTTCCCGGTAAATCTTCCTCTTCGGGGAGAATAAGTCCGAGATTATTCTGAGCAAACATGAGAATCTGAATACCGACATTCTCCGCAGGTACTTCCAACCAACAGATACCACCAGGGTAAGCAGACTTATGAGCATGAGCGTATCGACGGGAAAGTTCGGTTTTACCAACACCCCGTTGATTATTTTTGAGTAATGCGTCGAGTTCGGCAAGTTCCTTTTCCCTACCCACAAGAACCTTATTATCTAATACCAATTTGATTGTTTGCTACAAATCACTAGGCTATTCACAAGGAGTCAGGAGTAAGAATGAATGGCTTCAATACCGTTTTTTATGTCGGAAATTATCTTTTTTACCAAAGGAATATCTCCTGTAAAGTCTTTTAATCACACTCATTATCCGTAGCATAATTTTTTTAAGTTGGTATAACCATTTCTCTCCAGGAATATTGGATCTTTGAGTTGGAAGGACTGCATCAGACTTAGCTTGTTTGTCATGGCCAGACTTTGATTTTCGTTTCTCCCACTCCTCCTCTAAAAATTTCAAATTATCTTCTTTATCCTTATTCAACAACTTCAGCACAAACTTCCATTCTGATGCACCTTGGGTTTTTTCCCGTCTATCTTCCAAAATCTGCAAGAACTCTTCCAATTGTTTTAGCACATCTCTAATTTGCTCTGTAGTCAACTTTTGACCATATATTTCTGTTAGTTTGACTAAGTGTTTCAATTGAGCTTTCACAAATAGACGGGCAGCAGTTTCTTCCCCCAACCATCTTACTTGTACTTGGATATCAGAAGGATGATATAATTCCTTATTAACAAGTGCTAATAAAGCCCCTAATAAGAATTTGGCTCTTTCTTTAATTTTTGGCCCTCTAGATTGTCTTGGCATTTTTGCAACTTCCTTGAGTAAGAAATTTCAGAGAATCCCCAAACTTTTTATTCCCCGAAGTTAGATTTTGTTAATTATAGCAATACTTTCAGGAATTTATCAACACCCCTTGCATCGGGGTATATTCCCTAGTTTTTAATCTACTCATTAGTCTTACACAAAGAAAATGTACTACTTTTTGAGGAGGTCAAAATGTCTCAACAAATCACAACAAAAGAAGACTTAATTTCTCAAATCAAAGCAGCCGAATATCTGAATCCCAAAGCATTAGTTAGTTTTGGCATAACCAACGAAAAAGCTGCCAAAATGGTAGGTATTTCTCTGCGTCAATTTTATCGCTATGAACATACACAACCACCTAAAGCAATCAGAAAATTCGGAGCAACATTAGCCCGTCAATTAATTAGTGAAGGAAAAGAACCTCAGCCAGATTTAGTTTACATAATTGTAAGACATTTAGAATCAGAGTAATGCTGACATCTTGTCACTGACATTTTTACTCTTTGCAAATCAAATTATTGCCTATACTATAGAAATATGAGGCAAAGAAAACCTCGAATTTCAGTCAAAAACACTTGGGGTATTATGCCACCAGAATTAAATTTTGACCGCGAAATTTTCTATAACCCAAGTCATCTTCCAAACAATCATTTTCACCATCATAGTCTTTTCCAGCAAAAGTTTTGTGGTGTTAATGAAACAAACAGTGATGAGGACTTAATGCCAGAGGTAGATAACTTTTTCGGAGATTAATTTTAATAGAAAAAATCGACAAAATTTATCGCCTCTTAACCTAATTAATACCAATCTCATCTCATAAATTGAGACAGGTATCCTGAAAAAAACAATCGTTCAATTTGAGGAATAATCTAATGAATTTCTTAACTTCTTTATTTAATTTTGGAGTTAGTTCTGTAGTAGGAGCTGTAGCTTCAGAAGTTGGTGGTCCAGAAGCTGGTTATGTAGCCAGGAAAGCGACTGGTTTTCTTCTCAATCAAGCAGAAAATGCTGATAATGGTGACGATAGTTACGACAGCGATTTCGACTTTGATTAATTATAGTTAACAGCATGATTAACTGAGTAGTTTAGGGGCAGAAAAATCTGATATTAATGCAAATAAATTCTTCTCCTGCCCTACTATTTTTGAGATAGCGATAACTAATCAAAATAGAAGTCTATTGCTCAAAAAAAATTGAGCATAAATTCTACAATTTTTAACTTTTCAAACCCCTGTAGGGGCGTTCCATGAAACGCCCCTACTTACTATTAATAAATATCCTAATCTTCCTCGAATAATTCTGCATCAAAAGTTTGCAGTAGATCATTTAATTCAGGCTCCGGACAAGATGCAATTAAGACGTCAAAAACATCTAACAACTTAGCAGCAGTTTCTCCCAAAGTCGGACTCATTCCCCAAACATCTTGCACCCAATCTTGAGGGCGTTCGTCATCAAAAATCAAACGTTCTAATAATTGCTTTGCTTCTTCTTTTGATACAGACATAATTATAATTTTAACCAATATTCTAGGGAACAGGGAACAGTTAGAAAAACATTTCCTAGTCTAAGATTCATAATCAGTAATTTTTCTAACCAATTCTTTCTTAGCTATAAAATTAATTTCAATAATTATAGCAGTTGCTCAATTAAAATCAAGACTATAGCCTGAATATACTAATATATCGCAATTCTCAATGACCTGTGAAAAAACTGTAGGGAGTTGGTTTCTAATTCCTATTTTTGCTTGGGTTTGGAGACCAGGGTTTGGAGATCAAACCCCTACGATAAAATGTTACAACATAAACGCCGATTGCCATATAATAATATTTACCAATGGATAATTGATAATTTCTCTAATGAATAATTATTTGGCTTGATAATTCTTGTACAAAAAGTGAAAACATTTGAATTTTTCGGTTTTCAAAGAAGTAGTTTTGAAACATTGTATAAAAACTCAATTCATTATCAATTATCCATTATCAATTATCCATTATTCATTCTTCCTTCTTCAATTATGAATATACCGAATTCAATTACTTTTTCTCGCCTGTTGGGAGTACCTATTATTCTTTACATTCTCAAGACTCCAACTAATCAGAATCTTTGGATATGTTTAGCAATCTTTTTAATTGCTTCAGCTACAGATTTTTTAGATGGTTATTTAGCACGAAAACTTAATCAAATTACCGACTTGGGTAAATTTTTAGATCCTTTAGTAGATAAATTATTAGTTTTAGCACCTCTATTAGCATTAATTGAATTAGGCAAAGTTCCTGCTTGGGGAGTATTTTTAATTTTAGGTAGGGAGTTAACCATAGCAGGTTGGCGCGTTAATCAAAGCAAAATTTCAGGAGCTAATATTTGGGGAAAATTAAAAACTGTAAGTCAAATTATCGCTGTTGCTTTATTAATTGCTCCTTTACCCAAAATTTGGGCAACTCCAACAATAATTATGTTTTGGATTTCTGTTGCTTTAACAATAATTTCAGGGATAATTTACTTATTACCAGATCAAGAAACTAGCAATACTTAACGAAGTCAGAAGTCAGAAGTCAGAAGTTGTTTTTGTAACGGGGATTTTGAGCAACCATCCAAAAACATTTCGCCTTAAAAAGCGGGGTGGCGCGACCAAATTATTTTGATAAATTGTATTTTTCAACTAATTTTTAATATCTATTTATTTATAATAAAAATTAATTGTGCAATAAGTAGGGGTTTGGTCTCCAAACCCCCTAGATAAGAAAATTATATTCTAGTCAATATTTAATTGCTTTTTCATGTAAATATTCAGCTAGAGCGATCGTAAATCGGTTGTAATAAATGAAAATTAATTGTGTAATAAGTAGGGGTTTGGTCTCCAAACCCCCTAGATAAGAAAAGTATATTCCAGTCAATATTTAATTGCTTTTTCATGTAAATATTCAGCTAGAGTCATCCTAAATCGGTTGTAATATTTTATCTAACGGGCTTTAGTTTCACAATCCAATCAAAAAAGGGATTTGGAAACCAAACCCCTACATTTTTTTCAATCGCAAATCATTTCAAACCCCCTAGATAAGAAAAGTATATTCCAGTCAATATTTAATTGCTTTTTCATGTAAATATTCAGCTAGAGCAACCCGCGCTTATGTTGTAATATTTGAGCTAAGGTCGTTTAGTCTCACAACAAAAAAATGGGATTTGAAAACCAAATTTCTACAGTTTTTTTCAATCACAAATTATTTCATAATCAAAATTAATTCTGTAATAAGTAGGTTTTTTGTCTGCAAACCCCCTAGATAAGAAAAGTATATTCTAGTCAATATTTAATTGCTTTTTAATGTAAATATTCAGCTAGAGCAACCCGCCCTTAGAGCAACCCGCCCTTATGTTGTAATATTTGAGCTAAGGTCGTTTAGTCTCACAACAAAAAAAATGGGATTTGGAAACCAAACCCCTACAGTTTTTTTCAATCACAAATTATTTCATAATCAAAATTAATTCTGTAATAAGTAGTTTTTTTGTCTCCAAACCCCCTAGAGAAGAAAACTATATTCCAGTCAATATTTAATTGCTTTTTAATGTAAATATTCAGCTAGAGCAACCCGCGCTTATATTGTAATATTTGAGCTAAGGTCGTTTAGTCTGACAACAAAAAAAATGGGATTTGGAAACCAAACCCCTACAGTTTTTTAAATCGCAAATTATTTCATAATCAAAATTAATTCTGTAATAAGTAGGTTTTTTGTCTGCAAACCCCCTAGAGAAGAAAAGTATATTCTAGTCAATATTTAATTGCTTTTTAATGTAAATATTCAGCTAGAGCAACCCGCGCTTATATTGTAATATTTGAGCTAAGGTCGTTTAGTCTGACAACAAAAAAAATGGGATTTGGAAACCAAACCCCTACAATTTTTTAGATACCAAATTATTTAAGATTAGTATATTAGATGATATTAAAAATCATCCTTAATATCAAACAGTTTTTGACCAAAAAATCAGGTCTCAAGCCTCCCCTTTCAAGGGGCTGAAAAAAAACAGGTTCAATATTTCAAGCCTCTGACTTTCCTGTGGAATGCAGAGCAAACAGGCAGAGGTACTGATAACTGATAACTGATAACTGAAATGACAGCCTTGGCTTTAAGCTAGAATTGATGTATAATCTAAATCTTAGCTTAATTAGTAACAGCATTTCTCAAGTTACTGAGATACAGTTGTTATTCTTATTTTCTATTCCCTAATTCCTAAAATAAATGAGTATATTCACACTTCAATCAGTAAAAAAAGACTTTGGCATTAAAGAAATTTTAAAAGATGCCAGTTTCAGTTTAGATACTAACGACAAAGTTGGTTTAATTGGTACAAATGGTTCGGGAAAATCAACTCTATTAAAAATGATTGCTGGTTTAGAACCTACAGACGGCGGTCAAATTTTAGTCAATCAAAATGTGAGGATTATTTATTTACCTCAACAACCAGATTTGGATGAAAATAACACCGTATTAGAACAAGTTTTTGCCGACAGTGGCGAACAAATGGCACTGGTAAAAGAGTACGAAGAATTATCAGAAAAATTAGCTCATTATCCAGAAGATAATCAGTTAATGTCGCGTTTTTCAGAAGTAACTCAAAGCATGGATTCTACCAATGCTTGGGAATTAGAAACTAAGGCAAAAATTATCCTGAGTCAATTAGGAATTCTAGATTTTGATGCTAAAGTTAGCAATTTATCTGGGGGTTATCGTAAACGAATTGCTTTAGCAACAGCCCTACTTGCTGAACCTGATGTTTTGTTAATGGATGAGCCAACAAACCATCTAGATGCTATGTCTGTCGAATGGTTACAAAGTTACTTAAATACTTTTTCTGGAGCAATTTTATTAATTACTCACGACCGTTATTTTCTCGACAGGGTTACTAATAAAATTATGGAAATAGATAGAGGGGATATTTACACTTATTCTGGAAATTATTCCTACTATTTAGAAAAAAAAGCTTTAGCTGAAGAATCAATTGTTAATTCTCAAAGGAAACATCAAGGTGTATTACGCCGGGAATTAGAATGGTTGAAACGAGGTCCGAAGGCTCGCAGCACTAAACAAAAAGCTCGGATTCAACGCATAGAAGAAATG
>NZ_JAAHHT010000342.1 GCF_010672085.1 Okeania sp. SIO3I5
TTTCAAAGGGATACTCAAACTTTCCGAATCTCCCCCCCCTTTCAAAGGGATACTCAAACTTTCCGAATCTCCCCCCCCTTTCAAAGGGATACTCAAACTTTCCGAATCTCCCCCCCCTTTCAAAGGGGGGGTTAGGGGGGGATTTTCCTGCCAATTCAGAAATACAGGAGAAGTTGTCAGAGTCGAAACTTTTTTCCCTACATGGAGAACAACATCATAACGGAAGCGAGTCAATTCATTTTGATAATTCCCGCGCTTGAGTTGAATTTCTACATGACTAATTTGAGGTAAATGCGCTTTTAGAGCAATAAAAAATTCAGGATCAATAATTAGTCGTTGTTCTCGAGCAAGACGCGAAGCTATCCGTTGCCCTAATTCTGATATTGAAAGGGAAGCAGAAGCTTGATATAACTGCACCGACGTATGAAACATTTCCAACAAAGGCAAACTCAGTATATCTCCCAGAAAAATTTGACCTCCAGGTTCGACTAACTGTACCGCTGTTTCTATAACCTGAACTAGATACTCAATACTGGGAAAAAACTGAATCACTGAATTAGAGATAGCTGTATCAAAAGGTTCATTAACAATCTCTCCCAATCCATCCGCAGGTTTCTGACGCAACACTACTGAGGATGCCAATTCACTATTACCAATTTGTCGTTCTAGATAGCGAATTGCTTCCCCAGAAAGATCCGTAGCGTAGTAATGCTGACATTGGGTGGCGACCCGAAACAGAAGCAAACCCGTCCCACACCCGATTTCCAAGAGTCGCTGCGGTTGCAAAGATAGAATCCGCTCCACCGTATGCTCTACCCATTCTCGCACTTGTTCAGGATCGAGGTCTTTCCCGGTATAGCTATCGTTCCAACCACCAATATGAAAACTCCCATCTTGCTCATCATCTGGTTGGATATAAGCTTCATCCCAAATTTTTTGCCATTGTTCGGTTTGCTTGACTGCATTTTCTGTATCTGCTTCCGAACCAGGAACTAAGTAAGCAACGAGGCGTTTTTGATTGGGAATATCTTCCCGTGCAATAACTACAGCTTGTTTTACATCAGGATATTTGCTCAAAGTTGCCTCAATTTCCCCAAGTTCGATCCGATAACCGCGAATTTTTACTTGGTCGTCAATGCGTCCCAGACATTCAATATTACCGTCAGGAAGGTAGCGTGCCAAATCCCCAGTTTTGTAGAGACGAGAATTTGGTTCCGTGCTAAATGGATTGGGAATAAATTTTTCCGCACTTAGTTCTGCTCTATTTAGGTATCCCTTTGCTAAACCTGCACCGCCAATATACAATTCTCCTGATTCGCCAATAGGTACTTGTTTCCGCTCCGGATCGAGAATATAAGTTTGAGTATTAGCAATAGGTTGCCCGATCGCTACTTCTCCTGCACCAGATTTTACCTGATAAAGAGTTGCCCAAACGGTAATTTCTGTAGGTCCGTATAGATTCCAGAGGGAGTCACATTTTTCTAATAACTTGTCTGCTAATTCTCTTGATAACCTCTCTCCAGTGGAAATAATTTTCAGATTTTGACTACCTTGCCAACCACCGTCTAGCAGCATTCGCCAAGTTGCTGGAGTTGCTGACATAACTGTAGGATTTTGGGATGTTAGCAATTCTATTAATTGTGCTGGATCTTTTGCTACTTCTCGACTAGCTAAAACGACGCGACCTCCGACAGTTAATAATCCGTATATTTCAGGAACCGAAACATCAAATGATATGGTGGTGAGAGCTAACATTGTATCGTCAGCGCCAAGTCCCGGACAAGTAGCGATCGCCTGTAATAAATTAACTACAGATTTGTGAGCAATTTGCACTCCTTTAGGTTTTCCAGTAGAACCAGACGTATAGATAATGTATGCTAAATTTTCAGAACTTAGCTTACTGTCTAGATTTTCAGAACCTTGTTGCCATATCTTTTCCCCATCGTTGTCTAAGTTAACTATCCGACAAGAGCTTGCCATTGTTGTCAACTCCAGCAAATTTGCCGCCAATTTTTCTTGAGTAACTATAATTGACAAACCCGCATCTTCAACCATAAAAGCTAAACGTTCTGTCGGATAAGCTGGATCTAAAGGAACATAAGCACCACCTGCTTTCAAAATTCCTAACATGGCGATAATCATGTCCAAGGAGCGATCGATACAAAGACCCACTAGAACTTCTGGCCCTACACCCAAATTTTGCAAGTAGCGGGCAAGTTGATTAACTTTACCGTTCAACTCCTGGTAGGTTAGCTGTTTTTCCTCAAACACTACCGCTACCAAGTTCGGAGTCCTTTCTACCTGTTGTTCAAATAACTGGTAGATACACTTGTCCTGGGGATACTCCATAGCAGTATCGTTCCAAAAAGTCAAGAGGCGATCGCTTTCTTCTTTTGTCACCATAGATAATTTTTCTACTGATATTACAAAAGTAATATTTTCACAAAAGACCCAATCTAGTCAATAATGAATAGGAGCGGGACTTACGCATAGGCGCTATATCTAGTAGGGGCGAGCAAGCGAATCGCCCCTACAGATAGCGTATTATTTAATAGACATCTCCAAAAATAAAAAGTCAAATCAATTCTTATCCATAAATTAGCAATTATTCTTCCCTGTTCCCTGTTCCCTGTTCCCTGTTCCCTCTTTTCATTAATTTCACAAAAAAAGTTGTTACTTATTAACAAAAGGTGTTATAATGACAGTTTTGCAGAATGTTGTAAGCATGACTGCCAAAGTTGAGTTAGGGTGACAATTAACTATGACAACACAAGTATTACCGAAAGTCAATAGCCTTGGAGACTGGGCATCCTTAGCCTTTGAAAAGCATTTTCAGAAAACTCTAAAACATGAACCAGAGGTACTCAAAGACCAAGATCCAGAGGAACTGCATCAAATGCGGGTGAGTATGCGTCGTTTACGTTCTGCTGCTCAAGGTTTTGGACCTGTTGTAAGTTTGCCGAAAGCTGCTCAAGATCGAAACATTGGTAAAATTGCTCGTTGTTTAGGGGGTTTAAGGGATTTAGATGTGCTTTTGGAAGCTCTAGAAAATCGCTATCAACCAAATTTACCTCCTCCAGAACAAGTCGAGCTGGATAAAGTTTTGCAACAGTTGCGAAAACAGCGTCGCCAAGCGTTCAAAAAAGTACGAGCAATACTCGGACACAAGAGTTATCTAATGTTGAAACAGAAATTGCAGGAGTGGTTAGATAGCCCAATTTATACAGATATTTCTCTACTACCAATTCAAGAAGTATTACCAGATTTATTATTACCAGAAATTAGTCAATTATTTCTTCATCCTGGTTGGTTAGTAGGGGTAGAAAAAGAGGATTTAGAAACAAGCGATAATCAGGATTTCCTGCTACAAAAAACTAATTCCAAATATCAAGTCGTGAAAATTAAGAATGATAATTATTCTATAGATATTAGGGATTATGAGGAAGAAAATCTACATAGTTTGCGCAAAGAAGTAAAGCGGGTTCGTTACCAAATGAGTTTGTTTACTGAATTTTACGGTGCAACTTATGAAGCTTATTTAAAAGATATGAAAGAACTCCAAGAATATCTTGGCGATATTCAAGATAGTGCAGTTTTAAGAGAATTTCTGGAAAATATTTTGCAATCTGACATTGACAAACTTCTTCCCAACTTGGCAAAGCAACTGCAACAAAGTCGAGACCAAGCATTGCGGAAATGGCAGGTTTTGCAAAGACGATATCTTAATATTCAAGTTCGACAAAATTTCCGCTCAGAATTATTGCGGCCTGTAAATCTCTAGTGCGAGCATCTTGCTCGCCAGGAGCATACCTGTTTGAGATGAAATTTCCGGCTCACACGGATTATGCCACGGATATACGGATTAAGAGATATAATGAAACCCAATAACAATCTTTCCCCCGTAAGGACTAAGCATCTTTAGTCCCTACCGTGATTAAGTTTCCGGCTCACACGGATTATGCCACGGATATACGGATTAAGAGATATAATGAAACCCAATAACAATCTTTCCCCCGTAAGGACTAAGCATCCTTAGTCCCTACCCTACTCCCTAATGCACAGTTTTTAGCTGAAACAGTCCAGTAGTAGCGTGTCAAGACTAAAATTGTGGGTGTTTGAGCGAGCAACGAGGGAAGACCTCTCCCCCCTGCCCCTCCCCCTCTCCTGCTTTTGAGAGGGGAGAAAACTCCCCCAACGCTAGCAGAGAATGGGGTTGGTTGTATACATATCGGTTACCTAACCAGATCCAATCGACCAAAAGAGAAAATTTTTGGTTCATTATTTCAATCCCAATGTTTCAATAAGAATCTCACGTTGTCACCAATGTATGTCAAACTCGAATCTCTCCTTTTTCAGTTCCGAAGTTAATTTTAGTTCCCACTGCCATAGTAACGCTGCGTCCAGGTTCAACATCTTTCATGTTATTATCAGCTGTTGTCACCACCCATTTTGCAGTGGTTAGATTTTTCAGTCCCCAAAGGTTAGGATTTTTGGGATTTCTAACTACCTCTGCTACTGGTTCTGAAAAATCATATTTTTTCCCATCGTCTACATGATGAGGAAATAACTTAGTATCGTGATTTAGCATGATAATTTTTTTACCAATACGGATACGAGGAGGTGTGACTATTTCTTTTTGACAACTCCAACAGGGATTGAGTTTTCCTTGTTTTTTCAAAGCATCAACATCATAAAAATTTTGTTCCCCACAATGAGGACAGTAAATGATGGAATCTCGCAAACTCAGCATGGTTTTACGCCACTCATTTTCCTGTACTCGACCATTTTCAGGATCTTTAATTCCATCTGTAAAAGCTCTGGTAAATAAGTCTCGTAATGATTGAGGATAAATCTCCCAAAAAGCGAGAGGATTCTCTTGTACCCCAGGAACGGGACGGTTGGAATGATCGTCGGGGTCAAATATAAAAAGTGCCTCTGTGCCATAAATTTTTGTCATTGCTGGCAAATCAAAGCAATGAATAGCTTGTTCTTTTGCTCCTTCTAAAGGATGATGGTTGAAAAGAATATAAAACAGCAAAACTGTTAAGGAAAATAAGTCAGTTTGCGTGCTAGGGTGTGCTTCACCTCTGACTATTTCTGGAGCCATAAAACGTGGCGTTCCGGCAACACTTCCAGCCATTTTGTTCACATCTACATTATCGTTGTCGCAAATGCGCACTTCTCCAGTATCGGGGTCAAAAAAAGCATTACCAAAAGAAATATCTCGATAGCATAATCCCTTGGCATGAAGTTGATAATAACTATCAGCTAGTTCAAATCCTGCTGTCACTAAAGCACGAAAACTAGGTTCGATTCTACGTTTGACTAAATCATTGAGACTTTTAAAACGTGGTTCCCGTAGAGGCATTATATAACCATAGGATGAAGGTTGTTCGGGAGCTAGTGCTAAGTCTACTGGCCAAAGAAATCGATCGTTAGGCGCACCCATTTGAATAGCATTTTCTAAACGCTCTTTTTGACGAGGATCTTGTTCAACAATATGGGGAAAATACCATTTGAGAGCCATTAATTTCCCATTAACATTAACTTGGTAAACTTCTCCTTGTCCGCCTTCAGCAAGGCGTTTTTCGATTATACAGTTTGCACCAGAAATTTCAGTTCCAATGTTTTGCCCATCTTGTAATTGAGTCATTATTTTTCTGCTGATAATTTGAGTTAATATTTTCAAAGAATGCCTTTTTAAGTAGGTCGGTGGGAAAATTTACAAATACGTCATTGCGACTGGAACGGAGTGGAAGGAAGCAATCTCAAAGGTCTCAGTTGCATCAACATTTCCTTTCATAGTGAGAGTTGTTCGTGCCTACCTACTTAAGCTTTTCTCGTATTAATTGAAAAGCCAAAAATATTGGCTATTTGTGATTTTTTTTATGAGGAAGGCAATGGCTTTAGGCTATTTGAAGGTGTTGTTTTTGGGCTTGGTGAAACTTTAGGAGTTGAAGTTTCTGAAGGTTTTGTTTCTGGATTATTATCACTAAAGCTTTTTGGGAGTAACCAGATAGCAGTAGCAATATTTGTCAACATACTAATAGTAACTAAAACCATAGTCGCAATTAATCCTGTTTGCAGAAAATCTACTTTTTTTTTATTTCGCTTACGACTGTTCTTTCTATTTTTGTTACTTCTGTGACTTTTTTCTTCTTAGTAGAATTTAACTCTTGTGACTTTTGTGCTGTTAAATTTTGCAATAATTTTTCAATATCTTCTAACTTCTTAGATTGTAATTCTAATAGCTCTATAAAACTCTTTTGCAAATCTTGTAATAAATTACTATAATCCGTTACAAGTGTTTCTATTTGATTTGAGTAGGTTTCGGTAGTTTGATTTAAAAGATTAACAAGTAGTTGAATATCATCTTTTTTTACAGATTCTTGTAATTGTTCTTTTATTTGCTGAAGTTCTGCATTGCTTTTTTTGCTTTCTTTAAAAACTTTTTTGGCAAGTTGCCAACAAAGTTTATCATAATCTGCTTTGTCTTTATAGTCAATTTGTTTAATCAACCCAAAGGTAATATCATCTCCACTCCCTGCTTGAGATGTCTGCTCCAAAAAACCTTTTAGTTGTGATGCAACTTCATCAAAAGTTTGCTGCCGAATCATATCTAAGTAATCTTTACCAATTTTGATGAATTTCTCTTCACTATCAAAAGAGTTGGCATAACCATCTGTCGAAACTATAATCATTGGTCGTTTACTTTCTTGCGTGTAACGGACAAAATGGTTGTCTATATATTTCCACGCATCCTTCATGCACAAAGAATAGGTTTCATTAGCTATCAGATTTTCATCTTTAGCAATAGGTCTAGTCGTGTTTCCACCAGTATCTACAGTCAGAATATCTCCATCTCCTAGTTGAAGATAAAGGTTATAATCTTCTGTTACTAAAACTGCTAAGAGAGTCGCACCATAAACAACATATTTACGCTCTTCTTTATTATCTTCAAGACTTTTACGTACTTTTTCTCCCTCTTCTTTTTCTAATTTATCCCATTCTTCTAAAGTAAAGTCCTTGTTTTTGAGATCGTCATCGACTTTCTTTTTCCATGTGGAAACTATGTTTTGGCGAAACTCATCGTTAACAGGATTTTTTACTGCTGAGGTATTCTCTTGATCGCTTTCTTGAGCTACTAAACCTGTCAAAAGTTCTATAGCAGTTTCTACAGCAAACTTAGAACCGCGATCGCTCCTAAAACTTTTAGCACTACCGTGGCCGTCAGAGATAGCTAAGATAATAGGCAAGTCATTCTCGTTAGGTTGGTAATAATCACCGTAATCCTGGTTCCGCAAATTTTTGCGCTCGTGACTTGCTCCTGTAACAGTTTCTAGCATCAAGCGCCATGGTTGTAAATCTCGATCTGATTTTTTGGTTTCTTCACTCATAAATTTTTTCCTAATTTTATTCTAATATTAGACATTTCCAGAAAAGAGGGAACAGCGAACAGGGAACAGCAAAATTTGTAGTGGACTGACACAGCTAAAACTTTGCATTAGGCGTAGGTTGGGTTGAGGAACCCGAAACCCAACAACAACTTTGCTCCCCCACTCCTGTAGGGACGTTGCATGCAACGTATAAACCTGCCAAGACTCAAGATTTTTGTAAATTAAGTTAAATTTTAAAAAGATATACTGGAACTAATCGTAATTATTTTTTTCATAAAAAGTAAATATCAATCAATAATCATGAAACTATTAACAT
>NZ_JAAHHT010000343.1 GCF_010672085.1 Okeania sp. SIO3I5
TGTATTCAACCGGATTTGATATTACTCCTTACTCCTTACTCCTTACTCCTTACTCATTACTCATTACTCATTACTCATTACTCATTACTCCTCAGTAATACGATAACTAATTACCCGGATTCTATATTATACTTCTACTTTTCTCCTGACTCCTTTCTCCAGAAATTCTGAGGACCTACGGACGTTCGCATTTTTGTTATGCAACCTCCCTACCTCCTGACTCCTTGATAATTATTTATAAGTATTCAACCGAACATGATATAAGTCCTGATCAATAAAAAAAATGGTGCGTTACGACGGATTGTGAAATGCTTTTCACCATCTAGATTTTAGCCGTAAATACGCACCATACAAATTTGGCACAAAATTCGCTGTGTCAGTCCACTACTGATAACTGATTACCTTTGACTAGCTCCAGAGTAAACCACACCTCTTTGAGTATCCAACGTCAAAATTGCTCCATCCCGCACCACATTGGTAGCATCCTTCACTCCCACAATTACTGGTAACCCCAAACGCAAACCAATAATTGCAGCATGACTGGTGACACTATCTTCTTCCGTTATGACTCCAGAAGCTTTTCGCATTGCCTCCACAAACTCGGCATTTGTCTGATTAACCACCAAAATTTCTCCTGGATTAAAATCACGAACCTCCGTCGCATTGCGAGCAACCCTGGCGCGACCGCTCACAGAACCCTGACCAACTCCAGTACCTTGACCCAAAACTGCAGTTACTACCTCAACTTTAATTAAATCTGTTGAACCTGCCACACCTTGCAAAGTACCCGCAGTCATCACTACTAAATCTCCATCAACTAATAACTCCTTTTCCTGAGCTACACTAATTGCTGATTGGAAAGTCTGACCAGTGGAAGACAACTCTAACACTAATAATGGTCTCACACCCCACACAAGTTGTAACTGTCGTGCCACATCCACATGGGGAGTCACTGCTAAAATAGGAGTTCTTGGTCGAAACTTAGATACATTTCGTGCGGTTGCACCTGTTTTTGTCAAGCTCATAATAGCTGCTGCATCTAAATTTTGTGCAATCTGACTAACTGCATGACTAATAGCATTCGGGATCGAATGACCTGTATCATTCACACTCGAGACATTACAAGTGATAACTTCTTGCTCAATTCTTCGGGCAATAGTTGCCATTGTGGCGACAGCTTCCACAGGATACTTTCCTACTGCCGTCTCATTTGATAACATTACGGCATCTGTACCATCAATAATTGCGTTTGCCACGTCAGAAATTTCGGCGCGGGTAGCGCGGGGGTTATTCACCATGCTATCTAACATTTGGGTAGCAGTAATTACAGGAATTCCTATCCGGTTAGAAGTAGAAATTAGTCGTTTTTGCAGCAACGGTACATCCTCTGCTGGTAGCTCTACTCCCAAGTCTCCACGAGCAACCATCACTCCATTACACAAAACCAAAATTTCTTCCATTTGTTGGATCGCTTCGTGTTTTTCGATTTTGGCAATTACAGGAACTTTTTTCCCGGCATTAGCAATTAGTTGTTTAATCTCTAAAACATCCTGGGGGTTACGCACAAAACTTAGTGCTACCCAGTCTACCCCTTGATCGAGACCAAACATTAAATCTTTTCTGTCTTTGTCTGTCAGTGCTTTAATTGATAGATAAACTCCCGGAAAATTGACACCTTTATTATTAGAAAGAGTACCACCAACTACCACCCGACAATGTAGTTGTTTCTCTACTTTATCTACTTTTTCTACCAACATTTCTACTTTGCCATCATCCAGGAGAATTTTTGCTCCTTCTGGCACTTCATCTGCCAGAGGTTCATAAGTTACAGAGGAAATTTCTTGAGTTCCTGGCATCAAGTGACTCGTCAAAATAAAGGGGTCTCCACGCTCTAAAGATATGGAACCTGTTTCAAATTTTCCTAATCTAATTTTTGGTCCTTGAAGGTCTTGTAGAATAGCTACCGGTTGATTTAGTTCAAAAGAGGTTTGTCGGATGAGGCGAATATTACGTTGATGATCTTCATGGGTTCCGTGGGAAAAGTTCAGTCGCAGGGTTGTAGCGCCTGCTTTGATTAGTTCCCGCAGTACATCAGGTTGACTTGTAGCTGGGCCAATGGTTGCTACTATTTTGGTTCGACGCAGACTGTTTTGTAGTTCCATGAGTTTAGGGTGTTAGTAGATTAGATAGGATAAATATCTTGATTTTTAATTATTTGTATACATTAATTACTTGATAAACACTCCTTCAAAAAACAAAAATTTAGATTTTTTTAATCTTAGGGAGTAGGGAGTAGTTAATTTATCAGGACTTACGCAAAAAATGGAATTATACACTATCTGTAAGGGCGAATGGCATTCGCCCCTGCTAGATATGGTGGTTCTGCGTAAGTCCTGTTTATCAAACAGGATTGGGTCTAAAACCCCGTTACAAAAATAACTTCTGTACGGGCGAGAAAGAGAATCGCCCCTACTGACTTCTGACTTCTAACTTCGTTAAGGGTAGGGACAGGAGCCAGTAGTTTTCGGGGTATTTATAATTCATTTGTAGGGGCTTTCTGGCATTCGCCCTCACTACGCAAATCGACCTTTTAAGCACCATTTGTAGGGGCTTTCTGGCATTCGCCCTTACTATATATAGAGTCTCTGCGTAAGTCCTGATAGTTTGATTCAACAACGTCAATAAACATAGTTAATAAAACAAACACTCAGGACTCAATAGGATCATTTTTTGATCTGCGAGAAGAGGATTTTAACCCCTAGCTGCTAAAAGCTGATAGCTAGTTAACTTCTCAACGAAGTTCGAGTTTGACCTAATTTATTAGTTAAAATACTTGTGTAAGATTGACACTTTAGACTAGCATAATCAATTAGATTTCAGTTTGAATATTAAGGATTACTTTTGACTCTTAATATTATTTAGTCATTCCCAAGCCGTATTTAATCTCATAGACCTCTCCGAAAATTAAAAATGGAATCAATTCTTATCCAGAAATTATCAATTACTTCTTCCTGTTCCCTGTTCCCTGTTCCCTGTTCCCTCTTTTCCGGAGAGGTCTAATTAAGTTTTGGGATTTTGATTAACGCTATGGGGATCGTCCCTAAATTTTTTGATTTTTTCTCTTGACAAAAATGCTAATTATCCTATTTACTTAAGACTGTTTCATATATCTTTACAAAAAGTTGTATGTATCGTATGCTACCAGAAGAAGTATTAATTAATATTAAGGAGTGAAAATAACAATGTTAGAGGCAGGACTGCAAACAACAGTCCCAAGAGAGTTACTTGGCCCTTCTGGAGGGTTAAATACTAACTTACTCATGTTTTTGAGTGCTTTAGGAATAGTTGTTTTATCAACCTGTGGTTACTTTTGCTGGCACTTTCCTGGATGGTGCTGCTTCTTAATGAATGTAGTAGCCTTACATATAGCAGGAACAGTTATTCACGATGCGTCCCATAATTCAGCCCATAAAGACCACTTAGTTAATGCTATTTTAGGTCATGGCAGCGCTCTACTTTTAGGTTTTGCTTTTCCAGTATTTACACGAGTACATCTACAACATCACGCCCACGTTAACGATCCAGAAAATGACCCAGATCATTTTGTTTCTACTGGTGGCCCTCTGTGGCTAATTGCAGCTCGTTTTTTTTACCATGAAATCTTCTTTTTTAAAAGACGACTTTGGCGAAAGTTTGAGTTATGGGAATGGTTTTTCAGCCGTTTGGTGGTCTTCATTATTGTAGGGTTATCTATATATTATGGGTTTGTGGACTATATTTTAAATTTCTGGTTTTCCCCTGCTTTAGTAGTAGGTATAGCTCTAGGGTTATTTTTTGATTATTTGCCTCACCGTCCTTTTGAGGAGCGCGATCGCTGGCACAATGCTAGAGTTTATCCCAGCGCCATTCTCAATATCCTAATTGGTGGACAGAACTACCACTTGATTCACCATTTATGGCCATCTATACCTTGGTATAATTACAAACCTGCTTATGAAGTAATGAAACCACTTTTAGATGTTAAAGGTTCTCCTCAATCTTTGGGATTGTTGCAAGGAAAAAACTTTTGGAGTTTTCTCTATGATGTTTTTTTAGGAATTAGGTTTCATAAACATTAGCAGTTTCCACAGCAGTTTCCACAGAAATAAATAAGAAAATTAGTATGAGGAAAAATTGCATCTCATCAATAATTTTTGGCAACTCTCTAAAATATTTTTGTTAGTTACTATCATTAATTTTTCCGATTAATTAGTTTTCTGTAATGATAAAACTTTGGTAGCACAGGCATCTTGCCTGTGAAACTACTTGATTCTTGATGAAATTTGCTGTCACAAAAATAACTTTATTTGATTGGTACTCCTGCATAGTAATGGTATACAGGAACAAGGAATATCTGGCAGGGGAGCAAGATGCTCCCAATCCCGTGCCTTGTAAAAAAATAATTACAATTTACAACCATTACCATACACCATAACCATTTGATTTTGATAAAACTCCATTTTTTTCCTAGAGAAAATTTATGAATAAAAATGTAATTATCAGATTATGTATTTTATTAATTTTTTTAGGTGGAATATTTATAGGATTATGGTTAACACTGCAAAATAGTGACCCTCTTCAGCAAGCCAAAATATTAGAAACAGTCTATAGGAAAGGTAACTATATTGAAGCAGGAATTTGGTTTATTTTTGCAGGTGCTTTTGCTATATCTGCGATTAACAATCGTGAGTTAGTAAGATTACATAGAATAGTAGCAACATTCACATTTTTATTATTTGGTTTATCCGATATTGTAGAAGTGCAAACTGGAGCTTGGTGGCATCCTTGGTGGTTATTTGTTTGGAAAAGTTTATGTGTTTTATCTATGTTTTGTTTGCTGATATCCCATTTAAAAATTAGGTATAAATAATTTTATAAATATAAGATTACCAAATAATTCGGTAGAGAGTAAGAATAAAAAATGATTGACTTAAGTGGAAAAGTTGTTTTAATTACAGGTGCATCTAGTGGTATTGGTGCTGCCACAGTAGAAACTTTGGCAAAGGCAGGGGCAAATGTTATTTTGCACTACTATCATAAACAACAAGCAGCAAAAACTATAGCTGATAAAATTGGTCAAGATAAATGTTATTTATTAAAGGTAGATTTAGCTGAAAAAAATGCTGCTGTGAAATTGTGGCAAGAAGCGATCGCCTGGAAGAATCATATTGATATTTTGGTGAATAATGCTGGTATTTTTGTGAGTGCTAGTGTAGATGATGAAATAGATATTTGGACTGATGCTTGGCAACAAACTTTACAAGTAAATTTAATCGCAGTTGCCGATCTATGTCGAGAAGCAATTCGTCATTTTCAGACTCGTAAAGGCGGTACTATTATTAATATTGCCAGTCGTGCTGCTTTTCGGGGAGACGATGCCGAACATATTCACTATGCTGCTAGCAAAGGCGGTGTTATTTCTTTAACTCGTACTATTGCTCGTGGTTTTGCCAAGGATAATATTTTAGCTTATGCGATTGCACCAGGGTTTGTTCGTACTGAGAGAGTAGAAAGTTATCTGCAAGAAGTGGGTGAAGAGTTTGCTACCCGCGATATTCCTTTGGGTAAGTTGGCAACACCAGAGGACGTTGCGAATGTGGTAGCTTTTTTGGCATCTGGGTTAACTCCTCATACCACAGGAGCAACTATTGATATTAATGGTGCTTCTTATGTCCGCTGAGTTTTTCAGTTATCAGTTATCACTCAGAAATTATCTCAAATCCGGTAGCATCGGTATTATTCAGTATAGCGCTACGCGCTAGGGAATATGGTATTACAGACAGGACTTACGCAGTACCACCACATATAGTAGGGGCGAACGGCCGTTCGCCCCTACATCTGGTGTATAATCCAATATTTTGCGTAAGTCCTGTCATGTCCGGTTGAACAGTTATAAATAACGAGGGAGGAGTCAGGAGACAGGAGACAGGAGACAGGACGGAAGAGGAGAAAATTTTGGGATATGAAGGAGGAGCAAGTTTTTTGATCACTAATTATCCGGACATGATCAGGACTTACGCAGTACCGCTGTATTTAGTATGGGCGAATGCCATTCGCCCCTACGGATGGTGTATTATTTAGTATTTTGCGTAAGTCCTGATGATATTACAGAAATATTCAGCTAGTAATTATTTAATTTCATTTTTTTAGTATAGCAGGTTGAAATTGGTATCATATCAAATCCGGTTAAACAGTTATAGATTGCTTCAGTCTTGATTGAGTAATGAGGTAGGGACGTTGCTTGAGCATTAATGCGTTTTCCTTACGGAATGCTACTATTCCATGTCGCGCAGCGTTAGCGGAGCGAAAGCGTCAGCAAAACGTCCGTACGGAGTAATGAGTAAGGAGGGGAGAGAATTACAAAGATTGAGTAATTATGACGATTTGAGATTTTTTTTATGTCCAATCAAGCGGATTTGATATCAGCAACAAAAAAAGCTAACTTTTAACAGTTAGCTTTCTTTTTTTTAATTTGCTTGCACCTCCGCAGATATTTCCATTAATTCCGCTTCGGGTGAAGCACTAGAGAAAAGCAAAAATCAAGATTGATGAGCAAGGCGCAGAGTTTCCATTAATTCCGCTTCGGGTGAAGCACTAGAGAATATTATAGGGGTTGCTGAAATTTTTGGGGACAATAACGTTTCCATTAATTCCGCTTCGGGTGAAGCACTAGAGCAATTATAATAATGCCAGTATCCAGTCCAACGACTCAGTCGTGTTTCCATTAATTCCGCTTCGGGTGAAGCACTAGAGTAAGAATACTTCTGCTAATGGATGCTCCCATCGACACAGTCCTGTTTCCATTAATTCCGCTTCGGGTGAAGCACTAGAGTTAGTGACCTCCAGCCAGGAGGTTTTTTAGGAGGGGTAGACTTTAAGCGGTTTCCATTAATTCCGCTTCGGGTGAAGCACTAGAGAGGCATTGTACAAAAATTTATTTGGCTCACCAAAGCCAAGAAGTTTCCATTAATTCCGCTTCGGGTGAAGCACTAGAGCACGATTTAACTTTCTCCAAAATCTCGGCTAATTAATTTTAGTTTCCATTAATTCCGCTTCGGGTGAAGCACTAGAGAGTTCGGTTTTAGAACAACGACAGATCAAGGCTTTTAGCCCCCCAAATCGACGCACCCCTTTGATAAAAAAATCAACAAAGCAATTTTTGCCAAAATGACGACCCTCAAACCCCCTCCTAGCATGGCATCGACGCGGGTCAACGAAAGAATCAGGGTTTCAGCGATTCTGGGAGGTGCGTCGATGGGGTCCCATGCAAAGATGAAAAACCACCTATTAACCACTCCTAAAAAACTAGAAATGACTAAAAAGACACTACTATTCATTTATCGAGGTTCTTAATACCATTCTCCTTACTTTTAATATTAACCTTAAGGATACAAATTGTCAACCCCCAATTTCAGCGATCAGTTATAGCAAAATCCCCCCACCCCCCTTTGAAAGCTATGCTTTATAAACATCTTTCTTAACATAAAACTTGATAACATAAACAAGTTATGTTTAAGTCTTGAATCGGCTTTTTCAGGAGAAAAGAGTATTTTTCAATACACTTTTTTATCAATGTAGACAGAATTCTTCCTCCCCATCCTCCCCATCCTCCCCATCCTCCCCATCCTCCCC
>NZ_JAAHHT010000344.1 GCF_010672085.1 Okeania sp. SIO3I5
CTACCAATGCCTGAAAATTTTCTGCGCCAAAAATTGTTCTGGAGCCTTCTGTAATTCAGGTTTTTATGCGCCCGAATTGCTTTTTCTAGATACTGGCAAAATTTGAGGTTGTAAGTATCAAAAAAAATATTTCATCCATCTAAGGTCAATCTAAATGAATAAAACCAAGAGACCTAACTAAAGACTTAGCCAAATAATAAACAACAGGAATAGATACAGCATTCCCAAATTGTTTCTTAGCAATATTCTCCTTACTATGCGCTCTAAACCAACTAGGAAAACCTTGTAACTTCCCACAGTCTTTTGCAGTTATATACCGATATTTTTTCTGACGATAAATTTCCTTGATAAATAAAGACTTATACTCCTCTGGAGTTTTCTCATTAATAGAAACCGTAGCTATACAATCTTTTGTACCTGTAGCAGTTAAGGTCGGCACAATTTCTGAATGAGGTAAAAATATTCTATATATGCCATTAATTCCTGATGAATTTTTAGAGTTGACAAATTCATAACCCTGTTTTTCAACATAACGAATAATTTTATTCTCCACCAAATTATTCAACTCTTGAATTTGCAAATTCTCTATTAACTCAGATAAATCTGCCAAAGATAAAGGATTACCATCCTTAGTTCCGTATTTTTTTCTCCGTCTATTTTTGAGAATAGTTTCACAAATCAACTTTTCCCTTTTAGTTGTCTTGATCAGATCCCAAGAATGAATAGTTGTATGACCATTTCTGGTATCACAAAAAACAAAAAAATCATTCAACTCATCATTTTTCTGAAATTTATTTCTAGATACCGGAATACTGCCATTAAACAAAATATCTGGTGATAATTTGATCTTTTGAATATCAAAATCACCTTGGAGATCATCAATAATTTGAAACAGTTTAGTTGGCAAATTCAATGGTTCAGGAAAAGAGAAATTATCTATATCTAAATCTTTCCTAATTCCTACAAGAAAAACTCGTTCTCTATTTTGAGGCAACCCAAAATCAGCAGAATTAAGTAACTTGTAATAAACACGATAACCAATATTTTCAAACTTCTGAATAATTAATTCAAACGACCTTTGATTAGTCGGACTAATTAACCCTCGAACATTTTCAAAAATAAAAGCTAATGGTTGATTTTTCTCCACAACCCTCATCGTATCAAACCAAAGTTTTCCTCTAGAATCATCAAAACCCCGTAACTTTCCAGCCACAGACCAAGGTTGACAAGGAACCCCACCAACTATCAGATTTACTTGCCAAGGTAACTCAGAAATTTTAGTAATATCTCCCAAATACTTTTCATTATTATTGACATATCCAGTCAAAAAATTTTGCTGATAAACCTTTATTGCATCAGAGTCAATTTCCGAATATCCTAAACATTTACCTCCTAATTCTTCTAGAGGAATTCTAAATCCACCAATGCCTGCAAATAAATCTATAAAAGTAAACCGATGCTCACATATTTGTAAATTAATAGGTTTCTCCAGATTAAAAAAGCTTAATTGGGTTAGGGAATTAATTATCTGACCAGACATGAGTCAATTTTTATGATTACTATTAAAATTAGCTTGATAGCAATTATCTTAGTTAAGATTTTGGGGAAAAAGTAAAATTTTCGATTAAAATTACTATTATAAAGCCATGTGCAACTTTTTCCAATCGACGAGATTTAGGAAGTTTTGAGAATGAGACTTTCCACTCAAGACCCAGAAAAGCTGATTATTCCCTAGAAAGTTGCACATTGCGTGATGATATGAAAGAAAAATCTATAGGACTCAAACAAACTATGACATCTTATGCTACTACCACTGCCAGAGCAGAAATGAGTGAAATTAGACGTCTCAAAGGCTTACTACCACCAGAATTACAAAGCTGGGTAATGGTAGAAAAGTCCATTGAAGTTAATCCTCCACTCATTCGCAGTGAAGAAATAGGCAAAGACCAAGTAGAAATATCCATTGATTTAGCACGTTGGGAACAACTAGCATTAGACCAACGTAATTTATTATTCTGGCATGAAGTGGCCAGAATTCAAAACGATACAATTCCCAGGGATGGTTGGGAAATGGCTGCCCTTGCAATTGGTTTGGGGGGTGCTGTGGGTGAATTATGGGTACAGGATGGTCTACTTTTAGTTCTGGCCCTAGCTTTGTGTGGTGTATCTGGGTATAGACTCTATCAAAAGAATAACGGAGAACGTAACCTTAAAGAGGCGATAGAAGCAGATGATAAAGCGATCGCCCTAGCCACTCGTTTTGGTTATTCACTCCCGAATGCTTATAAAAGTCTAGGTAGCGCTCTGAAAACTCTAGTCGAAGAAACTCCCAAAAAACGACAGAGGGCAAAATATGAAGCCAGACTTCAAGCTCTCAAACGTAGTGCAGCTAAAGCCAAGGCAAGAGTTAAAGGAGGTCGTGAAACTTCACGTTCTGAAAATATATATAACTAGATATATAACTAGACAAGAAATATTGGGTGGGTTAGCCGGAAAATAATCAAAACTAGACTCGATCAGGAGTAACAACCCACTCAAATTTATCCCAATTATTTTGGTGTTATAATAGGGATATAACTGAATTAATAGAAATAGTAATCTGGCTTAATGGCTATATATATCATCTACTAAATACATTCTATTTAAGAAGGTAGTAGGCATAGATTAATCTATTAAGGATAGTGTATTAGTATCAAGTCATTACTAATCATTAGACTAGAATTTTAGTCTTGAGGGTGGTCTAACCATTTAAGTGATTTTTCTTCGATCACTTAAACATAATTTGGTAATTATTATGAAGCTGATTATGCCAGGAAAATCTTTAGTAAGATACCTCAAATTTTCATCTTCAAAGAAATAACTCTTGCACAAAACAAAAATACTATAGTCTTACAGAAAATAGGAACCAAGATTTCATGGTCAGCCAAACCTCAGAAACAGACATCAAAGTAACTTTTAGGGAAAAAACTCCCGTGATTAATTTGCCTCTTCGTTTTACTGTCTCGGAGGCAGAATTATTTAAGTTGACTTGCCAACAACTTTTCTCTCAAGAGAATACTACAGGCAAGATTATTATTGATTTTAGTAACACTAATTTTATAGATAGTTGTGGCATTGGTTCCTTGGTAACAAATCTCAAAATAGCAAGGGAAAAAGATAGAGATTTTGTCCTTTTTGATGTTAATTCTCAGGTTATGGGTGTATTTTCCCTAACTGGATTAGACCAAATTTTAATCATTGAACAATCCACACAACCGGAGGTTAAAAGTCATCGTAAATCTGATGAAAATCAACTACCTGTTACTCATCCTTCAATTAAATCTTGGGTAAAACGTCTGATTGATATTGTTGGTGCTTTGGTAGGATTATTTATTACAGGTATTTTGTTTATACCTATAGCTATTTTTATTAAGTTTGATAGTCCTGGTCCGATATTTTTTGCTCAAGTACGATGTGGTTGGATGGGAAGGCATTTCCGAATGTGGAAATTTCGCTCTATGTGTGTAGATGCAGAACAACTTAAGAGTCAAATCAAAAATCAAGCTCAAGGTGCAATATTTAAGAATGAAAATGATCCAAGAATTACTAAAGTTGGTAACTTTTTGAGGCGAAAGAGTTTGGATGAATTACCTCAGTTTTGGAATGTATTAAAAGGGGATATGAGTTTAGTTGGAACAAGACCTCCAACTCCTGATGAAGTAGAACATTATGAAGTTCCTCAATGGCAACGTTTAGATGTTAAACCTGGTATGACAGGAGAATGGCAAGTTAATGGTCGTTCTCAAGTTAAAAATTTTGAAGATATTATTAGGTTAGATTTAAAGTATCAAAAGAATTGGAGTTTAATGTACGACATAAAGTTAATTATTAGAACTGTGGTAATTTTATTCAAGAAAGGTAGTGGAGCCTACTAGAATTATTTCAGATACTTACTATTGGGCTATTGGGGTTTTTATATTTGATATTTGCAAATTTTCAGTTGTTTGAGGGAGTATTCAATAATTAATTATTACCTCTTCTTATAAAGAAGAGAATTTTGCTCAAAGGAATTTTTTTCTTTTTTTCTTCTTGAAAAAAGAGGCTTTCAACCTTGATTTTTCGGTAATCACAGAAACAGCGAATAGAAAAGAAGAAAAACAACTATAGCAATTCTATAGCAATTCTAAATAGGTTGTAACAATTGAAAAACTAGAAATAAACTTTGAAACTCTTGTCTATTGCCCATTGCCTATTCCCTATTCCCGAAAAACGGTAAGATTTTTATACACAAATATATTAGAGGATTGCTATATATCTCAGTAACTTGAGAAAAGCTATATTGAAGTAATTTGATATTTCCTGTTTATACCCATCTTTATTCCCATAAGATATTAGCTAGAAATTTCAATATATATAATGATATATATAATGATTGTAGACTTAAGTTTGAGTAGATTTTATGTTTGAGAATTATCTTGGCAAAATCTGATGAAGCTTAATATCTAGCGAACAGAAAAATCCTGTACAATCTTGAGGAAAAAAATCTAGAAAACTTCAAACTAATTTTTTTGATTGAACAACATAAATCCCCATCCCTTTTATATACTTTATTTTCCATTTTCGATTCGAGAATTATTAATTTGAATAGGATTTTAGGTAGTAGGTTCAATTTTTGCCCTGAGAATTCAACTCTAACTAATTGTAGACATTACACAGATAGTAGAGTTTTCAACTTAATTACTCTCAAATTTTGTTCAAGCTACTAGAGCGGTATTCTGTAATTTTTAGTTGAGGAAAATACTAGAATCTTGATCAAATTAAAGATTCTATTGAAAAACCCAATGCACTATTTTAGTTATGTTAGTTCACTATAGAAATCCTAAATTGGTTGTGAAAATTTTTATAACCATTAATATTAACGGAAAACCTCTAAAATTCTGATTTATGACTTCAGATATAATTGCCCTAAATTACTGTATCATCAAAATTTACATTCTATAAAATCTTACTTTTAACTGTTGAGTTTTGAATACCTGAATTCTGTAAAACGGTATTAATACTTTTGCAGAGTAGCAATAATAATTAATTAAATTATGCGTATTCTTATCTATTCCTATAACTATCACCCAGAACCAATTGGTATTGCACCTCTAATGACCGAACTTGCGGAAGGTTTTGCTAAACGCGGACATCAGGTTCGTGTGGTGACTGGTATGCCACATTATCCTGAAAATAAAGTTTATGATGAGTATAAAGGAAAGTTTTTTCTAACAGAAGAACAAAATGGCGTAACGGTTCAACGTAGTTATATCCATGTGAGAGGTTCTAAACGTGGGCTTTTAGATCGGCTATTATTAGATAGTAGTTTTATTCTGTCTAGTTTATGGCAAGCTTTTAATGGTTGGAAACCGGAAATAATTTTTGCGACGACTCCTACTATATTAATTTCTTTACCAGTTAGTTTTTACGGATTATTTTCTAACTCTTCTGTGGTGTTAAATATTCAAGATATTGTTTCTGAAGCTGCGGTAAGAGTAGGGTTAGTGAAAAAAGATAGTTGGATAGTAAGGATAGCTCAAGCAGTAGAAAAATTAGCTTATCTCAAAGCTGTTAAAATAAGTGTTATTGCTGAAGATTTTGTCACTAAGTTAGTAGAACAAGGGGTTGATAAAAATCGTATTGTTTGCATTCCTAATTGGGTAGACCTTAATTTTATTAGACCTCTGGAGAAAAATAATTCTTTCCGAGAAAAACATAATCTTCAAAATAAGTTTGTAGTTGTTTATTCTGGGAATATTGCTCTAACTCAAGGTTTAGAAACAGTAGTTAAAGCTGCTGCTAGTCTCAAAGAAAAATCGGAAATTTATTTTGTCATTTTAGGGGAAGAAAAAGCGCTTCAACAATTACAAGAATGTTGTGATAATTATCAAGCGGATAATGTACTTTTATTGCCTTTAGTTCCGCGAGAAAAATTACCAGAAATGTTATCTGCTGCTGATGTTGGTTTAGTAATACAGAAAAAGACAGTTACTGCTTTTAATTTACCTTCAAAAATTCCTGTTATTCTTGCTAGTGGTCGTCCAATAATAGCTTCTGTTCCGGATACAGGTACAGCAATGAAAGTTGTCGAAGAAAGTGGGGGTGGAATAGTGGTTACTCCAGAAGATTCTGATGCTTTGGTAGAAGCTATTTTAGAATTATATGAAAATCCAGAAAAACTTGAGCAACTAGGTCATCAAGGGAGAAAATATGCTGAAGAAAATTTTGGTTTTGAAAGTGCTTTAGATAGTTATAAAGCTTTATTTACTGAAATTTTAGATATAAAGCTTTATTTGATGAAATTTTAGATATGAAGCTTTATTTGCTGAAATTTTAGAGTGGAAGGAAGAAAGCTTTAGTTATCTAGGAGAGAAGGAGGAAGGTTAATTATTAATACTCTTTTGTATCAATTATTAGAGAGTAGGGAGTAGTTCATTAATTGATAATGGATAATAAAAATTATCTCTAATTATCAATTATCTATTGGTAAAAATGTGTCGGAAGATAGACAACAAGCAAATAAAATATTTACTCAGTCAGTTTTAAAGATGCTTTCCATACAGAAAAAGTTTTTGTTGATTCACATTCGTAAAACAGCAGGTAATTGAATTCAGAATATTCTCAAGCATTACTCTGAAGATAAAATTGTTTGCCTTAACTCTTTGCAGGATGGTGTAGAGAGATTTGAACTAAGAAATCAAAATTTTCCTAACATACATAAACATTCATCTTTACTTGACTACTATCAAGTTTTGTCACCTGATGTTTTTCATTCTCTTTATAAATTTGCCGTTATTAGAAACCCTTGGGAAAGAATGATTTCTTTCTTTTTTTCTCCACATCGTCAAACTCAAAACTGGAATAGAGATGAGTTTATTGATTTATTAGAAAAAGTACCAACAATGTTTGACTATCTAAATACTCATGGTTTACCGTCAAACAAACCTGAAGTTAATTTTGTTATGCGTTTTGAAAATCTTGAAAACGACTTTAGAAAAGTATCCAAAATATTAGAATTAGAAAAATTTCAGCTCCCTAACCGCAATAAATCAAATCGAGAAGATTATTGGAAATATTACGATTCTGAATTAGTTGATCTGGTGTCACATAAGTATGCAGCAGAGATTGATTATGCTGGATATTCTTTTTGTAAACCAACAAATCAATTTGTTTGATTACTCTACAAAATTTAGAAAAATTGAAATAGAGCCAACTAATTTTTAGTAAACTCAAATTTCTGATTTTAATAACTTCTGGCAAAAGGCATTTCTGCTGAAAACAGAAGGTTTTTCTATTTTTATAGCACTACGTTAATTACTTAAGATATTTAGATATTAGTAAATCCTATTTGCGGAGCATTGACCTAGAAAAAACTCACTCGTATCATGTCCGTTGCGGAGGCTGTAAACAAGAACGTTAATGTCTATAGGAAATTTAACTTTCCTGGCGGGAAGTCCCGCGCTCTCCATCCCCCCTAACCCCCCTTGGAAAGGGGGGAGGGGAGCGTCGGGATGAAAGCCAGGGCCAGGATTCGGATACCTTCATAAGCTAAACGTTGATATGCCCTTGACAAGCTAGGAGCATTTTGTTATTGTAAAAGTCAACA
>NZ_JAAHHT010000345.1:0-3763 GCF_010672085.1 Okeania sp. SIO3I5
CGATCCTGAAAGTCCGAAAATTATCAATAATTGGGTAAAAGATAAGACTCAAGGCAAAATTGATAAAATTATTGAAGAATTCAAGCCCAATGATGTCATGGTGTTGTTAAATGCTATTTATTTCCAGGCTAATTGGCAACAACAATTTTCAGAATTTTCTACTAAAGAGATGCCTTTTTATTTAGTCAATGGAACTCAAAAACAACATCCAATTATGTTCCAATCGTCAAGATATTTATATTACGAGAATCAATATTTTCAAGCAGTCAATTTGCCCTATAAAAAAGGTCTAGTTAGTATGTATATATTTCTCCCCAGGGAACAAGTCGGTTTAGAGGAATTTTATCAAGTTTTGAATGAAAAAAACTGGGAAAATTGGATGAAACAGTTTGAAGGAGGTTATGAAGTTAATTTAGGTTTGCCAAAGTTTAAAAATGAATATGAAGTGACTCTCAATGATATGTTGAAATCTTTAGGAATGCAAATAGCTTTTCAGGCGGGAGGAGCAGATTTTTCTGGAATGAGTCCTGAGAAATTATTTATCAGTGAAGTTAAACATAAAACATTTGTTGAAGTGAATGAAACAGGAACAGAAGCAGCAGCAACTACCAGCGGAAAAATAACATTACAAAGTGCAGTAATACCTGTCGATATGTTAGTTAATCGTCCCTTCTTTTTTGCCATTAGAGATAATAATTCTGGCACTATTTTGTTTATGGGAAAAATTACAAATCCAGAAAACTAAATTTGTCTTTACTGGTGCTTCAATAATTAATAATTATTCATTGTTGAAAGGAGGCAGGAGAAAGAATTATCCCTTGATTTTTCTGTCATAGTCAACCTAAAATCCTAAAACCTTTTCACAATCTGCTATTCCCTATTCCCTATTCACGCTTCGCGTAGCGCTTTAAAATTGAAAGTAAATAAAAGGTTGATGAACAACTCTAACTAAAGGTAAAATAGCTGAGACACAAACTGCATAAATAGCTGCAAAACTCCAATTGGGAATTATACGCCACCAGTTAGTAAACCAGTTTTTGTATGCTGCCCAATGTAACAATACTAAAGGGATAAATATCCATCGAGCTTGAAGTGCTAAGTTTTCAGTACCAGGAGAATTAAACAAGACAAAAGATTTGACAATAGTTAAACCACTAGAAAAATCTTGAGAGCGAAAAAAGATTCCAAAAGCACAAAACGAGTAATACGTTAAAGGAATACCTAGAGCATTTCTCACAGGTAGTAATTTCTTGTAGGGAGATAGCCATTTTGACCATTCTTTATGTACCGCTAAAGCTATACCATTTAGTCCTCCCCAAATCACAAAATGCCAAGCTGCACCATGCCATAGTCCCGTTACCAACATAGTGTAGATAAGATTACTATAAGAGAATATACTGGTTCTATTTTTCTTTTCTCTCCTTTTCATCAAAGGAATATAAAGATAGTCTCGGAACCAACTAGACATAGTAATATGCCAACGTTTCCAGAGTTCCGTGATGTTACTGGCAAAGTAAGGAAAGTTGAAATTTAAAGGTAATTTATAACCTAGTAAACCAGCAGATGCGATCGCCATATCTGAATATCCAGAAAAGTCACAGTAAACTTGGATGCTCAAAGAGATTACACTTATCCAAGCACTCGCTACTGTATAAATCTCTGGATTAGCAAAATACTGATCGACTATCAGAGAAAGATTATCTGCGACACAGGATTTCTTAAAATATCCTACCAAAAACAGCATCAAACAACTCCTAACCTCCACTTGACTAAATGTTTTCGGTGTCAATAACTGAGGTAAAAAGATGGCAGCACGAACAATAGGTCCAGCAACCAATTGGGGGAAAAAGCTGACAAACAAGGCAAAATCCCAAAAGTTTTTAGTTGGTTTGAGTTTACCTCGGTAAATATCTAAAGAGTAGCTGAGGGTTTGAAAGGTATAAAAGCTAATTCCTACAGGTAGAATAATTTCTAGAATCGGACAACTTAGGGGTAATCCGAGCAAATTGAGAAAATTAGCTGCTGAATCAGTGAAAAAGTTATAGTATTTAAAAAATCCTAAGATACTAAGATTGCCGATTAAACTCAATACTAGCCATTGTTGGCGTTGTCGAGAGTCTATAGGTTTAGAAGCAAAGTTGTTCCAATCAAAGTTTTTCGTTTTATCAGTTTCCTTAGTTTCCCAATCTGGATTAGCATCATCAATTATAGGTCTCGATATCATCAAACCAACGATATAATCAATGATTGTGGAAGCCAACATTAAAGATAAGAAGCGCCAATCCCAAGCGCCATAAAAAATATAGCTGCAAATGAGTAACCAAATTTTACGATGTTGGTGTTCCCTTAATATCCAATAGATACAGAAAACTGTAAGGAAGAAAAATAGGAAGCGAAATTCTGTAAAAATCATTTCTAATAGGGAATAGGGAATAGGGAATAGGGAATAGAGGCAAATAATTGATTATTTATGTACAATAATTTATTTTATTTTTTATTGTGGGAAATGTCTAATGTTGAGAATAGAGTATATGTTTATAACTACACTTCAATATTCAATCTCCCCTACTACAACTATATAAATAATAAGTATTTAACCGGATTTAAGGATAGATTCCTGATTTTTTTGTTTCCAGATATTTAGCAAATTGTTCTGCCATAAAACGAGTAAATTCCCTTGCACCTCTGTCATTTAGGTGGGCGAAACCCGATCTACTTTCAACTTGATATAAAGTAGGAAAAATTTCGGGATTGTTGAAAGCAAAAACTACCGATTTATTGTACCGTTTAGACAATTCGATTGCTGTTTGTTCTTGATATTCCAAAGTTGGAGATATAAAAATAATGGGCTGAATTCCTTGTTCTTCGATGCGAGCGCACATATTTTTGAGAACTTTCAAGCTATAAGTTTTAGAGAAATTAATTGATGCAGTGTTCCTTTGCTTCAACTTATCTACCCTTTGATAATAATCATCTAAATTATTTAAAAATCTTTGCCGACGACCAATCTCATTTTTACCAGGTTTTTTTTTCCCATCTAAAGCAGAATATCCAGATTCTTGTATCAACTTTTTGGAGTATGGTTGTTTTATAAATTCAACTAAATTAGAACCTAAGACTTTTTCTGACCAAAAATCAGAAAATCTACCCATCGATAAAATTCTATAGAATAAACTTTTGAAGTTACCATAAGCAATAGAAAACTTTTGTCGCCAGGGTTTTTCTTGTTCCAAGGTTATACCTAAAGCTAAGATAGTTTCCTTGGGAGTATGCCAATATATACTTCTGGCAGAATCTGCATTACTGAGGTGCTCATACAAACTATCTTGGTATTCTATAAATAACCACTTTAAATTAGCTGGTTTTAAAGCAATAATTGTTCTTAAATAAAAGTCTATCTCTGCTACTGTTGCTCCACCAAATCCTAAGTTAAAAGATTTAATTTCTAGGTTTTTTTCTGCCATTAAATCATCAAATAAATTAGGTACTATACCGTGAAAAGTTGTACTAGGACCGATAAAAATAGCATTATATTCATTTTTGTGTTCGGCAAAGTTTTTTAACTTAACACTAACATAACTAGAATAATTAGGAATGTTAGGATAAGGAAAAAGTATATTGGCAAGAACAAAAACTACTGTTAATGTAATTATGAAAATAATACTGTAAGTAGCTGCTGCCAAAAAATTATAATATTTCCGATTTTTCAAGAACTCAACTTTCGTCATAAATTTTTGTTGATCCAAAATCTTTAAAATTATAA
>NZ_JAAHHT010000345.1:3823-7597 GCF_010672085.1 Okeania sp. SIO3I5
TTTGTCGCTCAAAATTCCAGAAGTTAAGGTAATTAGTTAAAACCGCTATCATAGCCACATCATTAACTACTCTACAGATAAAATAGATTAGTAAAACCTTTAGTAGTTAAAATATCATAACTTAATAGACATCTCCGAAAATTAAAAATAAAATCAATTACTATCCATAAATTATCAATTATATCTCCCTGTTCCCAGTTAAGTGTTCCCTGTTCCCTCTTTTCCGGAGAGGTCTAATATATAGCACTACCCATTAAGGTTAGGATATTTATAAATCCTGTTTGCGGAGCATTTCCCTATCAGAAAAACCCTTTGACAGTCCGCTGTTCCCTATTGCCTATTGCCTATTGCCTATTCCCTATTCCCTAGCACTATATATAATAATAGAACTTAATTGAGGCTCAAACCAGCTATTATTTTTATGAATAACCCTATATATCCTGGTCTAATACTCACTGACCGTTATAAAATTATCAAACAATTAGGACATGGTGGTTTTGGACGTACCTACCTCGCAGAAGATAACCACCGTTTCCAGGAACTCTGTGTCCTCAAAGAATTTGCCCCTCAAGTCCACGGTAGTTATGCTTTGCAAAAATCCCAGGAACTATTTGAACGGGAAGCAGGGGTACTATACAAGTTGCGACATCCACAAATTCCTGGGTTCCGAGAAATGTTTCGCTATAAGTTAGATGGGGAAGGATATCTATTTCTGGTACAAGATTATATAAAAGGTAAAACTTATCGTGCTTTGTTAGAAGGCCACAAACTTCAAGGCAAACTTTTTAGCGAAGTAGAAATAACAAAATTTTTGCTCCAACTATTACCAGTATTGGAATATATTCACAATTTAGGAGTTATTCACCGTGATATTTCTCCAGATAATATAATTCTCCAAACTTCTGACAAATTGCCAGTATTAATTGATTTTGGTGGAGTCAAAGAAACAGCAACAAAAGTCGCCTCTGAGTATGCTCACAAAGGAGGTAACATTCTACCCCAAGCAACAAAATTAGGAAAAGTAGGATATGCTCCAGATGAACAAATGCGACTAGGAGTTATTAATAATGACAGCGATCTATATGCTTTAGCAGTAACAGCTTTAGTTTTATTAACTGGAAAGGAACCCTCTGGTTTGATAAACCATCAGAATTTGACCTTTAACTGGCGTCAGGAAATTAGTGTTAGTGAAAATCTGGGCAATATATTAGATAAAATGTTAGCTTCTAAACCGAGCGATCGCTTTAAGAACGCTCGTCAAGTTATTGAAGCGCTAGAAAATCTGCCATCTAGCAATGACTTAGCTACTACCCAAGCACCACCAGAACTTGTTTCCACTCCACCTGTTTCTACTGGTAAACTCTCCAATGTAGCTACTATGTCAGTTTCCCAAGTTCCTGTTACCAGTAATGTTGCCCAAAAATTTTCTATTTGGTCAACAATTTTATTAGTATTAGTAACAATATTTGGTATGGGGGGAATGGGTTGGATAGCTGGTAATATTTGGTTAGAATACACTTCCAATCAAAATAGAATTGTCAATGAAAAACCAGAAAAGTTGAGCGATCGCCTCCAGCAGTTAGGTATAAATGAATCTTTCTTTATTTCCTTAGTAGATGAATTTTTCTACACTCAGTATCCTGAAAAACGAGGAGAAACTTTGAGTAAAGAAAATTCAGAAGATAAATTATGGCAAGAGCGGTGGTACAAAATAGCTGATCGGTTGGCAGACAAACTAGAAACTCTAACTCCAGACGCTCGTAGCAAATTAGGCAATTATAGTCAAGATGATATTTATCAATGGCGGTCTCAATTAAGGGAATTAAATATTAGTAGTGTTGCTTTTAATGATTTAACCGATGCTCGGTTTCTTGACTTATTTCCAGAGCAAACCCGGGGTAAAAATCTCATTGGTTTGCCAATAGGTCAAGTTTGGCAAGCGATCGCTACTGATAAAATGAAAGATTTACAAAGCAAAAAATCCCTAGAAGAAATTCGTTTTCCACGAGGTTCATTTCGGGAAGTTGTTAATGGTACTTTCCAACCAGGAGAAGGTAAAATTTATCTAGCTTGGTTAGAAGATGAACAAATTTTGCGCGTCAGATTAGAAGCTAATTCTCCAGAAGTTTTATTATCAATTTATCCCCCCCTAAATTCTCGTCGTTGGTCTAGAGGATTAATAGAAGATTCTCCAGAAAATCGATGGAGAGGTCAAACAAGAAGTTCTGGTTATTATCAATTTGTAGTAGTTTCAAATTCCGATAAACCTATTGAATATTCTTTAGTATTATTTGTCAGAAATCAATTCAATCGTAGGTATTAAATCCGAAGTTTTTTTGTGATTAACTTATAGGATTAAATAAGGTTTGCTGATTAAATCTCAAAAAATTATACACTAAGGATTTAAGGTATTTGCAAGTAGTCAGTAGTCGTAGGGGCGAATGGCCATTCGCCCCTACAGTAGTCAGTAGGGAATGATTCTAGCTAATTACAGCGCTTTTCGCTCTTGATGAACTACACGCCATAACCAAAATCCTGTAGGGACGCCCTTATGCAACGTCCCTACACTGAGGTTAATTAATGTTACTTGATATTAGAGCATTTCTCAGACTAATATACTTCTCCAAAAATGAAAAATAAAATCAATTATTATCCATAAATTATCAATTACTCCCTCCTGTTCCCTGTTCCCTCTTTTCTGGAGATATCTAATAATATCAAATCCGAGGGAATTGGACATAAAAAAAATCTCAAATCGTCATAATTACTCAATCTTTGTAATTCTCTCCCCTCCTGACTCATTACTCATTACTCATTACTCATTCTATCTTGACACTAAAAGAAAAACTATGAGATAATATAAATGTGTCAAACTATATTACTTAAAATTAATTATTTAGGTCTATGTTAAAATACATGATTATTGCTCTAATAACCCTAGAATTAGTCTTACTAAGTTCATTTGTTAGATCCCCAGCTAATGCAACAATCAGAGATTCAGAAATTTTTACCTGGGATTATGCCTCTATAAGCAATTCTCTAGTTGTTTGTAAAAAGGTGATATTTCATCCTACAAATCGTAAACTACCAGAATCATCAGATATGGAACCGATAAATATTCATTCTCAAGTAGTAAATGATGAATATTGTTCCGATTTAACTAAACCTGCTTAATATTTTTTCCTGATAAGTAACCGTAAAGATTTAGACAAAAAACTGAGAAATCCGGATTTTTAGTGATAGAAATCCGGTTTCTCGATCTTTAAATATAGCAGGGAAGAGGGAACAGGAAAAAGGGAACAGTTGGAAAAGTATTTCCTAATCTAAGATTCATCATCAGTCCATGTCCTAACCAATTCTTTCTTAGCTATAGAATATGGTAAAGTTTGTGTTATTGTGTTCTTCAAAGAGGTAAAAAAATATGAAATATCGTGTGAGTCTCAACCGTCGGAATATAATAGTTGAAGCAGGAAGTGAAGAAGAGGCAGCTAAACAAGCAGCAGCTAAGATTAATCAAGGGGAAAAAATTAATACTATCAAACCAGTCACATCATCAGAATTAGAATCTAAATCAGGTTCTTGGTGGGAAATTTGGCTAGATTGACATACTCCCGACGCTCCCCTCCCCCCTTCCAAAGCTATCCCTTATAAGGAACTCTTGAAACCCTTGTGGGAGGGTGGGGAGGATGGGGAGGAGGGGGAGGAGGGGGAGGAAGAATTCTGTCTACATTCATAAAAAAGTGTATTGAAAAATACTCTTTTCTCCTGAAAAAG
>NZ_JAAHHT010000346.1 GCF_010672085.1 Okeania sp. SIO3I5
TGGCAAGTTTATGTTTTACACCCGTAAGGCACTATTATATCTAATAAACCTTTTCTTTGTCAAAGATGGATAAAAGTTGATAGATTTCTAGATCTTTCTATTGATTCGGCAAAACTTTACAATACTATGCAAATTATCTCAATTACTTTTTTTCGTTGATCAAATTCCGAGTAAATAATTAAGCATAAATACTTGCTCGATTGATTACTCAATCACGGCAGCTATGATTTTCTTCTAAAATTCTGTCTCCAGTCTCCAGTCTCTTGTCTCCTGACTCCTGATTCTATGCTACATTTTGTGGTGCGGAATGTAGGAATAAAAAAAATAGCATGAAAAGCAGTGGTTTGGCAAGTATTTATACCATAAGAATTATCTCCATTTAACTTTCTCCTGAGTCAAATTCTCAGTCAAATCTTAAGGATAAATACTTACTTAATTGTTGACTACTATGAATTTATTCTGAATTATGGCTCCTGACTCCTGACTCCTGACTCCTGACTTCGTAATACATTTTGTCGTGCAGAATGTAAGTTTAAAGATTTAATGAAGCTTCCAAAAAGATGTCGATCCTCTTACTTACAGTATATTTTTGACAAATAATTTACAAGAGGCGAATAGTCAAACGCTTGCAGTTCCAGCATCTTGCGCAAAATATGTACCTCATAATAGCATTTCCCCCTGTTATACAGATTCAATAATTTTTTGCTACACATACAAAGAGATTTATTAGGGATTAGGTTTTAATTTTACACTCAAATAGATAGATTTAATACCATTTATATGTCTTAATTTATCTTTATTGTCAAATAAACATATCCTGCCAATTATTTTAACAGCACTTATTATTAGTAACATTATTTTTTAGAATAGTGTATATGGCTACCATGAAAATAACCAACAAAAGAAAAAGAGTTATTTAAAGATTTGATGAAGCTTATAAAAAACTATTGATTTTTTGGCTTAAGTAGAATTACGATGAAAACAATAAATCAAATAAAACCGTATTGAGAGATCGATCAGGCATCTTTCAAAACATTAGACATTAAGTCTTGGCAAAGTATCAAATCGGATCGGAGGACGAAAAATGAAAACTCAACTATCTATTTTATTAACAGCGATCGCTGGTACTGTAATTTCAGCAATACCTGCTCAAGCTTTCTATTTTGGAACTTATGGTATTAAGTTCGATGAAGACACTAATATAAATTTTGAATTTAACCAAAGCTATGGAGGTTTCAAGACAGATTTAAATGTTTATGAAGTAACACGTGATGTTTATGACAATGTTATATCAATTGACGAAGAGGAATTACTGTTTGGGGAAGTTAAAGCTGCTGATGCTTCAATTGGAGCAACAGGTGCTCCAGGTTCAGATCCTATAGGTACTGTAGCGGGAGGTACTGTGCCAAATTCTCTAGCTTCTTTTACTTTTGAAGCAGGTAAGGAATATACTTTAGGAATAGTTAATTATGGGTACTGGCAGGATAAGGAAACAGAAGATCCCTACTATACAACAGTGTATTCTACAAGTGAATTAAATTCTGGTG
Source organism: Okeania sp. SIO3I5 (assembly GCF_010672085.1). Classification (GTDB taxonomy): domain Bacteria; phylum Cyanobacteriota; class Cyanobacteriia; order Cyanobacteriales; family Microcoleaceae; genus Trichodesmium. Next base: position 1,548 of record NZ_JAAHHT010000346.1, read on the forward strand.
GAACACAACAGGCAGTATTTGGTTCATCTGGTGGAGATGAACTTTTTGAGTTTACAGATGCTTCTCTATTCACACAAGGAGATTTGTATGCTGGTATGGTAGATATTAGTTTTGACGATCGTGGCAATGGAAACGACAAAGACTTTCAGGATTTCACGATTAAGGCAACACTTGTTAAGTCAACTCCAGAACCTACAGTATTAGCTGGTTTAAGTATGATAGCTGGTGGAATGTTCTTATCTCGCTTTCATAAAAAGCAAAAGTAATAACTATGATGGTTGATATACGGAAGTTAATGGGTGACATCTACCTCATTGTTTGAGTGCAAAGAAAATAATTGCCTCAACTAAAAACCTCACCTTTAGTATCAATTTACCAACCTAATACTTCTGTAACTACTGCTTGATTTTTCCAAGCGTCGGTCGTTGCTGTTACTACTTTTTGAACTTATGAATGAGTGTGTCAGTGCTAATAAAGTTAGACGTGGAGAATGATAACTATTGTTGCCTTTTCTTCCTTTCTATTTTCTGTCTTCTGCTTCTAGCTTTTCATCAACGGATTTGCTATAACTCATAACTGATAACTAAAATGACTGCTCCTTCCTCTATCACAATTACCGTACCTGCAACTACCGCTAACCTAGGTCCCGGTTTCGACTGCCTTGGCGCCGCCCTATCCCTATATAACCACTTCAAATTCTCTATTGCGGATAGCGCAACAGAAGTAAAAATCACTGTTACAGGCAAAGAAACTCCACGAGTCAGTACAGATAAAAGCAATCTTGCCTATCAAGCATTTGTAAAATTATATGAATATATCAAACAAACTCCCCCATCTGTGCTAATAGAAATTGACTTAGGCGTACCCTTAGCCAGAGGTTTAGGAAGTTCGGCCACCGCAATAGTCGGAGGTCTAGTGGCAGCAAATCAACTAGCAGGTAATCCTTTAAGTCAAACTGAAGTGATGAATTTAGCGATCGCCATTGAAGGACACCCAGATAATGTTGTACCTGCCTTACTCGGTGGTTGTCGTTTAACTGCTTCTACCCCCACAGGTTGGGAAATATGCGACATTCCCTGGCATCCCGATATTGTGCCAGTAGTAGCAATTCCCGACTTTGAACTTTCAACAGCAAAAGCGCGACAGGTTCTACCAACAGAATACAGTCGCGCTGATGCTATATTTAATTGCACCCATCTAGGTATTTTATTAAGAGGTTTAGAAACTGGTCGCGGAGAGTGGTTGCAAGCTGGAATGCAAGATAAAATTCACCAACCCTACCGTAAGTCTCTAATTAAAGGATATGAATATGTGCGTTCTGCTGCCTTAAATGCTGGTGCCCATGAAATGGTCATCAGTGGTGCAGGTCCGACTTTATTAGCATTAACAAACTCATTGACAAGTTCAAAAGTAATAGCAGCAATGACTGATGCTTGGCAAAATCAAGGAGTAATTGCAAAAGTACAAGCTTTAGAAATTGATACTAGAGGTGCAGTTTTTAGTTAGGACAATTATCTTTTCTTACACCACACCAATAAGCTAGATGTCACCCCTTGAGTTCTGTAATATCAGCCATCGGGGTTATTACTTTTGCTTTTTACGAAAGCGAGATAAGAACATTCCACCAGCTACCATACCTAAACCAGTTAATGTTGCAGGTTCTGGAGTTGACACTGGATCAATAACCATTGCCTGTAAAGTGAAATCCTGATAGTCTTTGTCGTCCTGATTACCAGCATCATCAAAACTAATGGTTAGATAATTACCAAATGGGTTTCCTTCTGTATAGTTAAAAGCATCAAATCCACTAAGTTCGCTTCCACCTGTTGAACCAAACACTGCCCGTTGTGATCCATCTGGATTTAAAGCAGTTGTAGAATATACTGTTGGATAAAAGGGATTTTCCGTGTCCTTATTCTGCCAGTACCCATAATTCTCTAGCGCTAAAGTATATGTCTTACCTGCTTCAAAAGTAAAATAAGCTGGAGAACCTACCACAGCATTTCCCGCAGTACCTATAGGGTCTGAACCTGGAGCTGCTGTTGGTCCAGCTGCATCATCAGAAGCTTTCACTTCTCCAAAGAGGAATTCTCCTGCTATCACATCATCTACTATTCCATCGTTATCTGTATCTATTGCTTCATAAACTTTTAAATCTGACTTGTAACCTCCATAGCTTTGGAGCAATTCAAATTCCAAAGTAGTATCTTCATAGAACATGATACCATTATCACTTCCAAAAGAGAAAGCTTGAGCAGGCATTGCAGAAATTGCACTACCAGCGATCGCTGTTAATAAGATAGATAGTTTAGTATTCATTTTCGGTACTCCTTAAATATGGTATTGACAACTTAGGAAACTAAGTTTTACTAAGTTATTTTTAACAGATTGTTTATCCTATCTTTAGTCAGGGCCAGAGAAACCTGTTGAAATCTTGTTTTAAGAATTTCTCTTTCTTTCCTTAAATCTAATATAGCTATTCTTTTATCAAATGTCATCTGTTTTGAATCATTCAAGCAAATCTTGTCTATTTCTTTAAAAATCAGATTAATTATCAGTATTTATACGAATTAATTCACTAAAAAAGCACAAATAAGTCTCTATGAAATCACTCTAATTTAGAAAAAGTCTAATTCAAGAAATTGATAACTTTGGAAAAATCAGTGAATTTACTGTCCGGCTTGATAGAGTTGGCCTATTTTTCACCATAATAACTCTGAAAAAAAGATTTAGTTCTGAAACATTTGGCCTTTACAGCCATTTTCAGATACACGACCTCACATCACAACCAAGACCTTGTAGGTTGGTTCCATGGAACCTCCCTATTATAGTCTACCCAAATAAAAAATGCTGTAATACTAAACCGCTGTAATACCAATATGAAATCCGGTTATACAGTTATCGCAAAACTATTTCCACTTAACACAAATCTTCTTATAAAATGTTTGTAAACTCATAAAAACCTCTCTCCAAACCTCTCTCCTACGAGGAGAGAGGCTTTGAAACCCCCATTCCTTCTCCCCCCTTTCAAAGGGGGGGCAGGGGGGATTTTTGGGGGGCAGGCGGGTTAGGTTTTTAGGATTTATAGGTTCCATGCAGCACTTCTCAAACAACTTCTTAGACTTCTTAACTCCTAACTTCTAAAGGAGCTGATCAGTCCATACTAATTACAATAATTACTGTAGGAGTATGTCACCGTTTATTAAAATTAGTGACTACACCCAAGACCGAAGCATCAGAAATCTTTAATCCTTCTATAGCCTTTGTCAACATTGAACGGTCTGTCTTTTCAATAGCTACCACAAGAATAGTTCCATCAACATGAGCTGTAATTAAACTAGCATCTGCTAAATCAACTAACGGAGGTGTATCATAAATAACTAAATCAAAAAAGGCATTAAACTGATCCATTAAGTATTTTCTTTTCTGAGATGAAAGTAACTTAATAGGATCTGGTGGTACTTGACCAGCCGTTAATATAAATAGATTTTCATTTTCTGGCGATCGCTGAATAGCATCATTAAGGCCAATATCTGTAGAAATAGCATCACTAAACCCCTCTAAATTAGGTAAACCAAGTTGTAAATGAATCTGTGGACTGCGTAAATTAGCATCTACTAATAATACTCGCTGACCAACACTAGCAGCAATTTGAGCTAGATTAATAGCAATAGTAGACTTACCATCTCCTTTCATCGCCGAACTAATAGCTAAAGATTTAAGTGATGAATCATGATTTAATAAACTGATATTTGTATAAAGAGAGCGAAAAGCTTCTAATACAAGTGGAGAATATGTCAACTTGAGTTTACTATCAGTATCAACTAAATTAGAAAAGTTAGTTACCTTAGAACTTAAAGACCCTAAAACCATTAAATGCTTCTGTGGTTTTGCTTGTATCGTTTGTCTCCTCAGTTCTTTGGCCAAAGGAATTACACCTAAAAGAGACAATTTAGTAGTTACTTGAATCTCTTTAGGGGTGTGGAATACTTGTATTATAACTTCTATTAAAAAACCAGAACCCATACTCAGTAGTGAACCCAAAACTACTATCAAAGCTAACATTCGCTTCGTGTTATCTTTCCCAACTGGTTTTAGGTTCCCACTTGCATCGCGCCTAAGACCTGGTCCTTCAATAATATTCCAAGGTACTTCTTGTTGTGCTGCTTTTAAGTTAAAATCTTCTCTTTTAGCTCTAAACTCATTCAGAGTTTGATTTACTACTTTTAATTCTGTCTGTAATTCTGAGTATAGACGAGCAGCGATCGGTAATTCTTGAAGTTGTTGTTCTAAAATATTTTCAGCAGTAACTATAACCTTATATTCTTCTTCTAAACCCTCAAGTTCAGCGTCTATATTTTTCATAATTTTTTGAGCTTCTGCAAACAAGAGGGAACGCAAATTTGCTTCTTGTTGGCGTAGAGTTCTGATCATAGGGCTATCCTCACGAAGTAGTGATGATTTTTGAGCTATTCTTCCTTCTACATTGTTAAGCTGTTCAATTAATATTTTATAGGCGCTGGTTCTATCAGCCAAAACAGTAGTGGCATTTCCTTCATCTAAGTGTTTTTCTATATTAGCCTTTACAACTTTAATATTAGCTATTTTAGTTTCGAGGTTTAATCTTTTTTCCTCAAGGAGTTGTTTCTGACGATATAACCCAGGAGTATTTAATTCAGGATCTATAACATTATAACGCTGCCTTACATCTTGAATTTGTTTTTTTATATTATTAGCTCTTTCTTCTAATCCTGGAAGTTGTTCTTCAATAAATTTAATCCCATTTTTAACTGTGACTAATCGCTCATAACCGCTGTATTCTAAATAAGCTAAAGATAGTTTATTTATCAAAAATTCTACTCTGTCTGAATTTTCATCATTATAGTGTACATCTATAATTTTAGTGCCAATAGGTACTGGTTTGGCATCTTCTACCATAATCCGAGTAATGTAAAGATTCTTAATTACAATATCATAAGCTATATAATCATTTTTGCTGTTCATTTCTTCAATAATTGGCCTCATAATTTGCTCGCTCTTCAAAAAACGAACCAGAGAATCATAATCTATGGTATCCTTTTTAAAGTGAACATTTTTAGCAAGAGTTTCACTGCTTATAGCTAACCTATCTACTTGTGCTTCAGCACTAATAGGCTCGGCCAAAAGCTTAAAATATCCTTGATAAAGTGGCGCTTTACGTCGTCCTAACAAAATGATTGCAGTACCTAGACTACCGATGATTATTATTGCTATAAATATTATAATCGCTGCCCGGCGACGGAGAACCGAAAACACCCAACCTATATCTAATTGTTCTTCATTATTATCCTGGGAGTTAGTTGTGAAACTTGGAGGCAATGTGACACTATCTTTAGATAAAAACTCTCTATAATCTTTTTGATCTTCCATGTTTCTAGTGAAGTTTTATAATTAAATTTTGATAGTCCTAAAATAGTAAAGATTGGAAATATTCAGTGACTCTCGTCTTGCGTATTGTCTTATTGTCTGTTTTCTTTTTCCTTAATACTTTTAACCACTACCTATTAGACTAACACTGCGAAAACTGTACATTAGCTTTCGCTCCTATAATTCTTGTTATAGCAAAAGGTTTAACCATTTTTTTCTAATGCAACATTTAAGGTATGTCGTCCCACTACAATAATTTTAAGTCTATTGTCTTAGCTATCACCTTGGGGTTAAACCAAAAGCTTGAATAATTCTCACAAAAGGAAGCGCTGAATTACCGAACAAGACTCCTATACTATCAGAGATAACAGCTAAATTAGAAGGTCTGATTATAATTATATCTTGGTTTTTGAGTAGGGGATTTACTTGCTCATTGATTCCTACAGCTAGATCTATCTCTATTTCTCGTTTGACTGTACTTCCATTGGGATTAAGGCGAATTAGTTGAACTAAACCTCCCTTCGCTCTTGGGTTCTCTCCTCCTGCTGCATTCAAAGCCTGATTTAAAGTTGCACCAGAGGGAATTTCTATTAATCCTGGTCTAACAACTTCTCCTACTACACTGACTTGAATAGTAGA
>NZ_JAAHHT010000347.1 GCF_010672085.1 Okeania sp. SIO3I5
AAAATCTTCCGAATCTACTGATTAGGAATAATTTTGCAGGCAATGATCGATAGTTCAATAATTAATAATTAATAATTACCTCTCCTTAAAAAAGAGGATTGAGTAAAATGATTTTTTTCTTTTTTCTCCTTGAAAGAAGAGGCTTTAAACCTTAATTATTCGGTAAGAGTTTTGGAGTTGATTTGTGATTTTTGAATTGTGACAACATAAGAAGCGATTGCTATAGTTTTCATTATCAATTATCCATTATCAATTATCCATTATTAATTTGAGGTACCTCTTTGTCATATAAATCAAACTCCTGTGGTGTTCCATTTAAGTCAGAGATAAATTTTTTATATAACTCTTTATTACCATTTTTTACATCCCAGACTTCATCTACCCAGGTGAGTAAAAAAGCTTCGGTTTGATTAATTTTACCATCATCTTTTGTAAAAGATCCCTTACGCAATCTTTCTCTCACCTTATCGCTATTAGAGTTAAGATGGTCTAAAATATCTTTAGATACAAAATCCAACTTATTTTCTACCTTTGGGTAAGCTTCAAGAACTTCTTTGATTAGGAGAGCGAATACTTCTTTGTGAGTGATTTTTGCCATGATTAGGACAGTTTTTAATTCGTCTTTTTTAAGATAAGTTTTTTGGGGAGGCTTTTCCTATATCTTTGTCTTTTTTTAAGATTCAACAGATTGGGTTATTTTGTTTTACTCTCGTTGTTAATGCTATTTAAAATATCAAAATATTTCAATAATGGATAATGGATAATGGATAATTACCTCTCCCTAAAAGGGAGAGGATTGACTAAAAGGAAAAAATAAATTTCTCTTGGTTGATTGGATATGGTTAGGTAACCCATCCATTCCATCCTAACGGACTGCTCCGCAAACAACCGCTCTCTTGGTTGATTGGATATGCCGAGGTCTCCTCGGCATCCCTCAACCGCTTTTTCCCCTTTCAAGGGGAGGCTTTAAACCTGAATTATCTAATTATTTAATTGTTTAATTGTTTAATTGTTTCGGTAATTAATTTTGCTTATGTAATTAACTATTTTATTATTGATATTTAGTAAATATTATGTTTTTTTATTGAGATAATTTTAAGTTTTTATATTACTATATAAATAGGTTGATTTATGGTTCAAAAAAAGCTATAGTTAAGTAACTAATTAAAAAAAATAAGTCAATAATTAGAACTTAATAATTATTCTTTTTTGAGAAGGTAAATTTAACTATGGCTAGTAATAAAACTGGTATACAATGGACGGACAAGAGCTGGAATCCTACGACGGGTTGTGACAAAGTTAGTCCTGGTTGTACTCATTGTTATGCAGAAGCAATTACAAAACGTTTTACTAATAATTTTCCTGAAGGCTTTACTTTGAAAGTTCATTCTGAGCGGTTGAAACAACCTTTAAGTTGGCGGACTCCTAGCCGAATTTTTGTTAATTCAATGAGCGATATTTTCCACGAAGATGTTCCTGTTGATTTTATCAAACAAGTATTTGAAATAATTGGCAAAACCCCTCGGCATATTTATCAAATTTTGACGAAAAGACATGAACGTTTAGTTAATATAGCGCCTGAGTTAGAATGGCATGAAAATATTTGGATGGGTGTGTCAGTGGAAAGTCAAAATTATGTTCATCGTGTTGATTATTTGCGACAAGTAGATGCTAATGTGAGGTTCCTTTCTTGTGAACCACTTTTAGGGGATTTAGAACTTAATTTAACGGGTATTGATTGGGTAATTGTAGGTGGTGAATCTGGCAATAAATATCGCCCGATGAAAGAGGAATGGGTAAAAAATATTTATGAACAATGTCAAGCTGCTAATGTAGCTTTTTTCTTTAAACAATGGGGTGGTAGAACTCCTAAAGCTTTAGGCAGAATTTTTGATGGAAAAATTTGGGATGAAATGCCGGAAGTTTGGGCAAAACATCAAGAAAAATTCTTAAGTCGTGTTCCTAGAAGTCACAAAAAGAAACTTTTATTTGCTCGTAGCTAAAAATAAATTATGAGTTGTACTAATGATGAACTATTACAACTCAAATTAGCACTTTAGATTATTCTAGTATCCTTAGTAAACTCTCTAATTTGTAACCCTTTCTTGAACCGGGATTTTTTATCTCCAACATACCTTCTTTATAAAGCGAGTCTAATATGTGGTTGTAAAATTGAGTTCTTTTTAATAAACCTATATTATCTAATTCTAAAATAATTTTAGTAATGGCATCTTTAAAGGATATCCAGTCTGGTCTAACTTTTCTGAGTATTTCAATTGATATAGGTTTAATTGTTGCAATTCTTCTATCATTTTCTGCATTCCACTCTTTTTCGAGAAACTTATGACTACCTTGATGACTATCTTGAAAGAAAAGTAATTTTTCTTCCTCCCAAACAAATTCATTTATAAATTCTCCAAAAGCTTTTTCTGGATGATTACTACCAACTACAATACTATATTGAGGTCTATTATCATTATATGTTTCCTTAACTTCAAAGCTAGTAACACCTTTAAAGTTAGTTTCATTTCTGATTCTATCTTTGAAATATTCAAGTGCCCACTTTTCAAACTCTTGAGGCTGAGTTTTCAATTCCTGCCATTGAGGTTTCCAATCTTTATCTGAATTAAAACCTAGCAATTTTGTTAGGTTACGAGTATAACTTTCACTAGCTTTCTGTTGTTTAGAGTTATTATATGATGTTTTATAATGTCCAGCATGACGGGCTACTTGTCTATTATGAAATAGCAAAAAGAGTTCGCCCTTATTTTGATTAACATAATTTCCAATAGAAGATATTTGCTCAAAAGTAACTCCTTTAACAGCAAAAGCATCAAGGAAAAATAAAGTAGGATAATTGTCTAATTCTTGAAAAATTTTAGGTAAAGCATTTTCAAATTTTTGAGGTTCATAAATTTTGTAGAATAAATTTTTACCCACAGGTTGACAATTCTCTTTTAGTTGTTGGTTTGAAGATAAATCTGACTCTACAAAAAAGCATCTTAAGTTAACTCGTTTTTCTTGATAGAAAAGTTTAGCGCATTTGAGGGCTATTAAAGGTGAACCGTCAGTATTTTCAAATTCATGTTGATATTTACTAGCCCAAAACTTAGAATTATTGACAAAATCTTCTATTCCAATTCCTGTTTCATATTTACCTGAACCTGCAAAGCAATCAACATAATTTATATATTCAGATTGATAAGGTTTTTTACCACCAAGATTGTAACAGTGAGACTGTATATATCTAAGCATAATTCTATGTTTAGATGCTGACCAAGAACGTTTACGGGTAAAGAAATTATCTGAATTATTAGACTCAATAGGAAATAAAGATAGTTGCTCGCCTTCCATATTTAACTTAAAAATTTTAGAGTGAATAATTTTCAATTAATTTTAACATGAAATTTTTAGTTTAGTAGTATCAATATATGTAATATTTTTGATGTTTTTTTTGCTTGTGTTATTATCGTTTTAACTTAAGAACCAGAATATTTAGATACAATTTCAGCTTTGGCTAAAGATGTTTCTCTAGACTCATAAAAAAAGAATTATTTGTCATATTCCTGCACTTTAAAAATATCTAGTAATTATCGCTCTATTTTAATCTTCATTTAGATATTGTTGTTATCAATCAAATTAAGTTTTTGTTAAAAACAGACAATTTTAGGCTGTAGGTATTCTAGGCTATTCAAAGGTAAGCATTCAGCTATTAGCTGTCAGCTCTCAGCTTTTTAATAAATGAAGCAAGCAGCAGCTCTTAACCATACTTTTAATTCTTTTAAATTACGAATATGCCAATTCCTTCTCTCAAGATAATGAAATTGAGAGCCTGAAGACTGACCGCTGAATGCTGACTGCTGAATGCTGAATTATTACATTCAAAGAAAGGTTAAATTAATTCAATATTTGATTCAATTCTATTTTGAAAATTATTCAAAAATTGCATCCTATTTACTACTTGAAAATTACTAGCCTAATAGTAATAATTCAGCAGTCAGCTATCAGCCATTAGCTATTACTTTTTTGTCGCTTTTTTTTAGACAGAAACTCTATTTATACCCAACTTTTGAGGACGCCAGAGTTAACATTTTACAAAAGCGAGTCTTATTACTGAGAGCTGACAGCTAATAGCTGAATGCTTATATCTAATATTAGTATAAGGAGAGAAAGATGAACCGAGAACAAAGAAGAAAAGCAGCTAAAAATCAAAGTCAAAAACCACTAAACAATAATCTCCCAGAAAATGCCTTATCCTATGCTTTGTCTTTTCACAAAGGCGGACAATTGCAAGAGGCAAAAGTTATCTATGAAAAAATTATTCAGTCCGAACCAAATAATTCTCAAGTTTTAAATTATCTGGGGGTACTTAAAGCACAAATGGGAGATAATAACAGCGCTATAAATTTAATAAATAAAGCTATTAATCTAGAACCATTAAATTTTGGATACCTCAATAATCTCGGCAATACTTATCGCGCTGCTCAACAATTAGATAATGCTATTGACTCTTATCAACGAGCAATTAAACTCAATCAAAAATCTGCTGACTCTCACCTAAATTTGGGAATTGCTTTGACAGAAAAAGGAATCATAGAAGAGGCGATCGCTTCGTTGGAAAAGGCTTTAAGTATTAATCCAAATCATCCGCGAGTTAATATGACTCTGGGGGATATATTTCAAACTCAAGGAAAGTTAGATGAGGCAATTTCTTTTTACATAAAAGCTATTTCTATAGTTCCCAATAATTTTGATGCTTTATCATCTTTAGGTATGGCATTTTATCGCCGTGGCAACCTCAAAGAATCACAAAAAGCTTATCAACAAGCATTAGAAATTAATCCTCATTCCACAGAATGTTTGACTAATATTGCTGCTACTTTTTATGAGCAGGGAAGAGTTGATGTAGCGGAAGCTTGTTATCAAGCTGTTGTTGATTTAATTCCTACTTCTACTGATGCTCATATAAATTTGGGTTTTCTGTTAAATCAACAGGAAAAACATGAGGAAGCAATTAAATGTTATAAGGCAGCATTAGAGCAGGATAAAAATTCTCTTAATGCTATGGCAGGTTTAGCAGAAATTCTAGGAAAAAAATCTGAGTGGGAAGAAGCAGTTAAGCTATATCAGAAAATTATTAAACTTAATTCTAATTCTGCTGATGCTTATGCACAATTAGGAATAGCTTTGCGAGAAATAGGTAAATCTCAAGAAGCGATCGCTCAATTCGAAAAGGCTATAAATATTAATCATAGACATATTAAAGCTTATGCTCATCTGGGTTTAGCTTTGCAAGATATTGGTAAAAAGTCTGAAGCTGAATCAATTTTTGACTCTTCAGAATTAGTTGCTAAATACCAGTTTGCGGATGTTGAAGGATGGGAGAATTTTGCAGCTTATAATAGTGACTTGAAAGATTACATTGTTCAACATCCTACTCTTTTAAAAGATCGACCTGGTAAACCGATAAATAGAGGTAGTCAAACCTACGAAATTTTTACAGATAATAATCATGTAATGGCTGCTCTTAGCAAAAAAATTAATAGTTCGCTCCACGATTATTTTAGTCGTTTTACTGATAACTCTAATTATCAATTTTTCCATAATTTACCCTCAGATTGGAAGTTAAGTGGTTGGGCAGTTGTTTTAGAGTCGGAAGGATTTCAAAATTCTCATATTCACCCTGAAAGTTATTGCAGTGGCGTTTATTATATTCAAGTTCCGAATACTATAAAAGAAAATAATTATGGAGCAGGTTACTTAAATTTTGTAACTTCTTTTCTTTCAGAGTTAGACATGGAAAATCCAGATAAATATAAAATTCAACCACAAGCAGGATTATTAGTAATTTTTCCTTCTTATTTTTGGCATTCGACTATTCCATTTACTGGAGATAGTGAGAGAATTTGTATTTCATTTAATCTCATTCCTTTAGGCGAATAAAATTCTCGGATATTTGCCTAAATATTAGTCGTTTGTTGGCAAGAATTTTCCACGATACTCAATTTTTCTGATTATCCTGAGCTAATAATTCTGGGGAAAGTTTGGCAAATTTTCCCACTGGGTTTGCTTGAGAATTAGACGTCAGAGAAATTTCTCTTTTGCAGGAAAGTTAGGTGGTAAAAATTAGGGGGATAAAATTATCAAAAGTTTGTCGAAATATTGGTTGTCTGTTGGCAGGAATTTTCCCGATAAATCAATTTTTCTGATTATCCTGAGCTAATAATTCTGGGGAAAGTTTTGGAAATTTTCCCACTTGGTTTGCCTGAGAATTAGAATTAGAGAAATTTATCTTTTGCAGGAAATTTAGGTGGTAAAAATCAGGGGGATAAAATTATCGGAGGTTTGCCTAAATATTAGTCGTCTGTTGACAGGAATTTTTCAGATAAATCAATTTTTCTGATTATCCTTAGCTAATAATTCTGGGGAAAGTTTAGGAAATTTTCCCACTTGGTTTGTCTGAGAATTAGACGTCAGAGAAATTTCTCTTTTGCTCGAAAGTTAGGTGGTAAAAATCAGGGGGATAAAATTATCGGAGGTTTGCCTAAATATTAGTCGTCTGTTGACAGGAATTTTTCAGATAAATCAATTTTTCTGATTATCCTTAGCTAATAATTCTGGGGAAAGTTTAGGAAATTTTCCCACTTGGTTTGTCTGAGAATTAGACGTCAGAGAAATTTCTCTTTTGCTCGAAAGTTAGGTGGTAAAAATCAGGGGGATAAAATTCTCAAAAGTTTGCCTAAATATTAGTCGTCTGTTGACAGGAATTTTCCACGACACTCAATTTTTCTGATTATCCTAAAAAAATAATTCTGGGGAAAGTCTCTGAAATTTTCCGACTCGGTTTGTCTGAGAATTAGACGTCAGAGAAATTTCTCTTTTGCTCGAAAGTTAGGTGGTAAAAATCAGGGGGATAAAATTCTCAAAAGTTTGCCTAAATATTAGTCGTCTGTTGACAGGAATTTTCCACGACAATCAATTTTTCTGATTATCCTAAAAAAATAATTCTGGGGAAAGTCTCTGGAATTTTCCGACTGGTTTTGCCGGAGAATTAGATTTAGATAAATTTGGCTTTTGCTCGATAGTCGAATGGGAAAAATGAGGAGAGTAAAATTCTCAAAAGTTTGCCTAAATCTTAGTCGTCTGTTGACAGGAATTTTCCACGACACTCAATTTTTCTGATTATCCTAAAAAAATAATTCTGGGGAAAGTCTCTGAAATTTTCCGACTCGGTTTGCCGGAGAATTAGACGTCAGAGAAATTTCTCTTTTGCTGAAAAGTTAGGTGGTAAAAATCAGGGGGATAAAATTCTCAAAAGTTTGCCTAAATATTAGTCGTCTGTTGACAGGAATTTTCCACGACAATCAATTTTTCTGATTATCCTCAGCTCATAATTCTGGGGAAAGTCTCTGAAATTTTCCGACTCAGTTTGCCGGAGAATTAGACGTCAGAGAAATTTCTCTTTTGCTCGAAAGTTAGGTGGTAAAAATTAGGGGGATAAAATTCTCAAAAGTTTGCCTAAATATTAGTCGTCTGTTGCCAGGAATTTTCCAC
>NZ_JAAHHT010000348.1 GCF_010672085.1 Okeania sp. SIO3I5
ATAATTTTTGGAAAATTGTTATAAATCAAACATTATCAACATCATAACGACTAAACTACATCAAGAAAAGTATCAAAAGTTTTACTATGGCAGTCTCTATAACATCTACCTCATTAACTGACAAATTACCGGCAATACCTGAATATGATGCAATTATAATTGGCTCTGGCATTGGTGGCTTAGTTACGGCCACTCAACTTGTCGCGAAAGGAGCAAAAGTTATAGTGTTAGAAAGTTATATTATTCCTGGTGGTAGTTCTGGTTATTTTGAAAGGGAAGGATACACATTTGATGTGGGTGCATCAATGATATTTGGTTTTGGCAAAAAAGGTACAACAAATTTACTGACTCGTGCTTTAGATGCTGTCAATGTCAGTATAGAAACAATTCCCGACCCGGTACAAATACATTATCATTTACCAGATAATTTAGAATTAAAAGTTTACCAACAATATGAAAAGTTTATAGAAGAATTAACGGAAAAATTCCCCCATGAAAGGAAAGGAATTAAACAATTTTATGATGAATGTTGGGCAGTATTTAATTGTCTCAATTCAATGGAGTTATTATCTTTAGAAGAACTAAAATATCTCTCTAAATCATTTTTTCAAAATCCTGGTTCTTGTTTAGGGTTATTGAAGTATTTGCCTCAAAATGTTGGTGATGTTGCACGTCGATATATTTATGATTCTAAGTTATTACAATTTATTGATATGGAATGTTATTGTTGGTCAGTAGTTCCGGCAAATTTCACTCCAATGATTAATGCTGGTATGGTATTTTCTGACCGACATTATGGAGGTATTAATTACCCTAAAGGTGGGGTGGGAAAAATTGCTGAGAAATTAGTAGAAGGTTTGGAGAAAAATGGAGGAGAAATTCAATATAAAGCTAGGGTTAAAAAAATTATCATCGAAAACAGAAAAGCAGTAGGAGTGGAATTAACTAATGGTAAAGTTTATCGAGGTAAACGGATTATTTCTAACGCCACAAGATGGGATACTTTTGGTAAATTAGTTCCAGAAAAAAATATACCTCCAAGTGAGATGAAATGGCGGAGTAATTATCAAAAATCACCAAGTTTTTTAAGCTTGCATTTAGGAGTAGAAACTTCAGTCTTTCCTCCAGGTACAGAATGTCATCATATTTTCTTAGAAAACTGGGAAAAAATGGAGGCACCAGAAGGTACAATTTTTGTTTCTATTCCGACATTATTAGACCCAAGTTTGGCACCGGAAGGATATCATATAGTTCATACTTTTACACCTAGTTATATGGAAGATTGGCAAGGATTAAATGTAGAAGAATATGAGGTGAAAAAAGAAGCAGCAGCGGGGCGAGTTATTAATAGATTAGAAAAGATTTTTCCTGGTTTAGATGAGGGTTTGGATTATATGGAGGTTGGTACGGCGCGATCGCATCAAAGATTTTTAAACCGACAAGATGGAACTTATGGTCCTATTCCTCAGCGGAAATTAAAGGGTTTATTAGGAATGCCATTTAATAGGACTGCAATACCTGGTTTATATTGTGTTGGAGATAGTACATTTCCGGGACAAGGTTTAAATGCTGTGGCATTTTCTGGTTTTGCTTGCGCTCATAGAGTTGCTGCTGATCTAGGGTTATAGGGCAAGTCAAAAGTCAAAAGTCAAAAGTTAGAATTTAGAAGTAATTTCTGACTGAGTTTGAACATTTATAGAAGCTATTTGGTATCTTTGCCGTAATTAAATTTTTGGGTAGTTCTGCTCATGTAACGGTAGATAGGAACAAAAAATGCCCAGTGCAGGCATCCTGCTCGCTAGTACGGGAGCAAGATGCTCCCACTACCGTTTATTCTAACAGAGCAAGGCTTTTACCCTCTAAAATTTGTGATTAATTTTGTTTCCCTGGTTATTAGAAAAAGGTTGAAAAATACTCGAAAGTTAACGAAATATTTCTTGTTGTTCAATTTTCCAATCAAGCCATTTTTTAATAACATCAAAAATTAAATTTTCCGCCTCAGACAATCTTTCTTGGGTTTGATTACTTTAATCCTATCTAGAAAGTATACTATTACTTTTAATTTTTGAGCTAATAATGTTGGGTTTCGTCACCTCAACCCAACCTACAGATATTGCTGGACTATTAATCCGTACATCCGTGGCATAATCCGTGTGAGCTGCTCTCAACCCAACCTACAGATATTGCTGGACTATTAATCCGTACATCCGTGGCATAATCCGTGTGAGCTGCTCTCAACCCAACCTACAGATATTGCTGGACTATTAATCCGTACATCCGTGGCATAATCCGTGTGAGCTGCTCTCAACCCAACCTACAGATATTGCTGAACTCTTAATCCGTACATCCGTGGCATAATCCGTGTGAGCTGCTCTCAACCCAACCTACAGATATTGCTGGACTATTAATCCGTACATCTGTGGCATAATCCGTGTGAACTGCCCTCAACTCAACCTACAAACTATCTTACTTTTGAATTTTGAATTTTGAATTTTGAATTGAATAAAGCGTGTCTCTTTGTTGATAATTTCTCCCCAAATTTCTAATAGCTTCCTGCAAAGTTTCCACTTCCATGCAAGTACCTCCAACAGCACCTGCCATTGTGCTAATATGTTCCTCCATTAACGTACCACCAATATCATTACAACCCCACTTTAATGCCTCTGTTGCTCCATCCAAACCAAGTTTTACCCAACTCGGTTGATGGTTAATAATCGAGTTTCCTAAGAATATTCTCGACACTGCGGTTAACAATAAAATATCCAACAAAACAGGTTGGTTGCGCCCCACTTTCCGACGCAAAGCAGCAGGTGCTTCTTGCCCGACAAACGGTAATAAAATAAACTCTGTTATTCTCGCTGGATAATCTTTTTCAATGGCAGTTTGTTGGAGAAAGCGCAACCTTTCTAAATGTAAAATCTGCTGTTCAGGAGTTTCAATATGACTGCACAACATTGTACTTGTGGTTGGCATTCCCAAACGATGCGCCGTACTAACTATTTCTAACCAAGTCGCCGTATTGATTTTTTCTGGGCAAATAACTCGCCTGACTGCATCATCCAAAACTTCGGCAGCAGTACCTGGCATCGAACCCACACCCGCATCTCGCAAAGCAGCAATTACATATTCATAACTCACCCCATCCTCCCTAGCAATAAACTGCACTTCCTGGGGAGAAAAAGCGTGTAAGTGCAAATGGGGAAACTGATTTTTAATCTCTTTTACCAGTTGCAAATAATAAGGTAAAGATTTTCCTGCAACTTTAGCTTGCAGATTTAATCCTCCCTGCATACAAATTTCAGTTGCTCCACGTTGTACCGCATCATTAGCTTTTGCTAAAATTTGCTCGATATTTAACCAAAATGCACCCGCATCCCTCTCATTTCGGCGAAATGCACAAAAACTACAATGTTGTTCGCAAATATTGGTGAAATTTAGATTACGATTGATAACGTAAGTTACTGTATCACCTACTTGTTGTTGTCGGAGTTTGTCTGCTGTTTTTTGGATAGCAGTTATTTCTGGTGGAAGTTGAGTTAAGGCAAATTTTCCGAAATTAGGTTGAGTAGTTGGGGATAACAATAATAGTGCCTCTGCTGGAGATAAGTCGTAACCTTCGAGAGCGCGATTTAAAATTGTCTCTAGGTTTGTCTGTAGGTTTTGGTGTATCAAATTGAAAGTAGTCATGTTTGTCTGGTAATATCTAATCCCAATAATTAGTTATTGTAGCTCATTGCGACTGGAACTTGTGGAAGGAAGCAATCTGAGGGATGGTGCAAGATTGCTTCCTATTGTCGCTGAGGATGACTTTTCATATAGAATCCAATTAGTTATCGTATTACTGAGGAGTAAGGAGTAAGGAGTTAGGAGTTAGGAGTTAGGAGGTAGGAGTTAGGAGGTAGGAGTTAGGAGGTAGGAGGTAGGAGTTAGGAGTAAGAAAGGAAATGAAAATGCATAAATTTTTAAATTCGTATTCATGCTTAACATATTTTAGTTGAGGAAGTAATTTTGCGATTACTGTATAACCGGATTTTATATCAAATCAAATCCGGTAGCATCGGTACAATATTTCCTGATATCAAATCCGGTTGAATAGTTATTGTATAGTTGGGAGTAGGGACGTTGCATAAGGGCGTCCCTACCTCCTTACTCCTCAGTAATACAATAACTAATTACCCGGATTCTATATGACTTGAATAATCAGGGTAATAAACCCGGTTTCTTGTTTAGGATTTACTCAAAATAATGATATAATAGGAAGCATTCCCAAAACATTTATGTTCACAGAATGAGATGACACAGTATCCATATACCCCACTGGTTTTAGAACCAGAACAGTACGACACCCTACTCCAGTTAGCGACTGAAAAACATTAGACACTCTCTGAAGTAGCTGTGGAAGTAGTGCGTCTGGGATTAGAAACCTTGAAACCAAGAAGCGATAGAATCTCTGGTGAAAGCGATCGCTAACCTCAAAAAGCTTGAGAACGTTTAAATTACCTCCGAGCAGAAATCGAATCAACTCATATAAAATCTGGTTATACAGTAATCGCATTCAAAAATCCTCAACTAAAATATGTGTTTGCTAGAAGCACGAATTTAAAAATTTATGCATTTTCCTTACTCCTTACTCCTTACTCATTACTCCTTACTTCTTACTCCTAACTCCTTACTCCTTACTCATTACTCCTTACTTCTTACTCCTTACTCATTACTCATTACTCATTACTCATTACTCCTTACTCATTACTCATTACTCATTACTCATTACTCCTTATTAAACCGCTGTAAGCAACTTCAACTAATACTGTTTGGGGTAATAAAATTTGTTGTTGCTGTCTATAAATCTTTGCTACTTCAAGATGTCAATAGCAGGGAATAGGGAATAGGGAACAGGGAATAGTTGGAAAAACACTTCCTAGTCTAAGATTCATCATCAGCAAAAAGTTACTATTGGACTGACAAGCGATCGCTTAAAAAAATTGTAGCGTTGGCGGAGTCTAGCGGCAGCTATATCGCTCTATTTGCCATACGCTATATATAGAAATTTCATATCTCTAGAAAAGAGGGAGTAGGGGAGCGCTTGTTTAGGGGAGCGGTCGTTTTGGCATTGTTCATTCATTGTCTGAGCTAGAATATTTACAACCCTACATTTTTTGAGTCCTGTACGGACTAAACTCTCCACACATCCCACACATCCCACACATCCCACACCTCCCACACATCCCACACATCCCACACATCCCACACCTCCCACACCTCCCACACCTCCCACACCTCCCAATCATAGATCCCAAATGGGTTCTATAGTGTCTTTGCGTAAGTCCTGCACTTCTGACTTCACTAAAACCGTTCGCCAATACCAAAGTGGAAACGAGTTTCACCTTCATCGTTAATAGCGTAATCAATTCTAATCGGACCAAGAGGAGATTGTACCCGGATACCAGCACCATAACCGATACCATCTCCTGGTTTTTCCCGCACACCTCCAGGATTACCAATTACAGAACTTTGACTATCAAATACTGTTGCAGCATCAATAAATAAAGCACCACCAAGAAAATTCAATACAGGAAAACGATACTCAACAGTTCCCAAGACAAAAGTACGACCTGCTGCCACCGAACCCTCATCATATCCACGGACTGTATTAGTACCACCCAGAGGAAAAGCTTCATAAGGAGGTAAATCTCCAATTATATGACCTGCTTGTAAATTAAAAGCTAAAGCTTCAGGTCCGTCAGCAAACCTGGTAAAATTTACTGGAATAAAATAACTGAAATTACCCCGCAAACGATTCATGGCAATTTCTGCTGAACCTATAGGAATAGACTGTTCTGTACCAAACCTGAGCAAACTACCCGAAGTAGGTTGTCGGCGGTTATTGCGGCGATCGTTGACGATACCAAACTGAACAGTCAATAAATCGTCTTCCCCAGAATCATCAGCAGTCAATTTATTACCTAATTCGTCCCTGGGTTCAGTGTCACCATCACTATCCTGAATTTCTACCCGTTCATATTTTAATCCCAAAGAAGCAGTCCACTGTGGATCGACAAACGGATTAGGAATAAACGGACGAGTAAAACTCACTCCACCTCCTGTACGAATAACCCGTGGGTTGTCACCATTAGGCAGATCGACATCGCGCTGATCGTTATCTTCATCAGAATCAAAAATTACCGAAATTGCTCGTCGTCTGAAGGCATTAACTGTATAAGAGAGTCGATGATCGTCTCCACCAACCCAAGGATCTGTAAAACTAACATCTGCTAATACTAATCGTTCACCAACCTGAAACTCACCACCTAATTTTTGATTATTACCACCAATATTTTGCTGTTGATAACTCACTGTACCAAACAACCCACTTGCAGAACTAACCCCTCCACCAAATGCTAGAGAACCTGTACTTTTCTCTACAACATTCACAATTACAACTGCCTGGTTAGGATCGTCTGGTGCTGGTTCTAACCCCAATCTCACATCTTCAAAAATTCCTAAACCAAAGACTCTTCTAATATCTCTTTCTGCTGTCTGTCGCTGAAATATATCTCCTGGTTGCAGCTGAATTTCTCTAGTGATAATATATTCACGGGTACGTCCTTCTATGGGGTTTCCTTCTTCATCTACTGTTTCTCCTTCTGCATCCACGAAGCGGACTTGAATTTCTCTAATTTCTCCCTCTGCAACTTCTAAGGTGACAGTGCCATCATCACTGACTTGAGGCGCACCGATAACTTGTCCGAGAACATAACCATTGTCTTGATACCACTGGTTAACTTGTTCAATACCTCCTTCAAAAACTTTCAAGTTGAGAGTTTGACCATATTGCTCGTTGAATATTCTCTGTGTTTCACTTTCAGGAAATACTTCTGCACCTTCTATGATTACAGAATTTAATACTGGGTTCGGTTCGACTTCAAAAGTAACTCGTACACCTAGGGGAGTATCTTCAGGTACTGCTTTCACATTTCGGAAGAAACCGGTGGCAAAGATAGCGTTAATGTCTCTTTGTAGTTGAGAGCGAGTGGTTGTGCGTCCTGGTTGGGTGTTAATGACTTGGTAAACTTGATCTTCGAGTTCTCCGTCTACTCCAATAACTACAACTTCAGCTACTAGCACTAGGGGTTCTTGTTGTTCTGTAGGGGTTTGCGCTTGTTGTGATGGAGGAGTGGTATATTGTTCTGATTCTGTTGGGGTAGGTGTAGTATTACTATTTGGTTCTACAGGTTTATCGTCTGGTAATAAGGTTAAAGTTAAGTTATCTGAAGTCTGAGAATTTTCCGTTTGATTCTCAAATATTTCGACTGTGGAAATAGTCGGAGAAAATTCTTGATTTACTGATGCTTCAGATTTCGTTTCTCCTGATTTTGCCAAAATTACACTCTGAGAATTTTCCGTTTGATTCTCAAATATTTCGACTGTGGAAATAGTCGGAGAAAATTCTTGATTTACTGATGCTTCAGATTTAACTTCTCCTGATTTTGCCAAAATTACACTCTGAGAATTTTCCGTTTGATTCTCAAAGACTTCGACTGTGGAAATA
>NZ_JAAHHT010000349.1 GCF_010672085.1 Okeania sp. SIO3I5
TCTATCTTTCCCCCTCTACTATTTATTTGAGAGTCAAAAATTTACCAACTCCAGTCTTTTCCCAAACCCCAAGTCGGAAAAATTTCTATCTTTCCCCCTCTACTATTTATTTGAGAGTCAAAAATTTACCAACTCCAGTCTTTTCCCAAACCCCAAGTCGGAAAAATTTCTATCTTTCCCCCTCTACTATTTATTTGAGAGTCAAAAATTTGCCAACTCTAGTCTTTCCTTTTGCCAAAGGTAGAGAAAATTTCTACCTTTTCGACTCTAGTATTTATTTGAGAGGAAAAATTTTACTTCCTTGCTTCTTTTAACCAGATATATGTGGTCTTGAAATCTTGTTTTTAAAGATTTCCTCCAAAGTTTCATTTCTGATATTTTCTGATTCCTTTCCCCACTTCCATAAACTTTCATAGAAAAAGAAAGATACTCCCGCAAAATTTCTCTTCCGCACAGCTTCTACTTGTTTTTCAATTGTTGTTATCCCAGTAGGATTATTTTTCAAACCACTCAAAATTCCAATGGCAAAAGGAATATTATTTTTAGCTAATTTAACCTCTGTTCGTTCCAACTCCTTAATAAAACGTTTAATATCTGGACGATAAACCTGTAAAACAATTTCATCAATCCATTTTTCTCTTTCCCAAGTAAACCAATCTTGCAAATAAGCAGATAAAGCAAAGTGCAAAGGATTCGGAGATACAGAAATAATACAGTCTGGTTTTATTGCTTTTATTTCTTCAGAAATCCGCTCCATAAAATTATTAATTTTATCCGCTCTCCAACGGACCCAAAAAGTTTCTTGATAATCATCAGAAGGGGATAAACCAGGAAGTTCTTTTTCATATAATTTAACTGTAAAATCGTCATAACCAAATTCGGCAGGTAAGCTAAAATGGTCGTCAAATTGAATTCCATCTATATCGTATTTAGTCACAATTTCTATAATTAAATCTAAGATAAATTGTTGTACTTCTGGATGAAAAGGATTAAGCCAAACTCTAGGCTCTTTTCCTTGCATTTTTATAGTAGTTCCATCCCTACGTTTAGTTAACCAATTAGGATTTAATCTGGCTAATTCTGAATCTGCTGGTGCCATGAAACCAAATTCAAACCAAGGAATAATTGTTAAACTTTTTTGATGTGCTTCAGTAATAATTTCTTGTAAAAAGTCTCGCCCTTGTAAACCAGGTTTAGGGTCTAAATATTTGCCAAATACTTGTTGTGCTACTTGACTAGGATAGAGAGTATAACCTCCTTGCCAAACAGTAGGATAAAGTGTGTTGAAGTTGAGATTTGCTAAACGATTAACTGCTGCTTTTGTAGCTGATTCAGAAAATAAAACTTCGCTGTCAATATTGGTTATCCAAACACCACGAATTTCTGTTTTTTGTGCAGTTTTGCTAATTTGATTAGAGGCTAATACTAATGTAATTGTGGTGAAAATTGCAATTAGTATTAAGGGGAGAATTCTGGAAATTAATTTTGATTTAGACATGAAATTTTGATAGAGATGGAAATTATCGGAATTAAAATTTTTTTGGTGAGCGATCGCTCAGATTCAGACATTGAGAATTAATCTAAATCTAAATAGTCTTCAAATTTAATGCTTGACTTTCTATTCTCAAAATTTTTGATAATAATGTAAATAAATATTAGGAGAATAGTTTGACAAATTGATTGGAATATAGACATAAAGTTTTGCTCGGAATTAATTTTTTTTGTGGTGAGTTATCGCTCAAATTCAGACATTGAGAATTAATCTAAATCTAAATAGTCTTCAAATTCAATGCTTGACTTTCTATTCTCAAAATTTTTGATAATAATGTAAATAAAGATTAGGAGGATAATTTGACAAATTGATTGGGATATAGACATGATATTTTGCTCGGAATTAATTTTTTTTGGTGAGCGATCGCTCAGATTTAGACATTGAGAATTAATCTAAATATAAAGAGTCTTCAAATTCAATGCTTGATGTTCTATCCTCAAAAATTTTGATAATAATGGAAATAACTATCAGGATAATAGTTTGAGAAATTGATTTTGATTTAGACATGATATTTTTATCAGAATTAATTTTTTTAGGTTGAGCGATCACTCAGATTTAGACATTGAGAATTAATCTAAATATAAAGAGTCTTCAAATTTAATACTTGATGTTCTATCCTCAAAAATTTTGATAATAATAGAGATAAATGTTGGGAGGATAGTTTGAGAAATTGATTTTGATTTAGACATGATATTTTTATCAGAATTAATTTTTTTAGGTTGAGCGATCGCTCAGATTTAGACATTGAGAATTAATCTAAATATAAAGAGTCTTCAAGTTCAATGCTTGACGTTCTATTCTCAAAATTTTTGATAATAATGGAAATAACTATTAGGATAATAGTTTGAGAAATTGATTGGGATACAGACATAAAGTTTTGATCGAAATTAATTTTTTTTTGTGAGTTATCGCTCATATCTATAAATTGATAAATTAAGGTAAATAGAAATAGGAAAAATCAAGGTTTACTATTTGATAATATACTTCTTTATAGCAGTTGTCAATTTTAAATAACATTTATAAATATGCTTTAATCCCAAATGATATAATTAAAATTAAAGCAAGAGGGTAAAATTTATGGCAAGAAAAACACCAATAAAACAACCAACCAAAGAGCAAGAAGAAAAAAATTATGAGGAGGAGGTTTATCAAAGAGATAACTTAATTTACGACCCAGATCAAATTAATATTATTACTAGAGAAATTACAATTAAAGAGTTATTGAGAAAAATAGGTGAAAAATTTATTGATTTAGCCTCTGATTTTCCTGGTTATACTGATATATGGAACGATGAAGTTAAAAGTAGATTTATTGAATCTATTATTATTAGAATTCCTTTACCAGCTTTTTATGTTGATGGAACTAATGAAAAGCAATGGTTAGTAGTAGATGGATTACAAAGACTGTCAGCTTTAAAACAATTTATTAATGATAAGACTTTATGTTTAACTGGTTTAGAATATCTCGACATTGAACTTGATGGCAAAACCTATCAAGAATTAGACCGTAAATATCAACGTCGTATTGAAGAAACCCAGGTTACAGTAAATCTAATTGCACCAGGTACACCAACTAAAGTTAAGTACAATATTTTTAAACGCATTAATACAGGAGGAGGACTTTTAAATCTTCAAGAAATACGTTATGCTCTTAATCCTGGTAAAGCACTTAAATTATTAGCTGAAATTGCTAAATCTCCAGAATTTACTAATGTTATTCAGATTAGTGAAACAAAAATTAAGCGTATGGAGGATCGGGAATTTGTACTAGGTGCTTTAGCAGTGATGCTAACACCTACTTCTTATAAAGATTATGCAAAAGATAAAAGAGAAGAATTTTTAGATAATGCCATAAAAACAATTAATAGTTTATCTGATTATGAAATGAAACAACTTGCTAAGAAATTCAAAAAAACTATGTTTGATTATCAAAAAATATTTGCCAATCAAACTGTTAGTCAATCTAAGAGAACAAGCAGATTTTCACGTGATAAAACATTATCTCAATCTAAAACATTAACCTTGTTTTTTTCTAATAAAGCGTTATTTGAAACCTGTATATTTCATATTAGTCAGCTTAACATTCAAGAAATTCAAAAACTTAAAATACGGAAGCAAGACTTAATAAATAAATTTACGGAATATCTAGATAAAGACAAAGAATTTGCCAAGTCTATCTCTCAAGCTCAAGATAAGATAGAATATCGTTTTGAAACTATTGAAAAAATTATCAGAGCAGTTATAAATGATTAGTTCAGTACGTTTGAAAAACTTTAAACCTTTTGCCAGTCAGCTTCTATCTTTTAAACCATTAACTTTACTTTCTGGTTTGAATAGCACCGGCAAATCTTCTGTCTTACAAGCATTACTTTTAATGCGTCAGTCTTATCAACAAGGAATATTAGAAAATCAAGGTTTAATACTAAATGGTGAATTAGTTTCTATAGGCACTGCTCAAGATGCACTATTTGAAGGAGCAAAAGAGGATTTTATTAGTTTTGAAATTCTCTGGAAAAATGGCAATCGAGGAATCTGGAATTTCTCCTATGATCGGGAAAAAGATGTTCTAAATCTTGCCTCAGCACCTGTTACTTCTGATATTTATAAATCCAGTCTTTTTAATAAAAAATTTCACTATCTGCAAGCAGAACGTTTAGGTCCTCGCTTATTTTTAGAAATGTCAGATTTCCAGGTTCAACAACTAGAAAAATTGGGTACAAAAGGAGAATACACAGCCCATTTTTTATTTGTAAATGAAAATCAAACTATACCAAATCATCGCTTAGGACATCCACAAGCAAACTCCCTAATTTTAAGAGAGCAAGTTGAAGCTTGGATGGGAGAAATTAGTCCTGGTACACGCCTACAAATAAACCCTAAACAAGATATAGATTTAATCAGTCTTCAATATTATTATGGAGATAGTAATTCTTATCGTTCTACTAATGTTGGATTTGGAATTAGCTACACTTTACCAATTATTGTAGCCATTCTTTCTTCCCCTCCAGACAGTTTAATTCTAATAGAAAATCCTGAAGCACATCTTCATCCAAAAGGTCAAGCAAAAATGGGAGAATTATTAGCTCTTGCTGCTAGTTGTGGGGTACAAATTGTAGTTGAAACTCATAGCGACCATGTTTTAAATGGAATTAGATTAACAGTTTATCGAGGAAAAATTGACCCTGAAAAAGTTCAATTACACTATTTTGACCGCCGAAAACAAGGAACAGAATTTGTCACTGAAATAATATCCCCACAGATAGATCGGAACGGACGAATAGATAAATGGCCGGAAGGTTTTTTTGATGAATGGGATAATAGTTTAGAAGCACTTTTGGAACCCAGGGAAGAATAAATATGGATTTAGAAATGGTGCTTAATGAACTTTCTTTAGAGACTCCTATTGCTGATATTTCTACAGCGCGAAAATTAATGTCAGAGTTAATTCAAACTTTACGAAAAGCAAAAAGTTTAGGTGTAAAACCTATACTTCGTACTCACAGTAATATTAACAATATAGAACTTGTTTGTAATTATCCTATAGCAAGTTGGCGCAACGACAAAATAGTAGATTTAGAGGAGCGTAGATTTTTCCGTAGTCTAATTCTAAAAGCTCCTTTTTCTGAGGATGCTCTCCAAGAAATTAAAGATAAATTTGATTTGTCTGAAGTTTGGCATCAAGGAAAATTAGCAGATGGTCTTCGTTTTGCTTTAATTAGTGATTCTCTTGCAGTTAGTTTATTATCTAAAACTCAATGGGATACAGATTTTTTAGAACTTCAGATAACAGAAGTAGATAAAAATGAAGAGTTAACTGACTACTCGGAAAAAATTGTTCATGCTAGTCGAAGTAGTCATGTAAAACAACATATCGAATGGATTAAAAATCGCATCGAAAATCAATTATTTGATAGGCAAGTTGATGGAGAAACATTATGGGAAAGGAGAGAAGAATTTTTTCCGCATTTAATCTTCTGTGAACAAGTAGAGCAACAGTTACAAAACCTAAAAACTGGCAACCCAATTTTGCAACAGGTAAAGAAACGATTATTGGAATTAGAAAAATACTGTCAAATTTGGCAAACAGGAACTTTTAATCCAAATCTTTTACCAAGCAAAACAACCCCAGAAAGTGATTCAAGAATTGAACAGTTTAGACATCAACTAACTATTAAATGTCCTGATGGTAAAACACGTCTTTTTAGTTAGCATCTACGTATGACTCCTGGTGCTTGGCGAGTTTATTTTTCTGAAGATTTAGGAGTTGGAAAAATAATCATTGGTTATATAAATCTTAAGCTAAAATAGTGACAATATTTGCGATGTAGCAATCCTAAATCTGTAAACCAGTAGAACAAAAATTACAAAACCTCAATACTGGCAACCCAATTTTGCAACAAATAAAAAAACGATTATTGGAATTAGAAAAATACTGTCAAATTTGGCAAACAGGAACTTTTAATCTGAATCTTTTACCAAGCAAAACAACCCCAGAAAGTGACTCAAGAATTCAAGAGTTTAGACATCAACTAACTATTAAATGTCCTGATGATAAAACACGTCTTTTTAGTTAGCATCTACGGATAACTCCTGGTGCTTGGCGAGTTTATTTTTCTGATGATTTAGGAGTTGGAAAAATAATCATTGGTTATATAAATCTTAAGGTAAAATAGTGACAATATTTGCGATGTAGCAATCCTAAATCTGTAAACCAGTAGAACAAAAATTACAAAACCTCAATACTGGCAACCCAATTTTGCAACAAATAAAAAAACGATTATTGGAATTAGAAAAATAGTGTCAAACTTGGCAAACAGGAACTTTTAATCGAGTGTATCTCAATATTTGCAAAAATACTTTTTTCCTATATATTCCTTGTTGTCTGTTGCCTGTTACCTGTTGCCTACAAGCGATAAATTTTTGGCTTTATTCAAA
Organism: Okeania sp. SIO3I5; assembly: GCF_010672085.1. Taxonomy (GTDB): domain Bacteria; phylum Cyanobacteriota; class Cyanobacteriia; order Cyanobacteriales; family Microcoleaceae; genus Trichodesmium. Next base: position 6,488 of record NZ_JAAHHT010000349.1, read on the forward strand.
ATTGAGATGCACCCTTTTAATCCAAATCTTTTATCAAGCAAAACAACCCCAGAAAGTGACTCAAAAATTCAACAGTTTAGACAGCAACTAACTATTAAATGTCCTGATGGTAAAACACGTCTTTTTAGTTGGCATCTACGTATGACTCCTGGTGCTTGGCGACTTTATTTTTCTGATGATTTAGGACCTGGAAAAATAGTCATTGGTTATATAAATCTTAAGCTAAAATAGTGACAATATTTGCGATGTAGCAATCCTAAATCTGTAAACCAGTAGAACAACAGTTACAAAAGCTAAATATCGGCAACCCAATCTTGCAACAGGTAAAGAAACGATTATTGGAATTAGAAAAATACTGTCAAACTTGGCAAACAGGAACTTTTAATCCAAATCTTTTATCAAGCAAAACAACCCCAGAAAGTGACTCAAGAATTCAAAAGTTTAGACAGCAACTAACTATTAAATGTCCTGATCATAAAGAACGTCTTTTAAATTTGCATCTACGGATAACTCCTACTGCTTGGCGACTTTATTTTTCTGAAGATTTAGGAGCTGGAAAAATCATCATTGGTTATATGAATATTAAGCTAAAATAGTGACAATATTTTTGATAGTCAAATTAATATAGATATGAGGTAAAATTCGTGAGCAAAAATTATAATTTTCTGATTCCCCAATTTTCTTACATTTGTGGCATTCTCACCATTATTACTCTAATAGTCTGGCTTTTAAGAGGGTGGAAAATTCTCGCATTTTTACCAGGAGGAGTAATTTTATTTCTAATTTTTCTATCCATAACCACTGGCGTAATTAGTCTTTTACAAAGACCACGCTAACTCCAACTTTTCTACCGAAAAATCAAGGTTGAAAGCGTCTTCTTTAAAAGATAAAAAAATAAAAAAAGTTTCTCTGAAGCAATCCTCTTCTTTTTAAGCAGAGGTAATTATTAATTATTAATTATTAATGATTTAACATATTTTCTAATACTTTTATTCTCCTTCCATAA
>NZ_JAAHHT010000035.1 GCF_010672085.1 Okeania sp. SIO3I5
ACTGTCGCACCGACACCAGAATTAACAGATGACACAGAAACAACCCCACCCAACACCCCAGTTACATTTAGCATCATAGACAACGATGAAAACATCGACCCGGCAACTATCGACCTAGACCCAGAAACCGAAGGAATACAGACAACAATCACAGTCCCAGGAGAAGGAACATTTACCGTAGATGATGAAGGGAACGTCACCTTCACCCCAGAAGAAGGGTTTGAAGGAGAAGCAACCATTCCTTATGCTGCCGATGACAACGATGGCAACCCCTTAGAACCAGCTGATATTTCTGTGACTGTCGCACCGACACCAGAATTAATAGATGACACAGAAACCACCCCAATCAACACCCCAGTCACATTCAGCATTGTTGAGAACGATGAAAGTATCGACCCCACGACTATTGACCTAGACCCAGAAATAGACGGGATACAGAATACCATAGTCCGCCGTCAAGGTACATTTAGCGTAGATGATGAAGGCAATGTCACCTTTACCCCAGTGGACGGTTTTGATGGCACAGTTTCCATTCCTTATGTTGCTAATGACACGGACGGCAACCTTTTGGAAGCTGCTGACATTTCTGTCAGTATAACAGGTTCTTCAACCGATGACACAGAAACCACCCCCTTCAATACCCCAGTCACATTCAATATCACCGAAAATGATGCTCTCATCGACCCTACTACCATTGACCTTGATCCAGAAACACAAGGAATACAGAATACCATCACCGTACCAGACCAAGGTACATTTAGCGTAGATGATGAAGGCAATGTCACCTTTACACCAGTGGACGGTTTTGTGGGTGAGGCATCTATTCCTTATGTTGGTAATGATACCAACGGCAACCCCTTGTCAGCAGCCAACATTTCTGTAAATGTGGCTCCCACACCTGTATTAACAGATGACACAGTAACCACCACCCCCAACACCCCAGTTACATTCAGCATTATTGGCAACGATGTAGGTATTGATGCTACTAGCATCGACCTGAACACCAGCACACCAGAAATACAGAACAACATCACAGTCCCTGGTGAAGGCGCGTTTACTGTAGACAATGAAGGCAACGTCACCTTTACCCCAGTGGACGGTTTTGAGGGCACAGTTTCAATTCCTTATGTTGCTAATGACACCGACGGCAACCCCTTAGAACCAGCTGAGATTTCTGTAGAAGTAGCTCCCACACCTGTATTAACAGATGACACAGCAACTACCACCCCTAACACCCCAGTTACATTCAGCATCATCGGCAACGATGTAGGTATTGATGCTACTACCATCGACCTGAACACCAGCACACCAGAAATACAGAACAACATTACAGTCCCTGGTGAAGGCGCGTTTAGCGTAGACGACGAAGGCAATGTCACCTTTACCCCAGTGGACGGTTTTGAGGGCACAGTTTCCATTCCTTATGTTGCTAATGACACCGACGGCAATGCCTTAGAACCAGCTGAGATTTCTGTAGAAGTAGCTTCTAACCAAACTCCAGCACCAAATCCAGCACCAAATCCAGCACCAAATCCAGCGCCAGATCCAGCGCCAGATCCAGCGCCAACTCCAGCTCCAACTCCAGATTCAGGAATTATAGAAGACTCTCAAATAGATGATCACCTTTCTTGTCCTCCACCTCCAACCATAGAACTTGTAGATTTACCTGTTGTACCTTCTATAGTTCTTAATACTCGGTTTGACGAGCTTTTATTTGGTACACAAGAGAGCGAAATTATTCAAAGTAGTAGCTTCATTCGACAAGCATCTCAAATAGCTGAAGTAGCGGTAGGTGAAGTAGCAATTGATGGATTGGGAGGTAACGATTTTATAGAAGGTTCTCAAAATACTGACATCATGTTTGGTGGTCTGGGTGAAGACACAATAGAGGGTAATGGTAATAATGACTTTATTAATGGTAAAGAACAAAATGACAATATCAGAGCTGGATCAGGTCGCGATATAGCTCGTGGAGGTAAGGATGACGATGAAATGTATGGTGACCTCGGCAGCGATATTCTATTAGGCGATCAAGGTAACGATATCTTATTTGGTGGTACTGAGGGCAATGACCTAGATATCACAGGCAGTGATACGATAAACGGTAGCAGGGGTAACGACACCCTATATGGGAACCGCCACCATGACATGCTTCTGGGCGGTAAGGATGAGGATATAATCTATGCAGGTAAAGGTGATGATATTGTCTTCGGACAACAAGGCGACGATATGATCTTCGGAGAAGATGGGGATGACGAAATTGTTGGCGACCCTAATTCAAGTGCATCAGAAGAGGAAATTGGAGCAGATACTGTTCATGGTGGTCTCGGTAACGATATTATAGAAGGTAGTCGTGGAGACGATATACTGAACGGAGGTGAAGAAAACGATTTCATCTTAGGTGGTAAGGATAATGATTTAATCCTTGGTGACGAAGGAGACGATACTCTTTTAGGTCAAGAGGGAGATGACAGTATTTTTGGTGGCAACAATAGTGTTATTGATCCTGATGTATTCGGAGAAGACTTCATTGAAGGTGGTGCCGGAAATGACTTCCTCAGTGGTAATCATGCTAATGACACTATTATTGGTGGTGAAGGCGATGATACTGAACGAGGTGGTAAAGATGATGACTTAATGTATGGTCGGTTAGGAGACGACCTGATGTTTGGGGATCAAGGCAATGATACCCTATGTGGTTGTGAAGGTAATGATACAATGTATGGTGACAACCCCGAACTTGTGGCACCATTGGGAACAGAAGAGCACCGAGACGTGTTATATGGTGGTATAGGAGACGACCTAATGTTTGGTAACCAAGGTCAGGATACATTGTATGGAGAGGAAGGTAATGATACTTTGTCTGGAGGTGAGGATAATGATACCTTGTTTGGTTTCTTAGGAAATGACTCTCTCATTGGAGACGGAGGTGACGACTTCTTGTATGGAGGGGAAGGTGATGATACTTTGTCTGGAGGTAGTGGTAGCGATCGCTTCTTCCTTGAACTTGAGGAAGGAGACGAAGGAGCGGATATTATTACTGACTTCGATATTAATGAAGACTTCCTGGTATCGGGTAATGGACTACCTATCAATCCACAAAGTTTGACTATTGAGACTGTTGATAGCAATATTTCAATCTTCTGGAATGACCAACTTTTAGTCACTTTAGAAAATATATCTGCAACCTCAGAGCAAATAGCAAGTCGGTTCACTACTCTTAGTGATTCCATCTAATTAGGGAATAGGGAATAGGGAATAGGGAATAGGTTTTTTCATCCTATTCCCTAAAGTGTTATGAGAAACCGGGTTTGTGGGAGATAGATGTTAGTATGATGGGGAATTAAAACAAACCCGGTTTCTACGCTTTTTTATGAGGAAATATCTACTATATTTAAGGTTTTTCCTTCTCCCTTTTTCCTTCTCCCTTTTTCCTTCCCCCTTCTTCTTTCTGCCTGTAATTTGACTTTAGCTGAAGAATCCCTATTTTTCCCGTAAGGGCAACGTCGGGAGTATGTCAAAACAGTCTGCTTTTGCTAACTTGGGCAGTAATATCATGTTCGGATAATCACTTATAAAAAAATCTTTTCCCTTTCAACCTTTCTTTTCCTTCTGCCTTCTGCCTTCTGCCTTCTGCCTTCCTTCCTCCTAAGTGTAAGTATTCAACCGAACATGATATAATTGGAGTTTTTTAGCAATTACTAAAAACTAAAATTTGTAAGGTGCGCAACGCGCACCTTACTTCATTATTGATTTGCCCCTACATTGATTGTTTCTTTTTCACGATCCATCCCCAGAAAGGAAGAGAAAACAAACCAATTAACATTCCCGGTTCTGGCACTTTTTTCTTAACTTCGTTCTCTGAAATTTCCCGAAACTCGCGACTGAGAATTTCCCCAGACCAACCAACATTTTTAGCCTCAGCTCCGGGAAGGACTGCCTGCAAGACTTCCTCGCTTTCCCAATAGGAATTAGAAAAGGCGATCGCTTCTCCAGCTAAAACTCCATTAACTCCGTCTTCGTTGGCTGCCCAAAACCAGAAGTCTTCTCCCAAAATATCCCAGTCTAAAAAGGAACCGTCGGTCACTTCATAGCGCGTCCAATCTTCATCGACTATCCCAGAAGTATCGTCGTAACTAAAAAAACCGGTGCTGGTTTCACCGCTTTCCAATCGATAGTCCAAATCGTATCTCATCGTAGCGGCATTGGCAGCATTTGTTATGCAAAAAAGTAGGGCGTAACTGGTAGTAAAAGCTCCTATTTTTGCGATGGTTGTTTTCATGTTTTTTGTCCTTAATAAAATTATTGGATTTGAGAAACCCGGTTTTTCCAAAAAACCGGATTTCTTGTTTTTCCAAAATCTTTCCGTTGTCCGCAGCGAGGCGGTTGGATTTTGCAGTTAAGTTTTTGGGAAAAGCGTTGAACCAGCCGAAGCAATCTCATAGCTCTTAATGCTTACAGCGCTTTTCAAATCAATGACCTCACGTCACAAGTATAACCCTACGCGCTAGGGAACACTTAACACCAGGACTTACGCAAATTCTTAAACAATACGCTATCTGTAGAGGGCGAATGCCATTCGCCCCTACTAGATATGGTGGTTCTGCGTAAGTCCTGACACTTAACACTTAACAGCAGACTTTTAAAGGCTTTTCCTAGGTCATGCGGAGCAAACAGGATTTAGAAATGTCCGCGCCCTTATAGCAGTTTTCATGCAGGATAGACCACAGTTGTAATCATCGGGGGGCAGTCCGGGAAGATTTGTATTCATTATTAACTAGCCTTTGACTCCTTACTCCTAACTCATTACTCCTTACTCCTAACTCATTACTCCTTGGGGGGGCATAATGACTCAACCAATAATTTAACTCTTACCCACCCCCCCTCGCAATGACAAGATTAGATTTACTTCTTGGATTTAACTTTTTTCAACAACAAACTGCCGCCCAAAATTCCCAATCCAATAATAGTATTAGGTTCTGGAGTTGACTTGTGATTATCATCGTCGCCACCAGCAACGGGATCGCGCCGAGAATAATTAAATTCTCCGGTACCTTCTACATCGCCGATATTGTAGGAGAAAAAGGATTCTTCTACCTCAAAGAAACCGGGGTTAAAAGAAAAGGTATCGTTTGCCAAACTCAACCCTAAAAATTCGCCGTCGAATAACAGGACTTCTGGGAATAAATCGTCATGGGTTTCGGAGGTGTATTTGGTTCCCAAAAAGTCAAATTCAAAGTCATCGAGTTCGATATATTCTTCGCCGACTCCGGTGACTTTCGAGTCTTTATAACTGAAGGAACCGTCAAAGGTTTGATCCAATAAAGGACCGGCGTCGATAGTTAAATCGAAATCGTAATTTGTGGTAGTAGGTTCTTGAACGTCTAACCGGAATTGGGCTTGGGCTTTATTAACATTAATTACACCGCAAGCAAGGGCAAAAGTAGCAGCGCAAATTCCGAGTTTTTGCAATTTGTTAGTCATGTTTTTTTTGTTGTGCTGAATGAATTGTGTCGATCCCCCCCGGCCCCCCTTGAAAAGGGGGGAGGAAGAGGGGGAATGGATCTCCGTACTGTGGAACAGGCATCTTGCCTGTTACCTGTTCCACAGTTATACAGTTAGTTATTGCTTAAAATCCGAAATTGCTGGGGTCGTTCAATGCTTCTTCGGAAACGCCTTCCACGGCGATAAAGGTGCGGGCACGACCGCTGCCATCGGGACCGTCGGGGTCGATGGAAATGGTGGTGGTTCCACCCCGGGAGGCGAATTTGATGTACTCGTCGGCGAGCGCGTTGTCTCCTTCGTAACCGATGGCATCCAGCAGTTCGGTAAGGATAATTTGATCGCTGCCGGGATCGAAGTCGGTTATCCGATCGCCCGCATCTAACAAACTGTTGTAAACGAAGCGATCGCTACCTTCGCCCCCAGTCAAAATATCCCGACCTTGCAAACCGGTAATCGTATCGTCCCCATCGGTGCCGGTCAAAGTATCCCGACGGCGAGTGCCTTCTATCTCTTCCCCGGGGGTGACTTCGATATCCTCACCGATACCGGATTCGATCTGGTCGTCTAAAGCAGAACCGGTGTTTTCGGCGACGACTTGTTCTATCTCTTTTGTGCCTGCGGTAAGTTCCTCCAGGTCGTCGCTGGTTTCGCCCATGGTGATAGTTTGGACTTTGGCAACTTCTTTGCTGATGTCGGCACCGACGTTGCTGGATGCGGCATTGTCGATGCGGTCGTTGCTTTCGGCTACGACATCGGCTACTTCAGCGGCTACGTCGGATACTAAGTTAACCTTAATTTCCGGGTCGATCGCTTTCGCTGCATTGGTTGCATCGTTAATTAACCCTTCTATGGGTTCGGGTGCGGATAAATTCAGGTTGCCCCCTTCTTTGACTTGGTTGGCAATGGCTTTTATTGCTGCCCCAGAGAGTTCGTCGATATCCGCAGAAGATGCTCCATCAAGCAAGTGAGCGATTTGGGTGACGGTGTTTTGCACCTGAATCATGCTGCTGAAGACTTCGGTAGCCCCTGGTTCGTTGGCCTCGGTGGCAGCAACGGGGTCGAGGGTGGCGAGGTCAACTTCCGATGGCAGGGAAAAGGCGTTTTTGACTCGGTTTTGCGCCTGTTGCACCGTGAGTCCTTGTTCCACCAAGTCCGCTGCCACGCTAGTTAACATGGTGACGACCGTGGAATCTGGGGTGGAATAGATGGGGGTTTCCAGGGGCAAACCGGTGGCAGTGTCGGTACCACCGATGATGACGATGCGACCTTCTTCGGGGTCGAATTGGCCATTTTCGTTGGTGTCGAAGATTTCGTAGTCGATATCAAGCTCGAACTCGCCTTTTTCGTTGGTGGTGTCCGATGGCTCGCCGTCGTCGAGTATGCCGTTTTTATTGGCGTCGAAGAATGCGGTGCCGCCTTCGATGTAGTTGTCGATGCCGATGCCGTGACGGTTCTTGTAGATGTGGAACTTGCCACTAACACTCGCCCCAAACCTGTCAGTTGCCGTCACTTTAATCCAGTTGTCCCCAGTCAGCGAGGGATCGATAGTAAAAGTACGAGTGTTGGGGTTGAACTTAATTGTGTTCACTAAAGCTGTGGGTACACCGCGAGAACCACCACGCAACGACTCGGCTTTATAAGTCAGGACGTCGCCCGGATCTGGATCGGTAAAGGTATTCTTATCAAAGGTAAACTTCAAAGTTCGGCGCAACGCAGGGTTTGCAGTCCAGTTACGTCCTTGAGTGTACAGGTGAGTCCCAGTATATTGTGGCGGACGGTTAATACGGTTAATTAAGTTGCCACGCTCTAGCTGGAAAGTGTCTTTAACAGTCTCGCCAAACAGATCCCGTGCTTCTACTTGGAGATTTAATTTGAACCAGTTAGGGTCATTTCCTTTGACATCAAAAGTACGGCTTGCTGGATCGAAAGTAAGCCAGGCTGGTAGTTTTCCGGCTGGAACCGCACGCTTGACATTGTTCCGCTGACTCTCCCCATTCAACACTTTTACCGAGTAAGTCAGGCTATCGCCCGGGTCTGGGTCAGTGAAAGTGTTCTGAGCAAAAGTAAAATCGGAAAAGTTCTTTGCCGAAGTATTACGCTGTCGCCTCAGAGGACTTGTCACCACTGGAGGACGATTCAAGATGCCTCGCTCTAGCTCAAAAGTATCTGTCACTGTTTCGCCAAACTCATCCTCTGCTTTCACTTCGAGATTTAATTTGAACCAGTTCGGCTTATTTCCTTTGACATCAAAAGTACGCTTTTCCGGATCGAAAGTCAGCCAAGCTGGTAGGTTTCCGCGAGGAACCGCACGCTGCGCACCTTCCTGTTGAGTCCGCCCATTCAACACCCTTACCGAGTAAGTCAGCCGATCGCCCGGGTCTGGGTCAGTGAAAGTATTCTTAGCAAAAGTAAAATCGGAAAAATTCCGTGCCGAAGAATCAGGGATGGGATTGCTAACTACTGGAGCTTCGTTAACATCAATCTCTTGAGCCAACGCCAGCATATTAACCCGCTTGAAGTTGTCTCCGGTATTAGTAACATTATCATCCTCACGGTCCCACCTAAAGAGATACTTCCGGGAACGCCGTGACCGACTAGATGCAAGCTAGAAATCTTACTCTTGACTATAGCCTCGGTAATTTGAGCGATGCTATCTCGTTGCGGATTGAGAACTAGCACCTTTGCGCCGGCACGAACTCCCACCTCTAATGTAGATATTGCTTCGACATCGGGAGCGATCGCCACTAACATACCCTCTCCCGTAGCTTTTGGGAGGCGATCGTCGAGTTTTAAGGAACTACTCAATCGGCCATCTTGGTTTTTCATTTTGAAGACTCCGTTGGGATGAATATTGAATAATTTCATAACTAAATTATGTCCGGTTGAATAGTAAATAACCGATCTCGCTCCCTGGAAGGGAAGTCAGGAGTCAACCCACCCCTAACCCCTCCCTGGAGGAGATAATTATCCGGACTTTATATAAGACTTACGCAGAACCACTATATAGCAGAACCACTATATATAGTAAGGGCGAATGCCATTCGCCCCTACAAGTGGTGTATAATTTCGTATTTTGCGTAAGTCCTGTATAAGACTTACGCAAATTCTGAAATAATACCCTATCTCCAGAGGGAAAATGCTACTTTTCCCTGCGAAATAGGATAGTTCTGCGAAAGTTATGTAAATCAAAGAATTGTTCTTTTCTTTGTCATTTTTAATCATAGGGTAGGAATAGAGAAAAATGTTGTCGAAGATCGACAACTTTTATTGACAAGGCTGAAAAGCACTCATAGCAATATATTCAGCTTCAATTTTCCTGGCATCGACAAAACAACTTTTTCACATTGTCGATCTTCGACAAATTTAATTATCGGGATGGTGTAAGATTGAGTGCCATTATATAAATTATGATCGCTATGGGGATCGTTAGGTTTACCTCATCAATATGTAATATTGTCAATAGTAGAATCTTAAAAAAAAAGTATTTTTCCACTTTGTCGATCTTCAACAACTTTACAGCGGTTTTCATTTGGGTAGACCACACTGTAGGGGCGAATCGCGATTCGCCCCTACAGGGTTTTTGTTATGACGATGTGGTTTATTAATAATTATTTAATTGTTTAATTGTTTAATTGTTTCGGTAAGTCTAGACAATTTATTTAGTTCTCTTTTTTAAACCCAGAAACCCGGTTTCTCGTAGAAACCGGGTTTCTTTGCGTAAGTCCTATATGTTTTTAATTAGACTTTAAATTATTCAGGCGATCGCGCAAAATTTCTGCCTGCTTTTCTGCCTCTGCCAAATTATTTCTAGTTTCCTCAACAAATTTAGGGTCTGCCTTCTCCACAAAACCAGGTTTACTTAACCTTTTAGAAGTAGATAAAATTTCTTTTTCCAACTTCCCTAATTTCTTCTCTAGTCGAGCTGATAAAGCTTCAATATCTACTACTCCTGATAATGAAATTAAAACTTGTACAGTCCCAGTAACACCAGCAATAGTTTGACCGATTTTTTCATCAAGTTTAGAAGTAATATCCAACTTTTCAATCTTAACTAAATCCTGAATATAATTCTCTCCTTTTTTCAAAATTTCCCGTTCTTTTTCATTCTCACTCTGCAAAATTGCCGTAATTTTTACCTTTGGTTTAATATCAACCTCTGAACGTAAATTTCTCAGTGTCCGAATTACTCCAATTAATAACTCAAACTCCCCTTCTAAATCGGAATTAATTAAAGACTTATCCAACTTTGGATAAGACTCCAAAGCCAAACATTTTTCTTCTCCAACCTGATTCAAAGTATGCCAAATCTCCTCAGTAATATGAGGCATAAAAGGATGTAATAATCTCAAAATTCCATCCAAAACATAAGCCAAAGTTTGCTGTGCTACTAACTTAGAATTTTCATCCTCACCCTGCAAACGAGACTTAACTAATTCCAGATACCAATCACAAAAATCTCCCCAAATAAATTCATAAATACCCTTTGCAGCTTCTCCCAAACCATAACTATCTAAATAATCGCAAGTTTGCTGCACAGTCCGATAGAAACGAGACAAAATCCAACGGTCAACTAACTCTAATTTATCCGCCTCTGGTTCACCTAATTCTTGAGGAGTTTTACCCTCTAATTTCATCATTACAAATCGGGCAGCATTCCAAATTTTATTAGTAAAATTTCGAGAAGCTTCTACCGATGCCGACTCATCAGTTTCCCGATTATAATCCATCCTCACATCTTGTCCTGCTCCAGCAGTTTCTCGCATCAAAGTATAACGCAAAGCATCAGTTCCATACTTTTCAATTAACAACAAAGGGTTAATACCATTACCAGTAGATTTAGATTGCTTTTTACCATTTTCATCTAACATTAAACCGTGAATATAAACAGTTTCAAACGGCATTTTTCCAGTCAAATGTACTCCCATCATTGTCATTCTAGCAACCCAGAAAAAGATGATATCAAAACCAGTAGAAAGAGTGCTAGTAGGATAATATTTTGCTAAGTCGGGAGTATTTTCCGGCCAACCCAATGTGGAAAACGGCCATAAACCAGATGAAAACCAAGTATCAAGCACATCTGGATCTTGTTGAATTTTCACATCATCGCCAAATTTTGCCTTTGCTTGCTCCAATGCTTCCGCCTCCGAGCGAGCAACAACAAAAGGAGTATTATCGACAATTTCTCCATTAGTTTCGCTGACAGCATACCACGCCGGAATTTGATGACCCCACCACAGTTGCCGAGAAATACACCAGTCTTGAATTTTTACCAACCAGTCGCGATAAACTTTCGTCCAACGTTCCGGAACAAATTTCGGTTCGTTGTGTTGATCCAATAATTCCAATGTTTTCTCTGCCAAAGGTTCAATTTTGACAAACCACTGAGTTGAAAGCAGAGGTTCAACAGGTACTTTGCCGCGATCGCTATAGGGAACACTATGACTATATTCTTCTATTTTGACTAAAACGCCCTCTTCTTTTAACCGTTTGACAACATTTTTCCGTGCCTCAAAACGATCTTGCCCGACAAACTCCCCAGCATTTTCATTCAAACTGCCATCCTTATTCATAATATTAATGAATGGCAAATTGTGACGCTTACCCATTTCAAAATCATTAGGATCGTGAGCAGGAGTCACTTTCACACAACCAGTACCAAACTCAGGATCAACCAACTCATCAGCAACAATAGGTATTTCCCGTTCCATTATTGGTAGAGTCAGAGTTTTGCCAATCAGATTTTTGTAGCGATCGTCATTGGGGTTAACAGCGACACCAGTATCCCCCAACATTGTTTCCGGGCGAGTAGTAGCAACTTCCACATAACCACTACCATCAGTGAGGGGATAACGAAAATGCCAGAGGTTGCCCTGAACTTCTTTTTTTTCTACTTCCACGTCAGAAACAGCAGACTGACTAGCAGGACACCAGTTAACCAAATAATTACCGCGATAGATGAGACCCTGTTCGTAGAGACGCATGAATGCTTCGATGACAGCTTTTGATAAACCTTCATCCAGGGTAAAACGTTCCCGTGTCCAGTCTGTAGAAACTCCCAGGCGACGCAGTTGATTAACAATAGTGCCACCAGACTCCGCTTTCCATTCCCAAGCACGTTCCAAGAATTTTTCCCGCCCAATATCGTAACGAGTTTTCCCCTCTTCTTTAAGTTTTCGTTCCAGAATAGTTTGAACAGCAATACTAGCATGATCAGTACCTGGCAGATACAGAGTGTTGTCGCCACGCATCCGATGGTAACGGATTAGGGTATCAATGAGAGAATTATTGAAAGCGTGGCCTGCATGGAGACTACCTGTAACATTTGGCGGGGGAATGACGATACAGTAGGGGTTGCCTAATTGGTTAGGATCTGCTTTGAAAGTATTATTTTCTTCCCAATACTTTTGCCACTTAGCTTCCGTGGTAAAAGGGTCATATTTCGTTGGTAGTTCTGGTATAGTCGTTGTCATTTCACTTATCAGTTATTACTTATCAGTACCTCTGGCAGAAACCAGAGAAGGGTACTATTATAATACGAAAGGCGCATAAAGTAAAAGAGATTCCAGTGGTATTTGCACTTTTAATATCCCATCGGAATCTATGTGAGCTTTTAATTTATATACTTTGCCCAATTAACCTGCTATTCTTTAGTCTGAGAACTATGGATTTTTTCTAGCAAGCGATCTAGTTCAATTACAGGAATATTTTCTACTTTGAGTTGAGTTATCACTTCCTCATTCTCATTATCCAATTTAATCCTACCCTGCAAGTGAGGCATTAAAGTTGACCACTGTATTTGACTCAACTCAGTAACTAAAACAATTTCTGGTCCCTCATCTACCTCTAATTCTTCCTCCATCATTAAATTCATTACCACGCTAGATATTGCCATATCTGCATCCTCCTCATCTATATTATTAATATCTATCAGCAAAGTCATTTGACTTTTATCGGGGTGATTTCCACTTGCTCTAATAACATTTGCTAAATCTTGGTAAAGTAAATCCTCTGACTGATTCCAATCTGGAAAAATAATCAGATTAATATCTCTCAACCGCAAACTTTTTCTCAGAGTATCTAATAAATGATTTTGAAAGAGTCTTTGAAATAGATGAGATATTTCCTCAGAGAAAGTACGAGAATCAATAAATCTATGTTTACTTCCCATTTTTTGCTGAATTTGAACACATTTTTCTTCTCTAAATTCCCGGTTTTTACCCAGATTAATAGCTAATTGAATATAATCCTCTTCATTATTAGTAATTAGATCGGTTATTTGAAGTTCTCGCAACAGAGAAGCTCCCTTCTGAGAACGAGAATATTCGCCTTCCAGTGCAACTATTGGTAAACCCACTTGCAATGGATCAATCAAAGAAGTCATACCAGAATAAGGATAAGAATCTAGATAAATATCAGCTATTTTTAAACGTTCTTGAACATCAGCTCGATTTGGTGCAGCTTCAAGAATTATTAATCTTTCTTCTCTAATATTATGTTTAGCAAAAGTGCTTGTTATTCGTCTCCTAAAAATATTAACTGGATAAGAGGGAGACCAATTTGGATTAAAAGGATAAAGCACCAATATAGAATTAGGAACATTAGCAATTATTTTCGCCCAAGTTGCTTCTACTTCTGGAATAATTTTGTAATAATTAGCACCTGAAATATAAACTACTGAATTTTCATCAATACCAAAATTTTCACGATTGATTTTAATTGTAGGTAAGATTTTTTCTTCAGTGCCAAAATCAAAACATTGAGGAGGGGAATCTAATTTAATTAGTGTTTCAGTATAATGTTGCTCGGCATTATTTTTTGGTTCCGATAACTTGCTAGATATGTAGTAATCAATATGACGCATTCCTGTTGTTACAGGAGAATTTGCATCTACTATTTGTATTCTGGCAAGTCGATGTAATGCTAGTAAAGTTACTGGATTAGTTGCTGCCGTTACATTAGTAGAAATGAATAAAATGTCTAGTTCAGCTTGCCGAATTTTTTCTACTTGTTCCGACAGATTATCTGGTAATTGAATCATGCCATCTGCATGACCTGCACAATACCGTTCTATGCGATGATTAATTGTTTCTAAACTGAAGAGAATTATCTGAAATTTATCTCTGTTCAGATATTTATATATAGGCAAAGTAGCAAAAGTTTCAGATTTTGGTGTAAAGTACCAAGCCAAAATTCCTACTCGAATTTTACTTTGCTTCGATCCTCCCATAGAAAATTCATAATCAATTTCTTGACCTCGACAATTTTTTAAATAAACTTCTATTATTTCAGCTCTTTTTTGGCAAAGTTCTTTAAGAGTTATACTTTGAAAATATAGAGGTATAAAGACTACCGATTTAGTAAATATTGTGGCAACTTTCTGCCATCTCTTAGCACCTGAATTGCTCGTTACATTACGATGAATATAACTAATCCAGTTTTGGAGATATTGGTAATATTTTTCTACATCTCCTATCTCTAGAAAACACTTAGGAATTTTGAGAATAAACTTGAGATAATCAGTTAGGAACCATTCAGGAATATGAGTAATATTGTATGGTAGAGGTAATTCGTGAGAATAACGGTACAACATTATAGCTAATATACATTTAATCCCCTTTATTCCTTCCCATTCTGTAGTAATTTCCGCGCTCAATTCATCTACAAAAATTTTTTCTGACTCTGTATTAGAGATATCTATAAAATTTGATTTTCGCAAAATTTTATATGCAGTAGCAAAATTACTTAAATATACATCTTCCAGTAATTCATCAGGAATATTCAGCAAAAAATCAACTATCTCTTTTCTCGCTTCACGCAATTTTGTTATAATATATTCCTCTGAATCTTCTCCCTTGTACTGCTCTAAAAAGTTGCATAATTGATTTGTAAACTGAGATTGATTGACAGAGATGTTTTCTAGTTGTTTTTGCAACTCAATCTCTCTACCTGAAAGCAAAACATACCGTTGACTATCATTAACTATTAACCCTGACTTATTATTATTAATAAAATTTGTAATTAGCTGCTCAGAATTTTGATGAAATTGTTGATCTATATCATTGTATTGTAAAGTTTCAAAATCTTTTTTTCTAGCTTTAGTAGCTGTTAGTGCTCTCAAATAATCACCAAAAGGTCTTCTTTTATGCAAAGGATGTCGCGAATATAAATATTTACTTGCTAGATTTTTTCCCAATCCAATAATCAACTCACAATCAGATAAATATGCAAGAGAAATACAGCCAGAAGAAGCAGGACTTATAACTTTATTTAATGATAAAAAAGGTACAAATAGTTCTATCAAAACTCTACTAAAAAAGTCAGGAACAAAAGTAGCATTACGACCTGCATTGTATAACTCCTTAACTAAAATATTTGACTGATTATGTCTTTGTCTAGGATGCCCCTTGATGAGAATATTTTCCTCGGGTTGAGTATGTTGAAGAATTAAGGATAAATAACACTCTATTTCATCATCTACTTTCCTCATAAATCCTGCTTCAGTTTCATAAGATGTTAAAGCAAAAGTTATAGAATTTTGTTCAGCAATTGTTGCACAATATTCACTAAGTCCCTTAATTTGTCTTGCTCCGTCATAAACTACCGAGCGATAAAATTCAGCATCAAACATTTTTACCTGACACTTACTAAAAGCATTTTCCACATTTATAGGTACTAAGAATAAATAAGCATCATCTACTTCTATAAACTGCCCAGAAGGATTAAATGGTCTGACACCATAATTGCTACTAAATTTGGTAGCACTTATATCTAATCTACCTAATTCTCCATAACAAGTTTTACGAGCATTAGGATATGTATAGAAAAATATTTCATTGATAAAATGCCAATTTCTCAGAGTATAGATTACATCAACATCCTGATGATTTACGATTTTTTTTAATAAATTAGCTGCATCATCAAAATCAAAGTTATTATCTAAGCAAAATTTTTCATAACCATGCAATATTATTCTGTTTGCAAAATCCCAAATTTGAGATATTTGCAAACAAACATTAGTCATTTGTTGGTTTTCTGTATATCCTCCCATCAATAAAATATCTTCGCAATTTTCTGGATATTCTCCCGATGCTTTTTGATAGCGAAGAACTGCTAAAACATCTAGTAATTGATTGGTGCCTTGGATAACGATTAATCTAACTGTTTTTGACATAAAAATTGAATTACGTAAATATTGACTTTACTCAATTAAATTTGCTTACTCTATATAATTAAGTATATTACAATTTTAGAGTTGTTCATTATTTTCAGTAATTTCCAGATATCTAGTAACCAGCAAAGCTTGATTTTTGAGCAAACAAGCTATATTTTGAACTACTGGAAATAACACCCCCATTTCTTGACAGTAAAATCCATCTTCCACATTTTTTAGTAAAAAATTGCTTGATGGATAAGCAAATTTAAAATCCGGAAAATCAGCGTCTTGAGTAGCGGTAGTAGTTGATTTTTTAGCTAGGATTAAAGCCGCAATATTTAATGGATTTGGGTTAAGATTTTTATCCCAAGGTTCATGGTTAAGTATTTTAAATCCAGTTCGTTCCAAAGCACCTGGTAAATCTTTAATGTAACCATGATGAACCATTCTTTCTCTTTGTTCATCACTACCAAACTCCCAAGATGGTTCTATCAGTAAAACATATTTTCTAGTTACTCTATAGAGTTCTTGACATATAACATCCTCCATCCCTCCATTGGGTTCAATAGCGTGGCGAGTCATAATTAAATCTACAGAGTTTTCTGCCAGGGATATTTGAGTTAAATCAGAGGTAAATAGATGAGGTATTGACAAGTTTTTACCTTCCAAAAACAATTTAGCATACAAAAGCCTGCTTATAGAAATATCAAAAGCAGCAAATTTTATATTTTTGTCTTTGGTGTTTAAAAGTACATCAGCCAAACTTGTTGCTTCTCCCGTACCAGCATCTAAAACTGTACTGGGCGATATTTCTTCTAAAAGCTTGGCGATTTTTTTTCCTGATTGACTATTTATTTCTCTAATAAACTGGGAATTGTTGTAACCTTTGGTATAAGAACCTGCTTGAATATCATAGGATAAGCAAATTTTATCTTGCCGACTTAAATAATCGCAATCTTTTCGATTATTCAGATATTCAATCAGATTAATATTTTGAGAATAAAGAGTTTTGAGTTTGCCTACCAAATTAGCTAGATTTTTCATTATTAATAGTTCATCTTTATTTCATTTTTCAACTCATCAATAAAACAGTTTTTGGGTTGATCGGGTTAAGCAATTTTTGTTGATAAATCGATTGATTTCAATAGCAATCCGATCGGCACCTCTACCATCTACTTTTTTCCATCCACTATAAGCTATCTTACACAACAAATCTTGACTTTCAGTCAGTTTAATTAGTTGATTTGCTGCATTGTCAATTATTCCTAAATTCGCTATAAGTTCGATTGAATCTAGTTTTTCTACATAATACTTCATTGAATCCCAAGTAATTGCTGCACAAGGTCTTCCCAAACACATCGCCTCGTATGAAGTTATTCCTCCAAGAGTAACGATTAAATCGCATTCTAACATAAACTGTGCCAAACAGCTAGGTGATTGAACTAAGTTGATCCATCCCTTGCGATCGCTGATGAGCCTCAATTCATCAATCTGTAATGGATTAAAAGCTGGTCCAATAACAACAGTCACAGAAAAAGATGGCTCTAGTTTTGCACGAGCCAGATTTTGGAGTAGCTTAATACTGAGATTTCCTGGATCTGACCCTCCAAGAGTAATCAGAACTTGCTCGACTTTATTCTTGCGCCAAGGTTGAGCAGGACGTAATCGCAAGACTGACTGACGAATAATTCGATAATCAGCACCAACTAATCCTACTCCCTCAAAAGACTCTGGCAAATCTTTTTCAGACTTAAAAGCATCTCCATCGACTACCATATCGGCAGCAAAACGACCTTTACCGCTGTCATTCAGATGAACAATAACTCGGTATCCTTGATTTTTTGCCTCCGCTATATCCTCAGATTGTAAATTTAAGAGATCGGTTACCAAAACAGAGATTCCTTGGGAGTCACAGAGACGCGATCGCTCTCTAATTGCAGAAGTCCCATCGGAAACTAAAACCACTTCACACTCAGAAGGGCGAAAATGAGCAGCTAATTCGGGACTTGCTTCCCACAGTAATACGACTCTATCCCAACAACCCGTATCAATCAAAGCACTTGCCAAAGTTGCAGTTCGAGATAAGTGACCCACTCCAATACTACCACCACCTGCTGCTTGAATTACTACTGAAAACTTCATTTTAGCCTCTAGTTAAAATTTTGCCATTCGGAATGTGCGTCAAGAACTGCCACAATATCCTTGACACTAGCATATTCTGCCATTTCACCAAGAGCTTCCGCAATTAAGCGAACTCGTTGCAATTCTTCAGCAGTATCTACACTCAGTTTCCAATGTTTGCGCGATAATTCTATCGGGGGAGCAAGGCGAGAAATTTTAAATTTTTCAGGAAATTTATCCACTGTTGGAGTAACGTGTTCTCGATCTTCATCGGTATTTCCCAATAAAAACATTCTTTTAAAAGCTTCGATGCTAAATACCTCTGCATTAAACCCGTTTGGATAGGCAGTTTCATAATACGGTTGACCTTGAATATTACTGTATTCTGCACCATCTTGACGGTTTAGCTCTACCACTGCATCTAGTAAAGCACCATCTACCAAAGGACAATCTCCAGTAACTCGTACAACTAGAAACGCTCCTGTTTTTTCTATCAACTGGTTGTAGCGGGAACGAACATCCTGAGAATATCCACGCACAACCCCAACTTTGCTCTCCACAGATGCTACCAGTGCATCATCTTCCGAATTAGTTGTAGTTAAAATCCAAACTTCATCTATTTTACTTGCTTTTTTGACCCGATCTATTACCCAGTGAATCAAAGGTTTGCTACAAATAGGCATCAAAGACTTGCCAGGAAGACGAGTGGAACCCATACGAGCTTGAATTCCCGCGACAACTTTCTTCATTTGAACATCTCCCATTGCAGCACTGTGTTTTCTGCCAGATCACTAGAGACTTTCATTCCTACAACTACATCCAAAAATTCTGGAGTAATTCCGCCACCAGGGCGGACAATTTTCAGGTCTTCAGGTTGCAACTGATGACCTGCTGTAACTGGATGGCGTAACACTAAAGAACGTACAGAGGTTTTCCGTTCGTGATTTTCGCAAGCAACTACCCGCTTGCGGGGATGTCCTAAAGCTACATAAGCTTCATTGACTCCATTAACTAAACCTTGCAGTTGTTCCATATTCAAACTAAACCAATGATCTGGTCCGAAATCGTCCTGATTTAAGGTAACGTGCTTTTCTATGACTCTCGCACCTAAAGCAACAGCAGCTATGGGTGCTGTAATTCCTAAACTATGATCGGAAAACCCGATTACACATTCAGGATAAAGTGTTGCTAAAGTTGGAATCACCCGCAAATTCATTTCTTCCATTGGCGAGGGATACTGGGAAATGCAGTGCATGATGCACAATTCTTGGCAGCCATTTTCAAATAAGGTGGTGATAGCAGTGTCTGCTTCTGAGAGTGTGCATTTCCCCAGGGATAGTAAAACTGGTTTTCCCGTTCGAGCAATATGACGTAGCATGGGTAAGTGATTGACATCAGAAGCAGCTACTTTGAAACAAGGAACGTCTAACGTCATCAAAAAATCTACCCCATCTTCGCTGAAAGGAGTTGAGAATACTTCTAAACCTAGTTCGCGAGCTAATTGAAATATATCAGCATGAGCTTCGCGGGGTAGAGTTAGACGTTTAAATACCTCTCCAATTCGCTCTTTTTGTTCTTTACCAGGCGGCCCCCAATTAATAAATCGTTGGGAATCGGCGACTAACTCTTCTGCTGTATAAGTTTGGAACTTAACAGCTTTTGCTCCAGTTGCTGCCACTTGACGGAGCATTAATTCTGCTTTTTTAACATCTCCATCGTGATTAGCACCAATTTCTGCAACTACTAAAGGTGCAGCATTATTGCCTACTGGAATTTTCCCAATTACAAAATCAGCCAATTTATCCTCCTTATTTAATAGTTAAACTCATGTACCAATAATCAGACCGAAGTTACGACCCATACCCACCCCTGCTAGAGATTTGCAGAAAGCATAATATTTATCCATACCTGCTTCTGCCATCATTAGTTCTAAGCGGATGCGGGCGCGATGAGCATCTTTTCCTCGTTCTCGGTTTTTATAGTAATTTGATTCTGGATGAAACAGAAATATATCTACTGGAAATGTAGAAAAAACATCTATAACTTTGAAACCCAAAGATTTGACAAATTCCTGACAATTTTCAATATTAAAATAGCTCAAATGAGCTGGCGGACTCCACCAAGTTTCCTCTTCTATTAAACCTAATTCTAAAGCTTTCATTTGTAGAGGACTGTAGTCATTGGGAACGATAAATAATATTGCGCCACCAGGTTTAATAATTTTTTTGATATTTTGCAAAAGTTGTTCCGGATCGATGACGTGTTCAAGTACATTCTGCATTACACAAAAATCGAATGATTTACCAGAACTGAATAGCTCTTCTAGGATTTTGTAAGCATCTCCAAAAGTAACGCGCTCGGCCATGTCTGGGTTAAACCTTGCGATCGCATAACTACTAAAATCAATGCCTTGGACATTCCAACCTCTTTCAGCAGCGCGTGAGAGTAAAAATCCTTCACCACAACCAACCTCTAGAAAGCTAACTTGGGATGGTATTAGATTAGGACAATAATTTTGAAGAGCATAGATAATCAAATCAGAATGTAAATTACGATAGGCAATTTCTTCTCTATCGTAGCTTTGTTCGTAACCCGTTTGCCTAAGAGACTCTTCGTCTTGATAGTATTGTTGCGAATAAAATAGTTGCAACTCTTCCTTAGTTGGCATAGGTTGTACTCGGATGTAACCTAAAGGAGTTTTTACCTTTTTAAAGACAAATTTGTGCATACTTATTTCCCTTGTGTTTATTAATTATTGCCTCTCTTGAACATTAGATGCAATTTTTTTCTTAAAAGATTTTTCATAACCATCAATACCTAAGTAACTTGGGAGAAAACTGTTAGAGAATACAGAAAGAAAATACCATAATGCTGCTTCTTGCTTTGTGTACCCACCTTGACGTTTAATTCTTAAGTAACCCGCCTTCAGATCGTCAAAAGTTAACCCCCCTTCTATCACTGCACCCAGATGTCTTGCTGCTACATCAAAAACTAGAGGTAAATTTACTATTTGTTCTTCTGTAAAAGTTTTTGATTCTATCTTGCAGGAAGAGTTGGGAAAATCAAGTTCTATCTCATACTGCCAACATTTGCTATCTTGTTTTGCTTGTATAACAACCTTGATTTCTCTTCCTTTTTTCAGATCGGGATCTGGAAAGATACTTCCAAAGCATTCTTTAACATATTTACAATAGGAGTCAAACAAATTCAAGAAATGTTCTGGTTGGAAGTAAAACTGATTTTCCCATTCTTGAATTTGTGCAATAATATTTTTAACATCTTCCCTTTGACGCAATTTATTTAATTTTTCTATCCATTCTTGACGTGAACTAACACTTGGCACAAATTCTTGAGAGACAACATCTAGGTCAATTACATCCCCAGGATTAGGAGTTAACACATCAAAATTGTCAGCTTTTCTAGTGGCAAACTCTTTAAACTCTATAGGAAGACAACCCGCAAATTTATCAGTTTCCGGCCATCGAAAATACACACAATCTCCCGCACAAGGAACGATCCGAGATACTTTCAAAAAACTTGCATAACGAGCAGTTCTTTCAAAAACAGATTGATTTCTTCTGACTGTCTCCTTTTGCTTAAGTTCTTCAGGTATATCAAAAAAAGTTGGATACATACTTGCGCTGGAAAAAAATAAAAGTCCCAAATCTATGTCAAAATTATTGCCTATCCATTTAGCATCTTGTTCGGAGAGCATACAATCATTTTGATGAAAAACTGTAGCTCGCTCATCAGAAATCACTAAAGCGCTGTCTGTAGTTGAGCGATTGCAAAACAAGGTAGCAGAAAAATCTTTTCCGAGGATAAAAGTTTGACCATGTTCTAATTCTATAATATGGGAATATCCAGACTTGATCAATAAAGGCTTAATAGGATTATTTTGTCCATATTTTCTGATGATGATAGGGATATTTCGAGCAAAATGGGACAAAGTTTTTAAACAGAAGTGGTCTGGATGTTCGTGAGAAATGTAAATAAAATCCTGGTTAATATACTCATTTAAGGGAATTGAACATTCGGGAAACTGCCATATGGCATTTGCGTAAATTGGATTGTACAACCAAGGATCTAGCAATAGGCGTTTACCGGAAGCACTAATAATTTGAAAAGATGCGTGGCTATAGTAACGTATTTTCATTAAAAGTTATTTATTTGATATAATATTGTTTTTAGTATAACTAACAGTTCTTCAGTTATCAAGGAAGTTAGTAAAGAGACTCTTTAAATCTCTTTCCTTCGCTGTGGCAGCCACGTTTGCTCGATCTTAATGCGTAATATTCCTGCCTAACATAAATGCTTCTGCCGCTTCTACTCCAATAGTTGCGCCCCGCCAATGAGCTAAATGTTCTAGAGCAATAATAGAACGAGCATGAGGCCATGGCCGCATTTCAGACTGGTAAGCTTCTAATGCTTTTAACTTCAGACTTATAGTATCTGAAACATCAACAAACCAGTTTGGTGCAAATATTGGTGCAGAATATGGTGTTTGCCATTCGGTGCTGGATGCAATCTCAAAAAACAATAAAGTTTTGACACTTCTGTTAGGTAAAGGTCTTGTGGCAGTAACTACTGCTTGATGAACGTAGCAATGATCGATATTAAGATCGCCTCTGTGATGAGTATAAATAATTTCTGGTTGATGTTTGTCAATAGCCTGCTCTACTACTTTAACAATATCTAACAAATTGCAACTATCAAGACGGTTATCTGGGAAATTATGCAGTTCCACAGATGCTGCGCCTAAAATTTTAGCTGCCTCACGAGGAACTTCTGCTAATGCTGATAACTCGTAGTTTCTCTTTTCCCGATCAGGTTGCAAGTCTCGGCTAGTTATGCCTTCTGCTAAAATTAGCACATGAACCACATCTCCACGAAGTGCGTGTTTAGCTATTGTCGCTCCACAACCTAACACTTCATCATCTGGATGAGCTGCAATAACTAAAACCTTCATAGCTCCTTATCCTCTTTAAGTGTAATTTTGACATCAGCAATAATTTGCCCCTCGTACAAAGCGGCTCTACTGAATTCAAAATGAAAGTCTTTGTAATTAATAAATGCTTTGGGATATCCTTGTGCATCTAGCATCCGAATAAAATCATGTAAATTTGAGAGCGATGCTAATTCTCTAATTTCACTTTCTTCTGGTTTGCGTCGCTTAAATATTACAACTTCTCCTTCTTGAGGCAAAGGCTGTGGTTCTTCTTCAACCATACGCTTAATCATCTTAGATGATAAGTTGGTACTGCGAATATAAATTTCTTCAGCATTACCCTCTAAAGAGAGAGGTTCCTTCAAATACACCGGACCTGCATCAAATTCTTCACTCATCCGTAAAGCAGTAAGCTTTGTTTCTCTATGACCGCGAACAATTAAGTTTTGCAGTGGAGTTCCTCCACGTCCATAAGGAACATCCGTCATGTGAAAGCAGACACATTCATGGTTTTCGATTAAGTCATTAGGCACTTTCCACGACCAATGAAGAAAGAAAATATAACGAGGATTAACTTCTTTTATTTCTTCTATGATTAATTGTGTTGGTGAATCAATAAACAACCAATTGCCCGGATATTTGACAAGTTTTGTATTGAAAATATGACGGTTCCAAGGTTTGCTACCACAGACAATGTAACTTTTTTGATTTTCTTCAACGTTAGTCATTTGTTTTTTAACTCCTATCATCAATGCTAGAAAAAACTTTTGACGAATTTATGATAATGGTTCCTTTTTAACATCTAAAAAATTGCCACAAGTCCCATACCTCCTTAGCATTGCAAACAACCATAATTTAACTTTTTGAATTATTTAATTAGGACGCTTGCACCCAACTATTAGCCAACTATGTTTTTCTTTCATATTATTTTTCCACCAATTATAAAGCTCTATATTTTCTAACTCAAAACCTGCCTTAGTAATAAGGTTCCGAACGACTGATTCATCTACAAATGTGTAGTGGCAACCAGCATAAACATCAGCTCTTTCATCTAACAAAAAATAGTCCTCATCTAACTGGGTTCCTAAACCATAAAACCAATTTTCTTTAGTGCGAAAGTTGACACAAAGCTGTCCACCTGGACGTAAAAGCTCAAATATATACTTTAAATCAGTCTGCATTTCTTCTAGAGAGCGCAAAAAAACAACCCCCCAGCAGATAACAACATCAAACTTGTTCGCTGGCAAATTTGTATTCCGAAAGTCGCCTATAAAAATATCGCCAAAAAGCTGACTATCTCCGTAAAACTGACGCACGCGATCGCACGCTTCTGGAACAAACTCTACCCCACTTGCTCTATAGCCAAAATCCATTAATAGCTTTAAGTGCTGTCCCGAACCAAACCCTATATCTAATCCCTCCAAATTCACTTTTTCTTCAGTCTTAATCTTTGACAAAAAACGAACTATATGCTCGTCAGGATATCGTAAAATATTCTTAGATAACTGCTTTGTAGCAAAATCTTTATTTTTTTCATTAATTGCTGTTAGTTTGCCCTGCTCTAAAGAACCACTCATTAATTTATTTCCTCAATCAATTATTTTCTACATTGAATTTAATCTACATTGAATTTAAGTTGACTAGCAGCATTATTCCATAGTTGTTCTGCTTCACTTCTAGTTTTTCCAGTAGTTAGTAAGTAACCTACACTATAACCAGTGCTGCTAGTTCGACGTTTTTCAACTATGTCTCCTGATTTTAAGAAACTTTCAACTGCAACAACTCCTGGCATTTGACTAACTTTTTTTAGCCCTTCTAGTTTCACAAAACTTCCTATAGGAGAAGAAAGCATTCGTAAAACTGCCCCTTGATTTTGGAGAATTTGAAAATTTGCCTTGCCACCTAAGTTCATTATTATTGTCTGCTCAAGCGCAGATATTCCAATTGCAGCAGGAAGCATCTTTGCACTTATATTAAAGCCAGAAGGTCGCCCAGAAATTTCTATAATAACTAATTTATCTGAGTTGATAATAATATCTGCGTGTACTAAGCAATTTTCTAAACCAATCGCTTTACAGGCAATTTCCATAATAGTATTAATCTTATTATGAAGTTCTTGAGAAAGCAAGCTAGGAGTAAGATAACCATAAGGTAATCGAAAAGGAAGTTCTGTTACTTCTTTATCGCGAATCAAGAGAGTGCTGTGCATCTCTTCGACTATGGCGCTATCCACCCCAATTTCATGTCCCGATACAAAGCTCTCAACTAAGGACTTTGTTGACTCTTTGCACTTTTGTCGTTGCTCTAAATGCCACGGTATCCAGGACTCAAATTCAGCTTTGTCTCTGGCGACAAATACTCCCTGACTACCACTACCATAACGAGGTTTGACAACTACTGGCCACCCAATTTGTTCTGCTGCTTTTAGAAGGGAGTTGCGATCGCTTCCTTCGGCAATTTCCGGTGTTGGAAGTCCTGCTTTTGCCAGAATTTGACGTGTCAGCAGTTTATCCGTACAAATTTGCGCAGCTTCCTCCGAAATTCCCCGCAATCCCAAAGCATCATTAACTGCTCCCACAGTTGTTAAAATAGCTCCTAAAGGAACCGGTAAAACACAGCGGACATCTGCTTCTTTTGCAAGTTGCACGACTTTAGCTGCATCTCGTATATCCATTGCAATGCCTCTATCTGCTGCTTCTAATCCCACTGCTGTTGGATTTCCATCTAAAGCAGTAACGTTCAATCCCATTTTCTGAGCTATTTTAATGACTGGCAACTGCTCAATTCCTGCGCCTACGCACAAAACATTAATATTTTTTGATAGTTTAGCCATAGCTTTTATAGAGAGGTTTATTTGAGCAAAGTTGCGATTTTATTCGCTACAAAATCTTGATTATTTTCAGTTAAACCATAGTACAAAGGAATACTAATTGCTTCTTGATAATACTGTTCTGCTTCATAAAAATCACCCCACTTAAAACCCAACTCCTGATAATAAGGTTGCGTATGCACGGGAATATAATGCAAATTCACCCCAATTTTTGCTTGACGTAATTCCTCAAAAACTTGCCGATGAGTTTTCTTAATTTTATCCAGTTTCAGCCTGATTACATAAAGATGCCAACTGGACTCCGTATCTGGATGTTGCCAAGGTAGCATCAATGGTAAACCTTGCAACAACTGATGATAACGCTCTGCCAAAAATCGACGTTGCTTGACAAATTCATCCAAACGTTGTATCTGACTTGCACCCAAAGCAGCTTGAATATCGGTCATCCGATAATGAAAGCCTAATTCCAATTGTTGATAATACCAAGGTCCGTGAGACTCTTCTTTCATTAACTCCACTTTGCGAGTAATGCCATGAGTCCTTAATCTAATCAACTTTTCATACAACTCCTCCTTATTAGTTAATATCATTCCACCTTCACCAGTAGTAATAATCTTGACTGGATGAAAGCTAAAAACTGCCATGTCTGAAAATTGACAGGAACCCACAGGTTTTCTTTGGTAGTAACCACCGATTCCGTGAGCAGCATCTTCTATTATTCTAAACCCATAACGTTCAGACAAAGCAGCAATTTTTGCCATTTCGCAAGATTGTCCGGCAAAATGTACTGGAATGACTACCTTTGGCAAACAACCTTGCTTTTCTGCTTCTATCAGTTTACCCTCTAATTGATCAACACTCAAATTATATGTATTGGGGTCAATATCCACAAAATCTACAGTAGCTCCACAATACAATCCACAATTTGCTGAAGCTACAAAAGTATTAGGGGAAGTCCAAAGAATATCTCCTTGACTCAAACCTGCTGCTAAACAAGCAATATGTAAACCTGCTGTTGCACTGGAGACTGCTACTGCATACTTAGCACCACAATAATCTGATACAATTTTCTCAAATCTTTCTATTGCCGGACCTTGAGTAATCCAGTCTGAGCGCAGCACCTCAACCACTGCATCAATATCCTCTTGACTAATATTTTGTCTTCCATAAGGGATAAATGAATTCATTATTTTAACATTTCTAATAGTTGAGTAGCAGTCAACCAGTCCGTGTTATTATCAGAACTGTATTGAAATCCATCGGGAACACTCACACCTTTTTCACCCAACTTATTATGAGTGTAATCTAAATTTTTTGAATATTCAATTGTTGGTCGAATTACATAGTGGTCAGGAAATTCTATGGTTAAATGGGCAGCTTCAACCGGACACATAACTTCATGGAGTTTTTCTCCTGGTCTAATTCCAATAATTTTATGAGAAACTCCTGGTGCTAGTGCTTCAGCTAAATCGATAATTGTCATGGAGGGAATTTTTGGCACAAATACTTCTCCACCTTGCATCCGCGCAAAACTTTTAAGCACTAATTCTATACCTTGTGGAAGAGTTATCCAGAACCTGGTCATCCGTGGATCTGTTATTGGTAATTCATTAGCTCCTTCCCGCATTAGTCTTTGAAAAAACGGAACTACTGAACCTCTAGAACCGACAACATTTCCATAGCGAACTACAGAAAAACTTGTCCTTAAACCTCCTGCAAGATTATTAGCAGCCATAAATAGTTTATCAGCAGCTAGTTTAGTTGCACCATAGAGATTAATTGGATTAACTGCTTTATCTGTTGAGAGGGCAATTACTTTTTCTACTTGTGATTCTAGAGCTACATCAATAACATTATTTGCACCATATATATTTGTTTTTATACATTCCATTGGGTTATATTCTGCTGCTGGAATTTGTTTGAGTGCTGCTGCATGAATCACGTAATCTACATCTCTCATTGCTAATTTCAAACGAGCAGCATCTCGCACATCTCCAATAAAATATCGCATAGCGGGTGAACTAAATTCTAGAGACATTTCATATTGTTTTAGTTCATCCCGGGAGTATACAATAATCTTTTGAGGTTCATGTTGACTCAGGAGAGTTTTCACGCATTGCTTACCAAATGAACCTGTGCCTCCTGTTATTAAAATAGATTTACCATTAAACATTTATTTTTTACTCTCAATAATTTATCATCGTTTCTTCATACAAGCTAATAGCTTTAGAATATTTTTTTTCCTTAAAATACTTTTTAGCTAACCCTTGTAATTTGACTACTTCACTTTTAGAAGGTATCAAATTCATAATTTAGCTTATTCTTTCCATCTATTACTTAATTTCCAACCTCACCTGTTCCAAACTTTATAATCCTCCTTCTGAGGATACAAACTCAACAACTTTTCCAGAGGAGCGATCGCCCCTTTTGTGAGCTAATTTTTTTCAGATATGAAAATATTAACTACATTAAATTTAGTAAATCCAGCTTGCTGAAAATGTCTATCATATGTCAAAGCTTCAGTAATACCTTCAAGCCTGATTACAACAAAACTAATACAATTTGTTAATCCCCAATCTTGATCAGAATACTGATGGTAAATTCCCCAACCCTCCTCTAATAAACTTTGTTCTAAAGGGATAATTTTAATAATATCTGGAACTTGTTTAATTCCATTAATATAGGCATAAATTTTTTGACGTAGATGAGTTTTGCATAAAGCATCAGCTACTTCTAACAATGTAGAAATTCTGTTGTTACTAAAATAACTTGTTGTTGGTTTAGTCTAACCAGAATTTGTTTAGCTTTAGCTGCTAAGTTATTACTACTATTAATCAAGGCTATCCAAGCTGATGTATCGACAAAAACTTTTTGGGAATTAATCATCATGCTTCAGTTTACCATACAAATAATAATCGTGTTAGTTTGCTAAATCGGTTATTCCTGTTTCCATCTGACAATTAATTTTCTATAACAGAGGATAATCTATCCCACTCAGTTTTATTTTTTTCTTCTGACAAACCTACAGTTTTAGAACTCGTAGGTACATCTAGGAAAGTAATAATAACTGGGCTATCTTCTGGATAAGAAACAGGTTCACTGAGATGAACCATACCGTCTTTAAAAATACCTTTTATTGACTGCATCATAAAACTACCTAACAATAAATACTAATTATTCCATAATCAGTAGCTTTTTCTAAACATGATGCAAAACATAACAAATCAGATTAGTCTTTTTTATAAATAATGAAATTATCCTAAAAATAACTGCCTAAATCTCAGAAAATTGAGATAATTAATTACTCTTCAACTTCCAACCTCACCTGCTCCAATACAACTTTATAATCCTCTCTCTCAGGATACAACCCCACCAACTTTTCCAGAGTAGCGATCGCCCCATGCTTATCCCCCATCTCCAACCTGACTTTAACCAACCCCTCTAAAGCAGTCATATTTTCAGGTTCCCGCTCCAACACACTTTCATATCCCCGCGCTGTTTTCTGCAACTGCTCCTCTACCGACACAACTGCTGCCGTTTCTACCTGTGGAGACTCCTGAACAGCACTTTTCAACATATTCCCTATCCCAAACAAGGCAGTACCTCCAAAAGATACACACCCAACTAAGGACATTATCTTTTTCAATGTCTTACTTCTCTGCTCTCGAGCTTGTATATATTCTTTCTCTGTTCCTTGCATTAGCTACTTTTCTCTTAATACCTACTTTTTCCAGTCTTCCCAGTTTAAGCCAAAAAGCGATCGCTAACCGCAAGTCAAAATTCAAAATTCAAAATTCAAAAATTAAAAGTAATCCCTGACTGAGTTTGAGCATTTATAAATGTCCTAACCTAAGCCCTACATTTAAGTCAAAAGTTCAAATAACAAAGTCGAAAGTCAAAAGTAACCCCTGATTGATTAGGACAATAAATTTTGGTTGTCAGGGAATAGGGAATAGAGAAATGTCCTAACGTATTTGTGTAGCACCATAATTAGTTAAGTCGTCGTGCAAAATTAATTTCCTAAGAATATTTCAATAATGGATAATGGATAATGGATAATTACCTCTTCCTAAAAGGGAGAGGATTGACCAATAAGGACAAAATTTATTTTTTTCCCCTTTACCCAGGAGGCTTTAAACCTGAATTATCTAATTGTTTAATTGTTTAATTGTTTCGGTAATTAATTTTGTTTATGCACTTACAAAACTTGACATATCCAACAAAAGAAAACCGATGATTCTTGTTATTCCCGAAGATATTTTGCAGGCTGCCCAAACTACGGAAGAGGAATTAAAAATAGAACTAGCTTTTCTGCTCTATAAATAGAACAAAATTAGTAGCGGCAAAGTTCGAGCTTGGTTGGGATTAAGCGTGTTAGAATTTCAAAACGAACTTGCTAAAAGAGATTTATATCTTAACTAGGATCTATTAGACATCTCCAAAAATCAAAAATAAAATCAATTCTTATCCATAACTCTTAATTACTTTTTCTATTGCTTATTGCCTATTCCCTCTTTTCTAAAACTCATAGTTTTGTACCTCATAAGTATGAGAATTTATATACACAGGAATAAGAATTAAATCAAGTCCAAAATTTTTTTTAAACTCAGATAATATGGAGTTTAGGCAATTTAACTTGTTTTGATAATAAAATCCTCGTTCCTTAGTTAATTAATCCATTTGGCCTTGATAACTACAGACAAAACGAACCATTTTTAAGGTTGCTTCCGACTGTGCTTCATATTCTCCATATCCTTTAGCTCTCCATTTATTACCGCCTCCAGCACAGATAGCAGTTGCTTCTATTTGTTCCTCACCAATTTTATAAGTAAAGTTTCTGTACTCACTAAAATTGCCATAAAAAGAACCAGAAATACTGGTAACTATTACAGATTCTCCGGTAGAAGCATAGCCCATAAATTCATCATTTTCAGGATTTGCTAGAGCAATACCCACATATAATAAAGGTTTTTTTGCCTCGAAATAAAAAGGTATGAAAGTTAAAAATGTTCCGGCAATAATAGTAACTACAAGCTTTCTGAAATTCATAAGTTTATATTTTATATATTTAAGGTATATGATTCTATAATCATAGTCAAGAAGGACAATTTTTTCAACAATCAACGCGGTTTAATTTCAAAAAAGCTCTTATCTAAAACTAAAAGCAAGAGCTGATAGCTGAATTTTTACTTCACCGAAAAATTAAGTCAGAAACCTCCTCTTTTAAGGCGATAAAAAAAAGAATATTCTGCATTTAAAGCCTCCTTATTCTATAGGTGTACTGATAACTAATAACTGATATAGCGTTTCTCAGCCTAATGAGGTACACCTATTTTTTTTTATTTGTTCCTATTCCCTATTCCCTATTCCCTATTTCCTATTCCCTATTCCCTGTTCCCTGTTCCCTGTTCCCTGTTCCCTGTTCCCTAAAACTAAGGAATTTTGTACCTCACCAGCATGGGAATTGCTATAACTTAAATGACACTTACTTATTACTTTCTGTCAATTTACTAATTTCTGAACTACTGCTCTCTTTCAACAAAATTTCAATATTTTTTGCCATCCGAGTTTGCTGTTCTAACTGCTTTGTTGAAGAGAATAAATCGCCTAATCCATTAATAATTTGTTTGAGACTTCTTCTAAATCTTTCATCCCCTGTTAGATCGTCTAAATCTGATGTCATTTTCTGTACATTTTCAAATGTTGCCCTCGCTGAATCTAATGTTTGTTGCAACATAATTATGTTTGTCTGACTGTTTAGATCGCTAGAAATATCTCGTAAATTTGCAGAAGTTTCTACTGCATTTGCCGATAATATTTCTAAATTACTAATAAATTCTCCTCTTTCTACTTCACTAATAATCGGACTTAAACTTTCCACTAGCACTGCTAATTTATCTGTTGTTTTTTCAATATTATTTAAAGTGGCAACTAGAGTCGAACGATTTGTATTAACAATTGCATTAATCTGATCTACTGTTAAACTAAATTTATTTGCTACTTCTTCTACAGAATTTGCTGAAGCAACCGTGGCAGAAGAAACTTTTTGTGTAGATTCTTTCATGGTTTGAGTAACAGTAGTTATTTGATTGGAAATATCATTAACTTCTTGATTTATCGTTTTAGTCAAAGTATCTAAATCTCTCTCTACTGTATTGGTTAAACCTCCAACTTCTGTTTCTAATGTTTGAGTCAAACCTCCAACTTCTGTTTCTAATGTTTGAGTCAAACCTCCAATTTCTGTTTCAATAATTCCGGTTATATTATCGACATCTTCTCTTAAATTTTCACCTAAACCTCCCATTTCTTTTTTGATAGTTTCTGATAGCTCGGAGAGTTCTTTTGCTAACTTAGAAGCTTCAGCAGAGGCACTAGCTGTATTTTCAGCAATTATCTTTACATTATTAAATAATTCTGGGTCACTATAAAGGTCAATTAAACGTATTCCTGCTCTTAATAATTGCTGCATTTCTATTCCTGCTTCTCCCTGTAAACGATCATTATTACAGATAATTATTTGAGGACAATTAGCTGATAAGGCATTAGCAGAAATTTCTGATTCTGGTATTCTACCTCTAGGAATAATATCTATTTGTGCAGTACCAATAAATGAGGATATATTGCCTTGAATAAATACATCACGAGGAATAATTAAGTCTTCTGGCTTAATTTCTAGGGTAATATCTACCCCATTTGGCCCTGGTTTTATTTCTACTACTTGTCCAACATCAATTCCTCTATACCTAACTGATGTGCCTAACTCAATACCAGATGCACTTTCAAATTCAACTATGAATTTATAACTACGTTTGCCTAATTCTACTCCCCTCAACCAAAGTATTAAGGCACCAAACAAACCTATTCCTAATAAAGTTAATAAACCTACTGAACCTTCTCTAGTTGTTCGCGATCGCATAGTTTCCCCTAACAGCTTTTATGATATTGAAACGTAAAAATTTTACTTTATAATCAATAAATATATGGTATAATCGCTACATTTATTTTCTATTCATACTAATGTAGCAATTTTGATCATTTTTTGAATTCAAAATTCAAAATTCAAAATTCAAAAATTTTAGTTCTAAGTGAATTTCAATAATTGTTTAATTAAGGATTCTTTTTCTCGTTCTTCAAAGATCGAAAAAATCAAAAATATTTTCCTTATTTCAAGCATCTGACTTTAGGCAGAGGTTATAATGAGCGAATTAATAATGCAAGAACTTTGAATTGATTTGACATTAGAGATTTTTTTCCTTATTAAAAAAATAATTGAGTATAAAATCCCACCTTATTAAGCCGAAATATTTTTGGAGGGTTGCTCAATAAAGATTGGCGTGACAGAAACAGGACTGACACAGCTAAAACTGTGTATTAGGGAGTAGGGGAGTAGGGGATTAGGGGGAGGGACGTTGCATAAGGGCGTCCATACGGGAGAAAGATTGTTGTTGGGTTTCGTCGTGAAATCCAACAACCGCTTACTTAATTAATCTGTGTATCCGTGTCATAATCTGTGTGAGTACCTCAAGCTAACCTACATCTATTGCATTATTTAAGGTGTGTCAGTCTACTACCCACCCGGGATGAAATTCTAAATTCTAAATTCTAAATTCATTAAGTCACTACCTGAATTGGCCCATCTATACTACCCGTAAAAAATTGTTCTACCAGAGGATTATCCACAGTATCAATTTCATCAACAGTACCTTCCCACTGCACCTTACCCTGGTAAAGAAAAACAACTCTGTCCGCTGTGCGACGAATGGTACTATGTTGGTGAGTCACCATAACATAAGTGCTACAACCACCATCCGCAGATTGTATGTGACGGACTAGATCCTCAATTACAGTAGAAGCGATCGGGTCTAGGCCAGCCGTAGGTTCATCATATAATAATACATCTGGATCGTCGTGGGGATTTTCTGGATTAGTAATAATTGCTCTAGCAAAACTCACCCTTTTACGCATCCCACCAGATAATTCTGCCGGATAGCGATCGCCAATTTTACCCAAACCCACCATTTCCAACTTCTGGTTTACCAACTCCTGAATCTGGGGACGTAATAACTTAGAATGTTGATACAAAAGAAAACCGACATTTTCTTCAACTGTCAAAGAGTCAAACAGAGCTGCATTCTGAAACACCATACCGATAGTAATTGGATCTTTTAAATCATCCATCCATCTAACCCGTCGTTGTCCCTGCACATAAACTTCCCCAGCATCAGGAGTCAATAAACCAGCAATAATTCTGAGAACTGTAGATTTACCAGTGCCCGACGGACCGATAATAGCCAATGCTTCTCCACGATAAATTGTTAAGTCTGCTTCATCTAAGACAATATTTTGTCCGAATGACTTACTAACTCCTTTGAGTTCAATTAAAGGTTCATGCTTCATAAATTATTGATGTTAGGTTCAGATTTTTCAGGAACTTGTAGGTGGTAAGAATAGAGAGGTTTAATAGAAGTTTCCTAGAAGGTAATGGTTAAATCTCTGTTCTACTAATTATTTTTTACTTAAATGTCAAACAATTTCCTGAAGTTACTTTAGTATCAAACTTTTGAGTTGATCAAATCTAACTTTTAAATTTTAACTTTTGACTTGAAAGGTAATGGTTTAACCTCCATTCTACTAATTATTTTTTACTTAAATGTCAAACAATTTCCTGAAATTACTTTAGTATCAAACTTTTGAGTTGATCAAATCTAACTTTTAAATTTTAACTTTTGACTTGAAAGGTAATGGTTTAACCTCCATTCTACTAAGTTATTTTTTACTTAAATGTCAAACAATTTCCTGAAGTTACTTTAGTATCAAACTTTTGAGTTGATCAAATCTAACTTTTAAATTTTAACTTTTGACTTGAAAGGTAATGGTTTAACCTCCGTTCTACTAAGTTATTTTTTACTTAAATGTCAAACAATTTCCTGACATTACTTTAGTATCAAACTTTTGAGTTGATCAAATCTAACTTTTAAATTTTAACTTTTGACTTGAAAGGTAATGGTTTAACCTCCGTTCTACTAAGTTATTTTTTACTTAAATGTCAAACAATTTCCTGAAATTACTTTAGTATCAAACTTTTGAATTTATCAAATCTGAATTTTGAATTTTGAATTTAATTTTGAATTTATTTGCTCCTGAAGGGTCATAATAATGCCAGAATTTTCTTTATGTTATGTAGATAATATTTTTAGAAAAATTCTTATGTCAACTGGTTTACTCAAGAAAACTCTACGCATCTTTCTAAAAAGCAACTTCTCTATTGCAAAACCTCAAAAGAGTAAGTCTCGGATACTTAGCCAATGGTTTAAATGGTTGGCCCCAGGACTATTTGTCAAACGGTGGTTACTTTTAAGTGCTGCTGGCGTACTACTAAGTAGTTTAGGACTAGCAATATGGACCGGAATGACTCCTATTTTTTATATCCTACGAACACTTAAGGAATTTTTGGGGTGGGTAACAACAATACTTCCTAATTATATTTCTGGTCCTCTAGTTATCCTTGCTGGCTTACTATTTATCTTTTTAGGCCAAAACCGCAGCTTAAATACCATTACCCAAGTTTTAATGCCAGAGGGTGATGAAAAACTTGTAGATCGCTTACTTACCCATCGAAGATTAAATAAAGGTCCGAAAATTCTAGCCATTGGTGGTGGTACTGGTCTTTCCAACTTATTACGGGGTCTCAAGAGTTATAGTGCTAATATTACTGCTGTTGTTACCGTGGCTGATGATGGTGGGTCTTCTGGTAGGTTGCGCCGAGAAATAGGTGTACTACCTCCAGGGGATATTCGGAATTGTTTGGCTGCTTTAGCTAATGAGGAAAAGTTATTAACCGAGTTGTTTCAATATCGGTTCCGCGCTGGTGATGGTTTGACTGGCCATAGTTTTGGCAACCTCTTTCTTACAGCAATGAGTGAGGTGACAGGAGATTTAGAAAGAGCTGTAACTGCTAGTTCACAGGTTTTAGCTGTGCAAGGTCAAGTTTTGCCTGCTACTTTAACGGATGTGAATCTTTGGGCAGAATTAGCAGATGGGCGACGTATTGAAGGAGAGTCTAATATTAGTGAAGCAGGAGGCAAAATTATCAAAATAGGTTGTACTCCTGAAAATCCTCCTGCTTTGCCTAAAGTTTTGCAAGCTATAGAAGAAGCTGACTATATTATTATTGGTCCTGGGAGTTTATATACCAGCGTGATTCCTAATTTATTGGTACCTGAAATTGCTGAGAAAATTGCTTCTAGAAATATTCCTAGTATTTATGTTTGTAATATTATGACTCAGCCTGGAGAAACTACTGGATATAGTGTGGCTGACCATATTCGTGCTATTGATGTTGCCTGTGGTAAACGATTATTTGATACTGTTTTAGTTCAGAAAAAAAGTCCTTCGGAACAAGCATTAATTAAGTATGCTCAAGGAGATTCTCATCCGGTTTTTCTTGACAGAGAAGCAGTTAAAAATTTGGGACGGAAAATTCTTTTAACTAATGTGATGTATGAGGATGAACAAACTGGTTTGGTTCGCCATGATTCTATAATGTTGGCACAGGTTTTATTACAATGGTATAGTCAGATTTGACATACTCCCGACGCTCCCCTACGAATGAACCCATTCTCAGATGAGTTGCCGAATCCCAGTATCTCAATACCTAGTCCTGATATGGCAGGGAAATCCAGTAGCGACGCAAAGGATTTGCCAGAATTACTTGGCCCTACCGAAGGCGTTGCTGTGACGGATACAAATCTAGCAAAGATATCTGCCGAAGCTGATTCTCCTTCTAAGACATTGAATGTAGAGTTTTGACTTAGTTGACAATTTACGTCATAACGCGGCACAATACGATGGTTATCTCATCTCGAAAAATAACTTAGTGAAATTTATCAAACCAAGAGCATTGACTTAATCAAAGAATAACGATATAATACCTTATCAACCGTAGTATTAGACAGATTGTGTTTGCGGAGCATACAAAACACAAATAAATGAAATGAAATCCATTAGAACCAAGCTCAAACTGAATAACCAGCAAAAAACTCTGATGGCTCAACACGCGGGGTATAGCAGATGGTGCTATAACTGGGGTTTAAGTTTGTGGAATGCTGCATATATTCATGGTTACAAGCCTAATGCTCGAAAGCTAAGAGAGGTTTTTACCAATCACACAAAACCACTTTATCCTTGGATGAAAAACTTGTCCTCTAGGGTCTATCAATATGCTTTCATCAATTTAGGCGAAGCGTTCAAGAGGTTTTTTCAAGGGTTGGGTAAACACCCAAGGTTCAAGAAGAAAGGTAAACATGATTCCTTCACAATTGATAATTGTGGAAAACCAATAGAATTAAATGGATGGAATCATAAATTACCTTTTGTTGGTATTGTTAAAACTTATGAACCAGTTGAAGCTACAACTAAAAAAATCACCATTAGTAGACAGGGAGGAGATTGGTACTTAAGTTGTAGCTATGAATTCACTCATTCTCCAACTCCAAAGACGACTGAAGTTGTAGGTGTTGATTTAGGTGTAAAAACCTTAGCAACTTTAAGCACGGGAGTTGTTTTCCCTGGTGCTAAATCTTACAAGAAATTTGAAAGCAAGCTCTCTAAGTTACAATACCTTAACCGCAATAAAAAGATTGGTTCAGCCAACTGGAAAAAGGCGCAACTGAAAATTGCCAAGCTACACACAAAGGTAGCTAATATCCGTAAAGACGTGCTTCATAAATTGACAACATATCTAGCTAAAAACCACAGCATTGTTTCAATTGAAGATTTGAATGTTCGCGGTATGTTGGCTAACCATAAGCTAGCTAAGTCTATAGCCGATCAAGGATTTTATGAATTCAGGCGACAACTTGAGTACAAGTGTGAGTGGTACGGCTCTGAATTAGTAGTCGTTGATAGATTCTTTCCATCATCAAAAACTTGCTCAAACTGTGGTCATGTCCAAGATATGCCATTAAATGTAAGGACTTATGACTGCCCTGAGTGTGGCTTGTCAATAGACAGAGATTTAAACGCTAGTATTAATTTGAGAGATGCGGTCGGCTTGACCGTGAATGCCTGTGGATGAGTAGCCGCCGACGGCCTCAGTTGAAGCAGGAAGTAAACAGTAAAATGTCATGTTATGACGTTTTATATCGGTTTTATGAAGCAGTTAAAACCACCGGAATTAAATGAGACAACATCCGCACTTGCAAATGGGTCGGATGTGTTCGGTCTGTTTATTAAGGATAAGCCAGCAGTTATCTGCCGGTTATTCTCTGTCACATTGTCAAACGCAAGGTCTAAAAGTAGATCAACAGAGCTTGCTCCTGTCCCTGACGCAATACTACCATTGAAAAAATCAAGCGTTCCGATAGCAAACACCTCATTAGGCTTCGGATTAAATGGCTTTGGTGTGAACGATAGTTGTGATGATTGCCCAAGTCCCCAATCAAAAGTGCTTGTACCAACACCAGAGAACTCAGCACTCGATGGTCCAGGGTTAATAA
Source organism: Okeania sp. SIO3I5 (assembly GCF_010672085.1). Classification (GTDB taxonomy): domain Bacteria; phylum Cyanobacteriota; class Cyanobacteriia; order Cyanobacteriales; family Microcoleaceae; genus Trichodesmium. Next base: position 38,055 of record NZ_JAAHHT010000035.1, read on the forward strand.
AAGATGCTGTAGAATTACCCTTCGTTGCAGATTTGGTTTCCCAGCCCCAGTTTATTCCGCCTTCCACAGTAATCTCGGTTCCGCCATCCCACTGAACATAGAAAAGGTCAGCTTCCCAAGTTATAGAATTAAGTGCTGGCGATGTACCAAAGAGAGCATCAGTCGTCCTCCTTGAGAAGTCCACAAAAGTCAAATTATTGCCTAACTCGAACCTGGGGCGCTCCCCCTCCGTATAATAGAAAGGCAGATTGTCATCGTTTGGTACTGGGTCAAGATATGGTGGGGTTGCACCACCAAGTGGTCGGTTTGTGTCGATAAACTGCACAAAATTTGGCGTTCCGATTGGTAGAACATTGTTTTGATAGGTAGCAATAATTTGGCCACCAATAACTGACAAACCGTTCGCAGCAGTACCTAGACTTCCAGCATTGTAGGTACTAATCGCTATTTGATCGTCGTTACTGTCTGTGGTGTTGACGGTGTACCCACTAAACTGCCCGCCATAGGAGTTATTGAATGATGATGTATTAAATGATGACGAAGAAAGCCCGCTAATTGGCTTTAGTTCTGTCACTGTGGCTCCATCTGGAGAAATAAACCTAGTTACAGGATTGCTATCTGTAATAGTGAAAGTGGCAGCGTTAGCCGCACCCATAAAACCAATTAATAGGGTGGGAGCAATCACTGTAGATTTTGACATACTCCCGACGTTGCCCTTACGGGAAAAATAGGGATTCTTCAGCCTGGGAAACCCTGACCGCTGTTTTGACAGAGGTGATGTCCTCCCCCTGTGTTCGTTGAAGTTACTATCAATCATAAGTATTGTAATAAAAGACCTCTTATTTTTCAAGGGGAGCAGAACGTTTTATTTATGGAGGTATCTGATCGTTGACCCTGGCTTTCCCATCCCTGAGTTCCCCTCCCCCCTTTCCAAGCTATGCTTTATAAACATCTTTCTTAACATAAAACTTGACAACATAGACAAGTTATGTTTAAGTCTTGAATCTGCTTTTTCAGGAGAAAAATGTATTGAATTAGACACGCTTGAGTGAAGACTGTAGAAAGAATTCTTCCTCCCCCTCCTCCCCATCCTCCCCATCCTCCCCATCCTCCCCACCCTCCCACAAGGGTTTCAAGAGTTCCTTATAAGGGATAGCTTTCCAAGGGGGTTTAGGGGGGATGGAGAGCGCGGGACTTCCCGCCAGGGAAGTTAAAATTTGTTTCATTTAAAACTTCAAGAAATTATCGCACCATTTTAGAGGGTGCTTGTCAAGCAAATCTGAAGCACTCTAGATTTCTTAATATTTGGTATCTTTGTTGGATTATGGCGAACAGTTTACCTACCTCATCCACGCTAGATAAATGTTTAAGTTTCTTTTAACAAACAGTCTCTAAGTATGCCTTACAACTAAGCTTGAAAATTAGTAAAAAATAAAGCATTAGTAAATGAATATCTTTACCTAATCTTCATATCATCAGGACTTACGCAGAACCACTATATATAGTAAGGGCGAATGCCATTCGCCCCTACAGGTGGTGTATAACTTCGTATTTTGCGTAAGTCCTGATCATTTGCCTCTGATCAAGAGAGTTTGGCCTATATTTGGGCTTAAAAGTTGTCTGGATCTCACTAATTAGGGTTTGCTGAAAAAGTCTTATGGGTGAGGGTAGGAGTCAGGAGACAGGAGACTCGAGACAGGAGGAGTAAGGAATTTAGAGGAGACAGAAGGAAGAATTTAATTCGTAATTTTTCGGTTCTTGTCAACCCTTTCATCCTAACTTTTTGCAGCTCTAAGGAGCAAAAACCTTGTACTTTTTCCAGACCTAAAACGGCTAAAACCTTTATCTGTAAAATCCTTTAAAATTTAATCAGCAAACCCTAATTAAATATCTATAAATAATGTATTAGTTATAAATTATGGCGGCTTGCCTGATAACTAAAATAGCCAGTTTAACAATTAACAATTAAATGAATAGTCAAGAATTTTTTTTGTCACTAGAAAATGCAGGAGCTACTTACAATCTTGGTAAAAGTTTGGGGGAAATTTTACCTGCTGGTAGTGTAATTTTATTGGAGGGAAATTTAGGTACTGGTAAGACTACTTTGGTTCAAGGTATCGGAGCAGGTTTGAGAATAATAGAAACAATTGATAGTCCGACATTTACTTTAATTAATGAATATTTTTCTGGCAAAATTCCTCTTTATCATTTCGATCTATATCGCTTAGAAAGTTCAGAAATTGAAGCTTTAAATTTAGAGATTTATTGGGAGGGTTTAGAAGTACCTTTGGGTATTGTCGCTATAGAATGGTCTGAGAAGTTGGTTTATTATCCTCCAGATTTTTTACGAATTTGTTTGAGTTTTTCTAATGTAGAGAATACTGTTGAGAAAACCCTCCACGGACGGCACGCTAGATTAATTTCTGTTGGTAAGCTTGATTTGGATTTGGATTTAATTAGGGTTTGCTGAAAAAGTATTTTTGCTCTTTGTAGTAGTCAGTAGTCAATAGAAATGGGAATTTTAGAGGAGGTAGAAGTTAGAATTGTTCCTCAATTTCTCTGTCCAACTATGCGTCTAAAATAGTAACATTTTGAGGCTTTTTAACTCAAAATCTCGCACTTTTTTAATACTTAAAAAGGCTAAAAGCTTTATCTGTAAACACTTTCAGATTTAATCAGCAAGCCCTAATTAGGGTTTGCTGAAAAAGTATTTTTGCTCTTTGTAGTAGTCAGTAGTCAATAGAAATGGGAATTTTAGAGGAGGTAGAAGTTAGAATTGTTCCTCAATTTCTCTGTCCAACTATGCGTCTAAAATACTAACATTTTGAGGCTTTTTAACTCAAAATCTCGCACTTTTTTAATACTTAAAAAGGCTAAAAGTTTTATCTGTAAACACTTTCAGATTTAATCAGTAAGCCCTAATTAGGGTTTGCTGAAAAAGTATTTTTTGGGAAGGAATTATTCAATTTTGAAATATGAAGTGTTATATCTACGAACAGCAACTACTACATCAATTGAAGGCAAATTTTGAGTTTCAATCAGTTAAAATTCTGCTCTAAGTCTATAATTTGGTCTAAAATGAATTTAAAATTTCTAAAACTGACTTAGGTAATAACTTATCCTTAAACCACACAATCGGAACTGGTACATCTTTAATTTTTACACCTGCTTTTTCTAAATTTAATCGTTCAGAAACAGCCAATATTAAATTATCACATTCAGCACTGCGCACCTGAGCAAATTTCTTTTTTAAATATTCCGGTCGCCAATATCCAACTATTTCCAATAAATATGATTCTCCATTGGGATGTACCAGTCGAAAATCAGGAATCATCACACTACCAGGAATTGGAATTAAATCAACTTCTCTTTCTAATTTCCACTCAGTTTTTAACTTACCCCAACGTTCTGCAAATGATGCTTCTAACATACTATCATAAGGCTTTCCTGGTGGATAATGACTAACTAAACCACAATCAGAATTAAGAGTAAATTTACCCGTTTTCCAAGCTCCACTAAAAGAGTCGCGATTTTGTAAAGTTGCGTGTAAACTCCATTTAGTAACGTGTAATAATGCAGGTAACATTTTTGCTAATGCTAAACCATAACGAGTGCTAGGTTTAAATAAACTATAAGGACCATCTATTGTGAGGGTAAAACCTTGGTCAGCATCTCCTTCAATATAAGTCATTAATTGAAATAATTTTACATACCTAAATAACAGTTTATATTCTCCCGGATCGTTGCGATGAGCATTTAATTCAATATGACTAGCTTTATAAAAAATACCTTGAACTTGAGAAAGATTATATCTATGTAATAATGCTTCTGGTGTGGGGGCATCAAATTGAGTTAAAATTCGATTTTCTTGCAAGTCTGCATAGAGACCTTTTTTAATTTCATCAGGTACAACTTCTCGGTTTAATTCTTGACTCAATTTAGTTGCTAAATTTTCTAAAGTTAATTCTGTCGATTTGATACTAGGAACAACTTCTGCAGCAATAGAAAAAACCCGATTTCTTAATTCTATCGGTTCAAGAGGACTGATAATTTCAAAAGTAGAAAAACTGCCTCTGAGGATATGTGCTAATCCTCGTTTAAAGCGATAGTTAGGGTCATCTCCTTCAATTGATTGTAAACGTTTATCTAGTTCTCCTTGAGTTTTTCCCAATGTTTCTTGGAAACAATTAATCATTTCTGTGGCAATGCTTAAATTTTTGGCATCTATTTTCAGCTTTTGAGGAATAATTGTTTCTCCGGTTTGACGATGAGAAAGTAAGTCGCTAGGCAACATAATTTATGATGTTTAATACAATCCTTTCATTGTTGCACAAGGCGTTGCTGAATCAAGGTATGAAAAGAAAAATTGAACAATCTCAAATATTTGTTATTGAATAGTTTAGCAATTACCAAAAAATACAAATCATACCCTAATTTACCAACGCCTTATCATCAGTTACTTTTCTCAAAGAGAAGGTCAAATTTCCTGCCCCAAAACAAGAGTTAATATTATAAGCAAAAGATGCCTCAGACAACTCAAAAAATCCACAGATAAAAGAGAAATCTGCGCCACTAGCAGTTAATCCCAGAAAATTACCGTCCCTAAATACAACTTCTGCAAACAATAAATCAGTTTTGCTGTATTCAACACCTAAAAATATACAGTCAAAGCTATCTACTTTGATGAACTCTATAGTTTTTCCAGTTAATTCCGAAGAATTGAAACTGAAAGAACCGTAATAGCTTTTTTCTTTTAATTCTCCTAGATTAGGAGATACCTCAAAATCGTATTTAATAATGTTTGTTTTGGCATTACTTGTATTAGTATTTATAGTAGGAAAAGCTGTAGGTGCAGGCATGAGTTTCTGGTTTGTATACATCTTAGTCATTGTTTTTTTCTTGTAGAAATGTTTTAGATAGTTCAGAAAAGTTTTAGGAAATATTGTCTTGCAAACTTTATATTTATGAAATTAGAAATAAACCATATTTATACCAAGCTTGATAAATACTTGCTACAAACATTTGGACTGTTTCTAATAGTTAATAGTGGATAGTCGGCTAGAAATAACTCTGATGTCATTCTTTACTTTGAACATTCTATACATCTGACTTTAACTAAAATAGTTGACCAAATTATTCGTGACATTCTTTTTTCAGGCATAGTATTAGGCGATCGCTTCTTTAAAAAGCCTTATCAATATCTACTTCCTTATTGTAAACAATAACTCTTCATCTCAGGTAAAGTTTTGATCAAGATTAAGCTCAATAAAGTAAAGTTTTGATGAAGATTATCAATTAAGTTGTGGAGTTTTTTCTGTATTTTTACTTAAAAACTGTGTTTCATATCAAGTCCGTTTAATTGCACATACAATAATCCCATCTACTTTCTTTTGAGGATACTCTAGGCAGTTGAGTTTCTTTCTTCTTGAGACCCCCTAGAAGCTAGAAATAAGTGGTTGAGTATTTTCTACTGTACGGGTGATTCGCTTGCTCACCCCTACTGACTACTGACTACTGACTACTGACTACTGACTACTGATTTGTTATTACTCAGATTGAAGGGAGTATTCAATAATTTTGAGTATATTTATAGTCAAACTAAAAAGTAGGAATGATTAACTTATTATCCCTACTATATACAGCAATTTCGGAGGCGCGTGAGGTACTAAATTTTACTGCTTTTTGCAGTTAGTTCAGGCTTCCAACCTGTAACAAGCAGGATGCTTATGTTACAAAAACTGTACCTCACCATTCTCATCCATTGCTGTAATTGCTCTGAGAATTTTTACTTTTTCTTGAGGCTTTGTTGTAATAACCACAGAACATCCGTTCCGCTTTTCGGTTGTCCCCGACATGAAAGGTGAACCTAGTGACAGCTATATCACCCTATTTCTATACATTGATGCTTTATTCATTTGTTGGCCAATAGTTAAATTGCTGAAAGCCTTTCCAGGTATAAGTTTCAGCCTTTTTTTTATCAATCTTTGATGCTTTATTCATTTGTTGGCCAATAGTTAAATCGCTCAAAGCCTTTGCAGGTATAAGTTTCAGCCTTTTTTTATCAATCTTTGATGTTTGATTTATTTATTGGCCAATAGTTAAATCGCTCAAAGCCTTTACAGGTATAAGTTTCAGCCTTTTTTTTATTAATCTTTGATGTTTGATTTATTTATTGGAGAATAGTTGTAGAAGTATGAAATACATGGATCTTAAGCTTGTGCGGTAGCTATATGTTTTCATACAACAAAACCTTTTCTTGAAGCTATGTACTTTCCTGTCTTCCCACCCTCCCCACCCTCCCCACACTTCCCACACTTTGCTTTTTTCAGTAAGCCCTAGTTAATACTTCCGTTCCTGTGGTTCAAACATAGTTATTGCCACAGGTCGATATCTAATATCAATTCCTGCCAACGAATAATACGCCAAAGTATGCCGTAAAAACTTCTCATCATTTCGTTGCGGAAAATCTTCTCGACTATGAGCGCCTCGACTTTCCTGACGATTCAACGCCGAACTTAAAATTGTCTCCCCCACAACAATAATACTCCGCAACTCCAACGCCTCAATAATTTCTGTATTCCAAGACTTACCCTTATCATCCAAATAAACCTGCTGATATTGCTCCTGCAACTTCTCCAATTTTTCCAACCCTTGCTGCATGACATCCTGGGAACGAAATACACCACAATGCTCGCTCATCGCATCCTGAAACTGCTGCCGTAAAAAATCAATTCGGTATTCTCCAGAACGTTCTAACAACCCCTGAATTTGTGACCGCGCCTCCTCCAAATAACCTTGCTCCTCAACATCAGGTAACTTCCTACCCTCAACATACTCAGCGATCGCTGCTCCAGTGCGTCGCCCATAAACCACACATTCCAACAAAGAATTACTTCCCAAACGGTTCGCCCCATGTACCGAAACACAAGCACATTCCCCAGCAGCAAATAACCCATCTACCAAACCATCCGCACTTGCCCAAACCCTACCATCAGTATTAGTCGGAATGCCACCCATAGAATAATGAGCAGTCGGACGGACTGGCATCGGTTCATGCACCGCATCAATACCTACAAGACGATAAGCTTCTTCCCAAGCAAACGGCACCTTACTCATAATTTTCTCCCGCCCCATGTGTCGCAGATCCAGACAAACAAACGGACCGCCTGCAGTACCATCCATATTAATTCCGCGACCAGCACGAAGTTCCAAAGTAATAGCACGGGAAGTAATATCCCGAGGCGCCAACTCCATCCGACTCGGAGCATAATTCGCCATAAAGCGATCGCCCTCACTATTAATTAGATAAGCACCCTCACCACGGACTGCCTCTGAAATTAAAACTCCTGCTGGATATAAACCAGTGGGATGAAACTGCACAAATTCCATATCTTGAAGAGGCAACCCTGCCATTGCTGCCATTGCCAAACCGTCACCAGTGGAAGCATAATCATTGGAAGTAGTATTAAATACCCGACCATAACCACCAGTGGCAAGCATTACCACTTTTGCTCGAAGTACAACTATTTCTCCATCCAAAATATGATACATAACCACACCTTTTGCCTGACCGTCTTCCAATATCAGACGCATTACATACCATTCCTCATAAATTTTTATCCCATAACGGCGGAGGTTATTTACTAATTCATGCAAAATAGCGTGACCAGTTTTATCGGCAGCATAACAAGTGCGGTTGTGGGAATGACCGCCGAAAGCACGTTGAGCAATACGACCATCTGGCAACCGGGAAAATAATACTCCCAGATGTTCCAGGTCAATAATTACATCTGGTGCTTCCTTAGCTAAAATTTCTACTGCGTCTTGATCTGCCAAATAGTCGGAACCTTTAACAGTATCAAAAGCATGAGCTTTCCAACTATCTTCAGGGTCTACATTTTGTAGGGATGCTGCTATTCCCCCTTGAGCAGCGACGGAGTGAGAACGAATGGGGTGAGTTTTGGCAACAACCGCCACATTTAAACTAGGATTTTTGCGAGCTATTTCTACAGCAGCGCGACTGCCAGCGAGACCGCCGCCTACTATAATTATGTCGTGTTCTAACATTTAGGTAAGTACAAAGTAATTTTCTACAAAAGAGGGAATAGGGAATAGGGAATAGGGAATAGGGAAAAAGAATTGATTATTTCTGTACGATAATTTATTTTATTTTTGATTATCGGAGATGTCTAGTAGATAAGGTAATATCAAATCTGCTTACTTTGGAGAATAAGTTTAGAAGGGGTTTGTTCACTAAATCCTTACTGAATAATTAATAATTAATAATTAATAATTAAATAATTCACCTTTAAAGTCTCCCCAATACAGGGGAAAAAATTTATTTTTTTCCTTTTAGTTAATCCTCTCCCTAAAAGGGAAAAGTAATTATCCATTATAAATTATCCATTAATTGAAGATATAGCAGTCGAAGTAAAGGTTAGGACATTTCTAAATCCTGAGACCCTTTGACAGTTTACTATTCCCTATTCCCTATTCCCTATTCCCTATTCCCTAGCGCTATAAAACCTACCTGTCATTAGGCAGGTAAGTTTTTAATAGTTTTAGATTCTTGATTAATTGAATAATTGAGTAATTTTCAGGTTAGGAAATAAAGACTCAAAATATTTAGCTTAGAGATGTTGCTGTTTCCTGACCGGGTGTTGACACTTGAAACTCTTCTTCCTCATTAGGATCTACTGAAGAAACTTCAATATGATTTAACAGGGTAGTTACAAAAGAAAATAGTAAGAAGGGTAGAGACAAGACCACAACTAAAACAATAGCTCCTAGAGCATAAACTTGGTTACTGCTAGTCCACAGGGCAACTCCTCCAGCAATACTCAAAAATACTACTATTAACCAGACAATAATCTGGCCATAAATATCGCCAAAGGTGAGGGTACAACTAAGCCGATATTTTTCGATATTATTCATCATTTTTGCTTCATTATATTACTTCAAATTTATAGGTTAGACCCCTCGTAAAACTAAAGTTAGATTTCTCAAGATTTTGATCTGAATTGTTACGATACTTTACATTAAGATATTCATCAAAATTATAGTTTTTGTTGAATTTTATACTGAATAGGACTTGCTGAATAAATATGGAATCCTGATGTATCATTAGTTTAAATGGTGCTAAACCTGGAAAAAAAATGTAGTGCGTCAAGGAAGTGTAGGAAGTATGGGAAGTTTGGGTAGGGAGACGCTCGAAAGTAGGAGGAATAATTGTACCTGTATCTTTCTGGGAAGATTTTTTGAGCAAACTCTAGTTAGGTTTGCTCAAAAAAGCAGAATGTAGGGAGGGTGAGAAGGGTTTGGATATCAAATTTTGTCTGCTCAAAATCCTCAATTTTTGAGCTTTTTGGACTCAAAAGCTGACATTTTTTTGACCGAAAAAGGCTAAAACTTTTACCTGTAAATGCTTTGATAATTTATCATTAAACCCTAATTATTGAACATAAAAAATGCGGTCAAAAATTCAAACTATAGAACAAAGTTTTGAGCAAATTAAACCCCATGGGAAGGAATTTGCAGCAAGTTTCTATGAAAATCTATTTGCAGCATATCCAGAACTCAAACCACTGTTTGCTAATACTGATATAGAGAAGCAAGAGAAAAAGTTGCTTAATGCTCTAATTTTAGTAGTGGAAAATCTCCGACATCCAGAAGCATTAAAAGAAGTTGTGCAAGCATTGGGAGCGCGACATGTCAATTATGGAGTTCTAAAGCAACATTATCCTATGATAGGTATAGCACTACTGGAGACCTTAAAGCAGTATCTTCAAGAAAATTGGAATCCTGAAGTAAAAGTAGCTTGGGTATCTGCTTATCGTGGAATTGCAAAACTGATGTTGAAAGGTGCAAATTCTCTATCTCAGGTGGAGACAGATGTAGAAATAGAGATACAAGAAAATATGGAGATGACACTTCCTAATATTGAGTCATCTATTGAAGGAATAACGGAAACAAAAACAGAAACTCCAACTCCTTCACTTTCAACATCTAAAATTAATCTAGAGAAAGCACCAGTTCCAAAACCAAGTTCTCAATTACAGGTAGAAGTGATTGAAAATAGTTTTGAAAAAATTAAACCTCATGGGGAAGAATTTGCAGCAAGTTTCTATGAAAATCTATTTGCAGCATATCCAGAAGCAAAACCATTATTTGCTAATACTGATATAGAAAATCAACAGAAAAAATTGCTCAATTCCTTAGTGTTGGTAGTGGAAAGTTTACGCAACCCAGAAGCATTAGCGGAAGTATTACGAAACCTTGGTGCCCGTCATGTTAATTATGGTACTTTGAAACAACATTATCCTTTAGTAGGAAAAACATTACTGAAAACTTTAAAGCAATATCTTCAGGAAGATTGGACTCTAGAAGTTAGTAACGCTTGGGTATATGCAATTGGTCAGATTACAAGATTTATGTTTGAAGGTGCAGGTTATATAGATACAAATAAACCTTCAATTCAACAGACAGAAACAACAGCTACAAAACCTACTTCTGAACCACAAGAAAAATCTCTATCAAACCAGACTACTCAACAAAAAGTTAGACCAAAAGTTAACCAAACAAAAAAACAGTCTGATCGGCAATATTCTCCTGAAGCAGCAACACTAAAAACACAAAAATTGATAGAGCAAATTATTAATGTTTTCTGGGAATTACCAAAATTGTCAGTAGTAATTATCGCAGTCATTATTACAGTTATACTGGTTAATATCGTAGGTGAAGATTCTTTTTTGGCTAAGACATTGGATTCTGCTGACGTTATTAGTGTTATTGTAGCTGTAGTTTTATTTGTTAAAGAAGCTCCTGACCGAAAAAAAGAATTTCATTACCAAGCTTGGAGTATAATAGATGCAGCTAAAGGTGTCAAAGATAGTCAGGCTAGATTTATGGCAATTCAAGACTTAAATAAAGACGGTATTTCTTTGAGAAGTTTACAAGTATCAGGAGCATATTTAGCAAATATTGATTTAAAAAATGCCAATCTCAATGAGGCAAATTTAAGCGAAGTAAACCTAGAAAATGCTAATCTCAAAAAAGCCAATTTAAGCTATGCAAATTTAAGTTCCGCTAAACTATCTACCAGTAATTTAACTGAAGCAAATCTGAGTTTTACTAATTTGAAAAATGCCAATATTAGTAATAGTAAATTAAACTACTCTAATCTAGTTTGTGCCGACTTGAGCAATACAAATTTAAGTGGTGCTAATTTGACTGGAGCAAGTTTAAGTGGTGCTAATCTAACAGAAACTTATTTAGTTGGTGCTAATCTTAAAGATGCTAAAGTAAGTATTTATGAACTTTCTAATGCTTATTTAAAAGATGCAATTATGCCAGATGGTTCTAAACATAAGTAGGGTTTGCTGAAAAAGTATGCATGGGTGAGGGTAGGAGTCAGGAGACAGGAGACTCGAGACTGGAGGAGTAAGGAATTTAGAGGAGACAGAAGGAAGAATTTACAGCAGTTTTCATTTCAGTAAACCACAGCAGGGACGTTCCATGGAACGTCCCTACGGGGTTTTGGTTCTGACGATGTGGTTCATCAATCTGAAAAGCGCTGTAATTCGTAATTTTTCGGTTCTTGTCAACCCAAAATCCTAACTTTATGCAGCTCTAAGGAGCAAAAACCTTGTACTTTTTCAAGACCATTACCGACTAAAACCTTTAGGAGTTAATGCTTTAAAATTTAATCAGCAAACCCTAAGTAAATTTAAGGTAAGCATTCAGCTATTAGGCGTCAAATCTCAGCAAAAGGAGAGAGTTTAAATGGAATATAGACTTTAAAGACAGCTTTTGTAGTTAAGATTTAATTCTAATTCAATTAGTAAAACTTTTATCTAAAACTAAAAGCAATAGCTGATAACTGATGGCTGAATCCTTACAATTTAAGACTAGAGAAATTTGTACAATGCCACAAAAATGCTAAAATTCTACCATCCTAAAATCAATTAATAACAAAAGGTAGAGAATTTATGGAATCACACAAATACTTATTAGCAAAAAATATGGCATTTCTCATGTTAGTTTCTCCAGATACTAACTTAGCAAAATTATTAAAATTTTGTTTGGCAACAAAAGTTACTGGAGAAAATCCTGGTCAAATAGCAGAAGAAATGGCTCGAAAACTCATGGAAAAACCATCTAATTTTGCTTATTGGACACAAGATGTTATGAGAATTGACGATGAATATACCACTGAAGAATGGGAAGTTGTAGGTCATATGGAATTAACAAATATTGAGGAATTTATGAATCAGTTGTGGCAAGAGCTAGAAAGTTTGAATTTGTAGATCAAACTTTCAAAAGAGGGAGTAGAGAGTAGGGAGTAGGGAGCAGGGGGAAACTTGTTTTAAGGAATGACTTTTTCTGGCGCACAACCTATCAAATTAGTAATTAAACATACAGTTGGACCTATGCTTGTACCACGCAGGTTAACTCCTTCTAAATTCGCTCCACTGAGATTAGCTAGAGTGATATTTGTTTCCATTAATTTAGCTTTAGTAAGGTTAGCATTAGAAAAATCTGCATCCTTCAAATTTGCTTGATGCATATTAGCATTGAAAAGATCGGACTCACTAAAATCAGCATTTTCTAAGTTAGCTCTAAACCAATATGATTGACGTAAATTTGCATTAGATAAATTAGCTCCACTAGCAAGAGATTCAATCAAATTTGCTTCAAATAGATTAGCATTTTCTAAATTTGCTTCTGTAAGATAAGCTCTAGATAAATTGGCATGAGCTAAGTAAGCATCTGTTAAATTTGCACCTCGAAGAACTGCATCATTCATTTTTGCTCTATAAAGATTAGCATTAGAAAGATTAGCATTAGAAAGAATAGTTACTGCTAGGTTAGCGCCAGACAAATTTGCTCCTTCAAGGTTAGCACCTTCTAAATCGTTAAACTAAGCCAGGTAAGTTACCCTACCCGACTCGTCTTCAGAACCGGACGTGAGACTTTCACCTCATCACGGCTCCTCTCCTAGACGTCCTTTGTCATAGGTACATCCTGCTTTAGAGTTAGCATATCGTCAATCCATATATAATTTTCAGGTAAATCCTGGGGTTTAAATTTTGGATATGTTTTTTTGTCTGAAGCGGTTTTACTGTCGTGGCAATGTCGGTGCAACAGTTGTTTATTCTTATAAGTGTTGTCACCACCTTTAGACCTTGGTTTTATATGGTCAACTTCCATAAGGTCAGTCGGCCTGAAGTAATGTCCGCAATACGCGCATTTACCTTCTTGCTGCTTTAACAACGTTGTGACTTCTTTCCTTACGCCTGGATATTTGCCGATTCTGTTACTCCAATAAGTCCAGTTGCCGTCATAAGGTGATGCAGTACCTTTTACTTTGATGTGTCTTATAATTGATACATCTGAGTGTTGGTTTAGTATGTATTCGCCATCGTTTAATACCCAATTTCGGGTTCCTTTTACGTTGGGGAAATACTTTTTCTTTACCCATTGAGCTGACTTATTTGGATGCCTTCTGCTTGCCCACCTCCATAGTCTTTTCCATAGGAGGTGATCCAATTCATTGAATACTTCCTTGCTGACTACAGTGGAAAAGTAATTAGCCCATCCTCTAATTATCGGATTTAACTTAGCTATTAAAGCATTAGCAGGAGCGTTTTTGTGAGAATCACATATATCCGCCAATTTCCGATAGTGAGTTTTTATACTATTAGAGGACGGTTTAATCAGCGTCTTAAATCCTTGTTTGGTTGTCTTGACTTTCCATTGCCTAATCGTAAAACCTAAGAAATCAAGTCCGGGTTTGTTTCCTTCATATTCTTCCAAAGTATGGGCAATTTTGGTTTTTTCTGGTTTTAGTTCTAATCCTACCTGATTTAACCATTCCTGTATTACGGTTTTTGCTTGTAATACTACTTTGATGTCTTTATGTAGGATTAAAAAGTCATCAGCATAGCGTATTAATGATAATGCCTTTTTGTTTGCGCTTTTAGTACCTGGTAGGCTTTCAGCGAATTTGTTAAGACATTCTTCCATTCCGTGTAAGGCGATGTTTGCTAGTAGAGGTGATATTACCCCGGACTGTGGTGTACCTTCCACAGTTTTTGAGAATTGTTTATTGTCAAATACCCCAGACTTTAGCCATTTCTTAATTAATCGTCTATAGGGAGTTTGACCTACTTTTCTCAACAGTGCATCATGGTTAATTCGGTCAAAACATTTGGATATGTCAGCATCTAACACATATTTAGGTTTATGGTTGATGCTGCTAAAGATGGCACTAATAGCATCATGCGTTGACCGTCCTGGTCTAAAACCATAACTATTAGGTTCAAAACGTGCCTCCCACTCTGGTTCCATACCCAACTTAACCAAGGCTTGTAACGCTCTATCGTACATTGTGGGGATTCCAAGAGGTCTCTTTTCATCCCTCCCTGGTTTAGGTATCCAGACTCTACGGGTAGGGCTTGCTTTGAGGTATCGCGTGTTTAATAAATCAACCAAGTTAAGTCTCTGCATTGGAGGTAGGTTTTTAACACCATCTATCCCGGCAGTTTTCTTACCCTGGTTATCCTGAGTTACGCGCCTAACAGCTAGCAACCTAGCGTAATAACTTTTGGTCAGAAGTCTTTGGTATTTACGCATCTTGCGGATTTCGCCACGGCTGGATGCTCTGTAAATTAATTTTTGCAACTTAAATACATTCTTCTCAACCCGTCTCCAATTCATATCTCTCCATTTGAGGTTAGGATTGATACTAACTTGATTCGGTATATCGTCTGTATCCCATGCCACGCTTAAAAATGGTTTAGGATTTCCTAAACGTCTTTTTAGTGTTTTAGCCTTATTCATCGCTAATTATTACCTTACATTACGTCTAACAGTGGGTACGTCTGCATAATTATGCTTCTTACCCAATCCTACTCTCTCTAAGACCTACGTCCAAAGCGTAGATTGGCCTTGAATGGCTTCCTAAGATTTCGACCTATATTCTTAGGTGTCCTAGAGAGGTTTCCTCGTTCCCTTATTCCTTTATTACGGCTGATTTAGTGAGGTAAAGTCTCCCGGAGGGTTCGGTATGGTTGCTGATAATTTCAGAGCTAGCAATTATCCAAAGACCCCCTGACTTTTGTCCTACATTCCATAGCTACCTTTGGAATGGTTCTTGATAACGAGAGTTTTATTACCTTCCTGTTCGTCCACTTGTCAGCCTTTGCTCGCGGTATCGTTCCTCGGTAACTGGTCCGCATCCCGCTTTTAAGCCAGCTTCGGAGATTGATGTTCAGTCTCTACTCCGTGGCCTATGCTTTCTACCTAACAACAAGGCGGAGGAATTTCACCTCGAAGGATATAAGAGTTATTCACAAGTCGAGGTTGTCCTCATGTATTGACTTGGAACGGCCATTTATGTCTAGTTTCCTAGTTTAGTGGCCAACGAGTCGCACAGCTCCAATCAAGTTAGCATTAGATAGGTTAGCTTTTCTCAAGTCACATCCTGAACACTCATTAGTTTCTAATAGTCTTCTAATATCTCGTGGATTAGCTGCTTTGGCTGAATTAATGGAGCTAAGTTGAGATAAAATAATGATAATTGCCAATATTGTTAGTTTCATCTTTTTTGGTATTTGAGATAATTTAGTTATTAGTTATCAGTCAATAGACATCTCCTTGAAAATAGGGAATAGGGAATAGGCAATGGGCAATAGGGAGAAGTAATTCATACATTTATGGATAAGAATTGATTTTATTTTTTATTTTTAGAGATGTCTAATGTAAAAATAATACTGAACCTTAATTATTACTTAATAAATGAAGTCTTGAGTAAGGTTCAGAGCTGTTTTATTCTAGTAAGTAGTTTCTCCCCACACCTCCCACACCTCCCACACTCCCCACACTTCCCACACTCCCCCCACTCCCCACACTCCCCACACCTCCCACTCCCCCACTCCCCTACTCCCTACTTTTTATTTAGTTGTCATAGTATGAATACCATCCCAATCATTAGGTGGTGGAGTTTTTATATAGTTAAGCGATCGCTCAATGTGTATAGCAACAGCTCCATCTTTAGGTTTAATTTTTTGTGCCTGCTCAAAATAACTTATTGCCTGAGAAAATTTCTTTTTCATGTAAGCTTCTCTAGCTTTAATATAAAGTTCTACAAACTCTTCTGTTTCCTTGTCAAGAGGTTGAGAATTAGCACTAATTAATTCATATATACTCACCGCCTTTTGTTTTCCTTTAACCCTAACTTTATCTAACTCCCTAACCAAAATATGATCTCTACAAAGTTGATAAGTAAACTCACTTAAAATAATATCACAGCCATATTGTTTAGTAATTGCTTCTAAACGGGAACTCAAATTTACACCATCACCAATCACTGTATAATCCATTCGTTTTTGGGAACCAATATTACCAGAAACTACTTCTCCTGAACTAATACCTATACCAATTTTAAATTGTGTTTCATCAGGACGAGATAAATTAAATTCCCGGAGACGACGACGCATATCCAAAGCAGTTTTAACTGCCATTAAAGCATGATTTTCTAAAGATAATGGTGCGCCAAAAACTGCCATTAAAGCATCCCCAATAAATTTATCCAGAGTTCCTTCATGGTTAAATACTGCCTCTACCATTGTCTCAAAATATTGATTTAGAAGCTTAACTACTTCAGACGCTTCTAGATTTTCTGTAATAGTTGTATAACCTCGAATATCAGAAAATAAAATAGTAACTTCTTTACGTTCTCCTTCAAGTAAAGCATCTTCTCCTAAAGCCATTACTTGTTCTGCTACCTCTGGAGTCATGTAGCGATACATAGTATTTTTCATCCGTTTTTCTTGACTAATATCTTCTAAAACTACCAACCCACCTCGCACGCCACCTTCAGGATTATTTAGGGGATTAACTGTTAAATTCAGACTCTTTTCAAAGACTTGATCTATTTCTGATGAATCTATGGATTTACTAATATTTTTGTGATTATTTTGGATGAGATTTTCCTGGGTATTTGTCGATATTTTTTCTCCCCAAGCAACATAAATATTGGGATTTTTTGGGTCTGGAACTGCTAAAATATGAACTTCTTCTTCCTCTTCTTTTTCTATCAATAACCCTACTCGTAAATTTTGTTCTGGAACATATTGTCTAGTACCATGCTTAAGACTATCTTCTAAACGGAACTTTAAGTTTTCAATTGGTATAACTTCCCATATATATCTACCAATGAGTTTTTCCTCCCAAACTTGTCTAGTTACTTGACTTTTTACCTCTTGATTAATCGGACATCCTAACATTTGTAAAGCTGCTTCATTAATAGTCACAATTCTGCCTTGCAAATCTGTCGAAATTACAACATCAGACAAACTTTGTAGAATATCTTTCTGATATTGTTTTTCGACTAAAACATTTTCAAATAATTGAGAATTTTGGAGAGCAATACCTGCTTGAGCATTAAAAGCTAATAAAAATTGTTCATCTGAAGCAGTAAAATTACCTTGATTTTTATTAATTAACTGAGTTACACCAATCAATTCACCTTTAGCATTGTATACAGGCATACAAAGAATATTTCTTGTTTGATAACCTGTTTTTTGGTCTGTACTAGGGTCAAAACGAGGATCTATATAAGCATCAGGAATATTCAGAGTTTGTCCAGTAGAAGCAACATAACCCGCTATACCACGATTTGCTGGTATTCTAATTTCCACTATTTTTTTTCTATCTACTGTCGCTACCTTAGTCCAAAGTTCATTTGTTTCTTTACTTAGTAAAAATAATGTGCTACGGTCTGCTTGCATCAGATTCCGAGCTTGGTCCATTACAGCTCTTAAAGTTGTTTCCAAGTCTAGACTTTGGCCTAAAGTTGTGGTAGCCTTTAAAAGTGCTGATACTCCTCGCTGATTCCGAGCTGCACCATAGAAAGATTGACAACTTTCAAGAATAATCCCCATTGAGTCAGCGAAAGAGCGGAATAGTTTTTCATCTTCTTGATCGAAGGGGACATCACTTGCTTTATTCAGTAGTCGTACCACTGCAACTGGTTGCTGGAAGTTTGTGGTACTAAAAATTGGCATACAGAGTATAGTACGAGTATCATAGCCTCTAGGTTGGTCTACCTCTTCGTTAAAGAGTGGATGACTCTTGGCATCGGCAATATTTAGTGCTTCTCCCGCGATGGCCACATGGCCTAAAATACCAACATTAATTGGTAAGTGGTACTCTTGAGATTTACCTGTATTTTCTACAATTGTCTTGTACCAAAGTTGTTTTTTTTCTTGGTTAACTAGAAAAATAGTTGTTCGATCTGCTTTCAGGACTTGACCAATTTTTAATGTAAAAGCATCTAATAGTTGTTCTAATAAAGTTTCTATACCTTCATTATTAATTAAGTCTATGGCCCGCAGATACTGATGAAATTCTGCAGTTATAAAGTCCAGTAGACAAACAAACTCTCCTACTGGCAAATCCTTGACACGAGTTGCCAGTAGACCCATACGATCAACTTGAGTCAATGTTGCCAGAATACTACCAGCAGCGTTCGAGAATGTCATTTGGACTGGTTTTTCTTAAAGTTAAATGGCTCCAACTTAAGTTTATTTTGCCCTGGTTAAATTGTCCAAAGTGGGAAAGTTTGTTTATTGACATCCTCCCCGGCCTAAAGACGCTGAGATTCCTACTAAACCTAAGCTCCTCGGTGGGTTACCTTTCTTATGGTACTGCACCTAACCGCTCAACTAAACTTACTTAAACTGAACGAGAAGGTCGGAAAGTCTACTCAAACACAAGTGGATCTAACACTACAGGGTTAAACGGCAAACCCTTTATTCCTTGGTCAAAGACCAAAGCGAATTACTTTTTTAATATAGACAAAATCAAAACTTACTCCTAGATAGTTTGATAGCTATAGTTATGAGTAAGTTTAATGAACTTTAGATAAGTTTTCCCTTTCTGTATTTACCCCTCTTGCTGGGGGTGGGTGATGATCCCCTCCTGGGAGGGGATGGGGGGGGGTTACACTCCGCGTCCTAATTTTTCTTGTATTGCCCACCCGCAACAATAATACAATAGCTTATTCTTCCCACTTAACCAATCAAAAAGTTGCCGACTCGCTCGGCGACGCATTTACCTCCATTTTCTGCTAAAAATCTAAGTTTAAAGCTTTTCTATAGAAATTCTGTGGTGATACACAGAAGTCCAGAGGTAATCAATTCTTAAAACCTAGCGATCGCTTTTAATATACACCAAACAAAAGAGAAACCAAGTTGATTTGGCGCGTCAAACATATATTAAGGATATAGGGGAAAAACCTTTGATGAATGGACAGTTTCATTGGACTGCTATATCTTTTTTGGCAAATCAAGTAGATCAGGTCAAATTACTTCGACTACTTTCTTCAGAGACTTGAAAATTTTGATGGCTAGAGGCTAATTTTACTGAATATCCTAGACAAAAATCTATAAAATGTCTAGGTCATATTATTATGCTGCTGATGGTATGGAATGGGCAGAAACAATTTTTTGATAATAGTTTCTTAATTGCTGAGTTGCTGCTGACCATCCCCAACGTTCTGCTTCAGATCTAGCATTTTTTCTTAAGGTTTCTCGTTCTTCTGAGTGGGCTAAAAGTTTTTTAGTAGCTGTAATGGCTCCTTTTTCATCAGTTGGATCAAATAGATAACCATTTATTCCATTAGTGACAATATCAGGAATTCCTCCCGAATTTGCTGCTACTACTGGAGTGCCTGCGGCCATTGCTTCTAAAAGTACCAATCCTAAAGTTTCGGTGCGAGAGGGAAAGATGAAGGCATCGGCAGAAGCATAAGCAGAGGCCAGTTGTTGACCCCGTAAATACCCTACAAAATTAGTGGGCGTGTCTGCAAAATGTTGTTCCAGGGTTTCTCTGTTCGGGCCATCACCTACAAGAGCGAGGCGAGCATTGGGAATAGCTTCTAAGATTGGTTTAATACGCTCGATTTCTTTTTCTGCACCTAAACGCCCAACATATAGTAGTATTGTACTGTCGGGGTTTCTTTGACTGAGGCGATCACGCATTTCCTCACTTGCGTGGTGGGGTTGAAATAATTCTGTATCTACTCCCCTCTGCCATAAGTCCACTCGTTCAATGCCATGGTTACTTAGTTCTTCTACCATTGCTGTAGAGGTACAAAGATTTAGGTCTGCTTGGTTATGACCTGATTTGAGTAATTCCCAAAGTAAGCCTTCTAGCATTCCTAAACCATAGTGATGTAAGTATTGAGGCAGGTGGGTATGATAAGATGCCACAAGTGGAATATTTAGTTTTTTCGCATAGTAGAGGCCACCCAATCCTAAGACGGCAGGATTAGCGACGTGAACTATATCTGGCTGAAATTGTTCTAGCTTTTCTCCAATAGTGGGAGTTGGTATAGCTAATTTTAATTCTGGGTATAGGGGTAGGGGAAAACCTTCAATGCCACAAATTTCTGCTCCTTTATATTCTGTAAGTCCTCCTGCGGGAGAAAATATTAGGACTTGATCGCCAAGACGTTGTAGATGTTCGACAGTATGACATAGACGGGTAACTATACCGTCTATTTTTGGTAAAAAGGTTTCAGTAAATAGGGCTATCTTCATAAATTAATAAATATAAATTTATTAGCTGGAAAAATATTAGCAAGAATATTGATTGATTAATTTTTTGATCTGGTAATAGATTTGATGAGAGGGTAGTAAATTTGGCGCGTTATGTCTCAAATTTTGAGTTAGCTTAAAAGTCAGTTATATAGGTAAAAAATAATTCTTTAGGACATGGATTGATGATAAATCTTAGAGTAGGAAATGTTTTTCCCATTGTTCCCAGTTCCCTGCTATATAAGTGACTTGAACCTACATTCTGCGCGTCAACTTGTGGCATTAAAAATAGTATAAAAATTACTAATTTGCCAAGTATTTATACTCTATAAATGATCTTAATTGACCTTTCTCAAAAGTCAAATTGTCAGCCAAATATTAAGCACAAATACTTGATAGCTCCAGAAAGTTAGCCAACATCATTCCCTACTAAATTCTAAATTATCTACTGGATAAACATTTTCTGTGGGTGTAATTAAATTAATCCATTTACTTGAATCTCTATTACTACGCTGCTGTCGTACAAATTCTGTAATATCTTCTATTTTAAGAATCCAATCTCGGCTATAATTGCGTAAAAATTCACCCCGTAGCCCTAATTGAATTGCTCTTCGTTCCACTCTTTCACCCATAGGATTATGATCTGGGTCCCATTGCAATCTTACAGGCGATCGCTTCAAAGTTTTTTGCCATTCTTCTTGAGTTTTGTAAATAGTTGGAATAAATTTTGAATGTACTGCATTTACTAAAATTTCATCAAATGCTGTGCGTTTAATAGTTACAGCGAGAATAACTTCTTGCCCTATTTTTGTTCCCCATCCAGAACGATACATCATCCACAAAAAGTTGGGTTTAATCCAACTCATTCTACTTAGACTAAATTCACCACCAAAGTAACCTTTTGAAGCGGCAAAACGACCTATTTCTGGTTTATATGCTTGATAGACAACTATAGAGTTTTCATCAAATTGCGCTAATATATGTTTACCTCGTTCTGGCCAATTACTAACTTGAGTTAAGTAGTTTTCTGTGACTAACTGCATATTAACTAAGTAGTAGTCTTGAGTAATTTTAGATATGAGTTTTTGTTAGGGTTTGTCATTTTAGTTATCAGTTATCAGTACCTCTAAATCAAGCCTTATGCTTGAAATACTAAAGTCAATTTTTTTTATAGCGTTTCTCAAATTGGTGAGATACAGTTTTAGATCCCCCCTGCCCCCCTTAAAAAGGGGGGAGTCTTCAAAGTCCCCCTTGAAAAGGGGGATTTAGGGGGATCGTAACTGTACCTCATCTTTATGAGAAATGCTATATCCCCTTAAAATAGTAGATTTAATCCGTTATTTTTTGGTCAATGATTCTTAATAAAAAACAGTAAAAATAACTGAATTTTAAGGTAAAACTTTAGACATTGGCTTGGAGTTTCTTAAACTTTATATGAGGATAGAAATTATTTGAACTTACTCCATTTTATATCTAAAAATTAGCCAAATCTTTGAATCAACCTAAATTAAATCTATCAATATTAGAAGAGGTAATAAATAGATATATTACCTCTTGCTTTTGTCTTTAGACCGACACTCAGGTTGAAAGTATTATTAAATTCATTATCTATAATCCCAACCACAAGTAAAACTACTATATTTACTGAATATCAATCTATTAAAGATAGAATTTTTATTCAGTTTGAGATACTAATGTACTTTTAACAGAATCTGATTGTTTGTTTTTTTCCTCAGTTTGAGATACTAATGTACTTTTGACAGAATCTAATTATTGAGTTTTTTCTCGATGCCAAGATACTTTAGGTAAAATATGGTCTTTATCGACTCTTTCTTTATACTTAATAGCAAAATTGAGCAAAGAGTCTAGGAGAGAATCAGAAAGGTAATGAGGTTTTAAACCAAGATCTAATAGATTCGTATTTTTAGCATTAAAATAATGCTGCTCTAATTCTACTCTAGGATTATCCAAGTTTTTAATCTGCACATCTAAATCCATAGTTTTACCCGCTGTTTTTACCATTTCTGCTAGTCCTAGTACACTAAACATTTCAGTAAATTGGTTAAACACTCGAAATTGTCCTGCTTCTGCGGGGTTAGCGATCGCTATTTCCATACAACGGACAGTATCTCTAATATCTAAGAAGCCACGAGTTTGTCCACCTGTACCATAAACAGTGAGTGGGTGGCCAATTGCTGCTTGAATACAAAATCTATTGAGAGCTGTACCAAAAACTCCATCATAGTCCAAACGGTTAATCAAAAGTTCATCTTTGATTATTTCATCATCTAAAAGGCCAGTTAAAGCAACACCATATACTATTCCTTGATTGAGGTCTGTAGCACGAAGTCCCCATATTTTGCAGGTAAAGTGAATATTGTGGCTATCGTGAACCTTACTTAGATGATAGAAAGACCCTGGTTGTTTTGGATAGGGCAGAGTATCTTTACGTCCATTATGTTCAATAGTAATGTAGCCTTCTTCAATATCTATATTAGGGGTACCATATTCTCCCATAGTTCCCAGTTTAACCAAGTGGCTGTCTGGAAAATCCTCTTTCATCGCATAGAGAATATTAAGAGTACCAACGACATTATTAACTTGGGTCATAACAGCGTGTTCCCGGTCAATCATAGAAAATGGAGCTGCACGCTGTTCGCCAAAATGGACTATAGATTCTGGTTCAAACTGACGTAGTGTTTTACTGAGGAAGTCGTAGTTGGTAATGTCTCCTATATATAGGTCAATTTTTTTGCCACTAAGGTCTTTCCAACGTTGGATTCGTTTTTGGATAGGGGCAATAGGTGTCAGGGTTTCGACTTGAAGTTCCATATCCCAGTGTCGCCTAACCATACTGTCTAGGATACCTACTTCATAACCTTGATTGGAAAGATAAAGAGCGGTTGCCCAACCGCAGTAGCCATCGCCACCAATTACTAGAACTTTCATAAATTTACTTTGAATCTTGGTTACTGATATTCGGTTAATGTACCAGGTATTAGCACTTTTTGACACTCTCTGGTTAAATCAAAGCTTTGTTGTGAGGAAGGAAGTAATCTAACTAGAGATTCTTGCTTGACTGAGGCAAGGCTTAAGGTTTAATTTTGGGCAGAGTTTGATATTAGCAACAGCTCAAAACCAAGGTTGTTATAGCGCTAGGGAATAGGGAATAGAGAATAGGGAATAGTAAACTGTCAAAGGGTTTTTTCCTAGGTCATGCTGCGCAAACAGGATTTAGAAATGTCCGCGCCCTTTACTTAGACTGCCATACATTATTTTTGATCGATGTTTGATATAGATAGTTAAATTTTTCCGTAATTTAAGGAACTATGGCATTGGCAATGTATTGGAGGGATAGACTAAAGAGATTTATTACGGTAAAGCTTGATTTTTAGTCCAAGACACTTGAGCCAGAAAGCGTTTAAGTAACTCTTATTAGGAAAATTTCAATATTTTATATAACTATCATTGTATCTATTCATATTGTCTCATCAGGGAACTTTGAAAAAATAATTAACGTCTTTATTTTTTTTGTATTATTTTTTGCTTAATTTGGCTATTTAAATGTTTTTTTGAGCGTGTTATTTTTTGATTCTATCTTTAAGTTTCGTACTTAGCATTTTTTATATAAAGAAAAGTTTCAAGTATTTTATGGGATTGATATAGATAGTTAAATCAACTATTAGAACTCAAAGTAATCATAAGCTAGAATCAAAGCCGATTGGTTGGAATTTATGGAAATACTATGGAAAGTAGATTTGATAACCGAATGAGTTTTTGAGTTTCTGAATATGCCATCTATATTTAATTTCAGTTAAATTCAAATAATTTCAAGGTGTGGCTTCACAAAAAATTTGGCTTCAGAGAGAGTAAGTGTTGGGCCACTTAAAGATTTTTTAATTCATTAAATATGCATAGTATTTTGATAGCTAGATCAAAAAATTTTTATTCTCAAAAGTGGAGTTCTCACTTATAATCTGGGAAAAATTACTTTCTTGAGAAAAGAAATGTTTAATGATTCTAGTTTTCCAGAAGATGCTGTTTTAGAAGCACTTCAAATTACAGATCAAAATTTATTCGTTCCTTCACCTATTAACACTCTTATTCCTGGACAACCAACAACTGTACCAGGCTTTGAGTTAGTTGATGGGCCAGAAGTTTTTGCTGACCAATTTGTTGAAGTCCCAATTCCAATAATACCCGGTCCTGCTGGTCCTATAGGTCCTATAGGGCCTTCCGGTCCTGCTGGTCCTGCTGGCGCTCCTGGTCCCGCTGGCGCTCCTGGTCCCGCTGGCGCTCCTGGTACTCCGGGATTAGATGGTGCTCCTGGTCCCGCTGGTGCTCCTGGTCCTGCTGGTCCCGCTGGTCCCGCTGGTCCTGTGGGTCCCACTGGTGCTCCTGGTACTCCCGGATTAGATGGTACTCCTGGTCTTGCTGGTGCTCCTGGTCCTGCTGGTCCCGCTGGTCCAGTAGGTCTCGCTGGTCCTGCTGGTCCAGTAGGTCCCGCTGGTGCTCCTGGTACTCCGGGATTAGATGGTACTCCTGGTCTCGCTGGTCTCGCTGGTCCCGCTGGTGCTCCTGGTACTCCGGGATTAGATGGTGCTCCTGGTCCCGCTGGTGCTCCTGGTCCTGCTGGTCCCGCTGGTCCAGTAGGTCCGGCTGGTAGTCCTGGTACTCCGGGATTAGATGGTACTCCTGGTCTCGCTGGTCCCGCTGGTCCAGTAGGTCCCGCTGGTAGTCCTGGTACTCCGGGATTAGATGGTACTCCTGGTCCCGCTGGTGCTCCTGGTCCTGGTGGTCCCGCTGGTCCTGTAGGTCCCGCTGGTGCTCCTGGTACTCCGGGATTAGATGGTACTCCTGGTCCCGCTGGTCCTGTAGGTCCGGCTGGTAGCCCTGGTACTCCGGGATTAGATGGTACTCCTGGTCTCGCTGGTCCCGCTGGTCCAGTAGGTCCCGCTGGTGCTCCTGGTACTCCCGGATTAGATGGTACTCCTGGTCTTGCTGGTCCCGCTGGTCCAGTAGGTCCCGCTGGTGCTCCTGGTACTCCCGGATTAGATGGTGCTCCTGGTCCCGCTGGCGCTCCTGGTCCCGCTGGTCCCGCTGGTCCTGTGGGTCCCACTGGTGCTCCTGGTACTCCCGGATTAGATGGTACTCCTGGTCTCGCTGGTCCCGCTGGTCCAGTAGGTCCCGCTGGTGCTCCTGGTACTCCCGGATTAGATGGTGCTCCTGGTCCCGCTGGCGCTCCTGGTCCCGCTGGTCCTGTGGGTCCCACTGGTGCTCCTGGTCCCGGTGGTCCTGCTGGTCCCGCTGGTCCTGTAGGTCCCGCTGGTGCTCCTGGTACTCCCGGATTAGATGGTGCTCCTGGTCCCGCTGGCGCTCCTGGTCCCGCTGGTCCTGTGGGTCCCACTGGTGCTCCTGGTCCCGGTGGTCCTGCTGGTCCCG
>NZ_JAAHHT010000350.1 GCF_010672085.1 Okeania sp. SIO3I5
ATTTAATCAGGATTTAGGGAAAAACACTATATACAGAGTTCTAAAACTATAACGTTTTAGATATGTAGTGTTTAGAACCTAAAAAGGTCTAATTCCTCAATGATAAGTTTTTGAAATATACAGAAAGCTTCCGATTTTTTTCTAATTCAATCAGAGGACTTAGGAAAAACACTATATACAGAGTTCTAAAACTATAACGTTTTAGATATGTAGTGTTTAGAACCTAAAAAGGCCTAATTCCTCAATGATAAGTTTTTGAAATATACAGAAAGCTTCCGATTTTTTTCTAATTCAATCAGAGGACTTAGGAAAAACACTATATACAGAGTTCTAAAACTATAACGTTTTAGATACAGTGCTTCCCGTTGTCCATGAGGTACAGTAACAAAGCTTAACACAGGTTCTGAACTAACGTAGCACAAATGACTCTGCAAACATTTCCGGTAAAATTCCTAGTAGTCATAGTTACTAAATCTATAGAAAAATATTCGACTTAGTTTTAATTAAGTGTTACCTTAACGGGGTGAACTACAACACCCTCTATCCCATTGCTAAAAGCGTTTGGGACTACTTTTCTGATCGGTATTTAAACGAACATTGACATGACTCTTTGTATTTGACACCAGATGATTTTTTTTAATAATAGTATGTTCTACTAACTGTATTATCCCTCCTGTAAACATTTAACGAGCTGTTCTGCAATCCTTTCTCAGTCTAAGATATTTTTAGTTGTTTTCCTATGTTTTTCTATAAAATTAATAAAACTTTACAATACCCTGGATAAATTCTAAATTCTAAACTACTCCGTAATCTTACATTTTTCGTGAATTCCTCCCTGTTTACAGATGTAGTTAATTTGATTAGGGTCTAAGTTATTGGCCAGATTGAAATTAACTCCTCTTAAACGATCAGATTTGAATGTATCTAGTGGACTGGCTAAAAATTGCTCTGTCTGAGTAGGTTTTGGAACTGCCAATTTTGCTCCTTTTAAATTAGTTCCACTGAGGTTTGCTCCTCGCAAATCTGCCAAACTTAAATCTGTATTTTGCAAATTAGCATTTTGCAGTTGAGCATTCCGAAAGTTGGCATTAGTTAATAGGGCTAAACTCAGGTCTGCTTTTTTTAAATTGGCTCTACTGAAGTTTGCCCCTGATAAATTTGCTCCTTGCCAGTTAGACTCTCTGAGATTCGATGATTGGAAAGTAGCACCTTCAGCTTTGACTTTACTTAAATTAGCTCTATATAAATTAGCTTTTGATAAATCAGCACTTCCTAAATCTGCGCCAGTAAAACTTGCCTCTGTTAAGTTGGCTCGATGTAAGTCAGTTTCAATTAATTTGGCACTACTTAAATTTGCTTTTGTCAGAATAGAGTCTGGCATTTTAGCTTTACTAAGAGTTGCTCTAAACAAATCAGCACGCTCCATGACAACTGGACCTAATACAGCACCTGTTAAATTGGCTTCTATGAGATTTGCCCCACTCAAATCAGCAATTGAATCATCAAAAGTTCCTAGACGATTATCTTTTCCTGGTCCATAAAAGCGACTATTCTTAAAACTAGCCTGATTCAGAATAGCGCCTCTCAATTTCACTCCAGACAAATCTGTGCTTTCTAATATTAAAGTAAAGCTTGCTGGAGTAGAAGTAATTTGACCTAAATCCACACGACTCAAGTCAACATCTTTAACCGAGCCACTATATACTTTGAGAACTTTGGCGATCGCCTTTTGCGTAGCCCTTAGTCGCAGAGATACCACAAGTTGTTCTTGAGTATTGCCACTATAACTTAAAGACTCCAAGTCATTTTTCAGAGCTTGATTTAAGCGACGTAATTCTGGCAGCACAGTTGGTCCGGCACTGACTAAAGATTGTTGAATTACTTCAAGTATACTTGGGTCTTTTTCTTGTGCCAACAAATCTACTAATAATGGTATGGCACGGGGATCTTTAGTTGAACCCAAGGCTAAAACTGATACTCGTCGTTGCTGAGGTTCATTGGAAGTTAATGACAACTTGTTGACAAGAGCCAGAAACATATCATTATCTTGTTGTTTAAACTCCCGCCAGTTAGCTTGATTTTGAATATAAACATGAGTACCAAAAATAGTTCCTAAAACTAAGACCATACCTACAGTAGTCACAACAAGGAAAGTCATACCTGGATTTTGTCGTATCCAAGGCCATAGATGAAAAGTTTCTGATTTTTTTTCACTCAGAACAATTGTTGCTATGGAAATTTGCTTTTCTCGATTGCCTAAACTAAAAGGATTAGAATCTAATTGACCAGAGCGAGCATCTACAACAAAAGTATTTCCTAATCTATCGTGTCCTGTGCGACCCAGTTTATTGAAACGAACAAAATAAATATCAATAAAGGATGTTAATCCTCCTAGTAAAAATAGGATTCCCAAAGAAGGAAATGCTCCAGTCATACGCCAAATTAAGTAGGCAGTTCCCATAGGTAATCCCCATTTCCCCAAACCTTCACGAATCAAGGTTTTTTTCCAACCAGGAGAATTTCCTAAAGCTGCTACGACTCTAATTTCAAACCAACGCTTAGGCAATGTTTGACCTGTTGTCGCTAATAAATATAACTGCCAACCTACAATTACTGCAGGAGCTAATAATGCTCCAGACCAAAGTAAATTAGCGAGAGGCGTTACTTTTTGATAACGGTTTCGTAAAGGAATTCCAAAGGTATTGGCAATTATCTCTGTAGTATTTGCTACTACTGGGTTAAGAGGAACAGATTTGTTGCCTATGTTACCCAACTGGCCAAGCCAAAATGGAACTGTTCCACTAACTACAATGAGGGATACTTCCGTAGCCCAAGCACCACATCTACGAACCCAGATTGGTAGTTGCTTGGGTTTTAACTGCCACGATGCATCTGGGTTATTATTATTAATACCTGAATTACAAGTCTGGCTTGTCATATCAATATATTTACTTTAATATTCTCAACTTTTAGATTGACTATTTTGCATCGTAAGTATGGTAGTATGATTAAATTTACCTGTTTTTAGCCTTGATTTTTGATTTTCCTAACTAGGAACAAATAGGGGGCTAGTTTGAGATTAAAACTGGTCTTTTCTGTACTTTACCCATACTTTCTAAAGTTATCTAGTTATCTGCTATCTCTAAATATTGTTAACAGATAAAATCTATAATAAAAAATTTATACAGTTTATGAGACTGATTTCAAAAAAAACTATATACTATTGTTGTTCTATGGTCAAACTTAATTTGTGAAACTTTGTTGACAGTGACTAAATAATATAATGCTTCTCATGTTAATGAGAATATACAATATTTTTTCCGTCCTCTGTATTCCCTTTTCTAGTATTCACTATTACCTAAAATTATCAACTTCTGTACCTCTATTTATTATTTTATCAATGCTAGATAGCTATATAATAACTTTGAGAAAAAGTTGCCTTCATAGTATATAGATATAGCAATCAGTGCTTATGTTGTAATATTTTTTCTCACAAGGTTTGGTCTCTAAATCCAAGCAAAAATTGGATTTGGATATCAAACTCCTACGGTTTTTTCACGAATCATTTCTTATGGCTATATATAAATATAATGTAATGGTCATTCTTTTCTTTTTTTATAGCTTGATTTAGATATATTTTTAATAATTAATTATCATCTGCACTATCTAGATATTCAGGGCTATTTCATTCTAGGATAATGAGACAATTTTACTAGCTTTTAGAGATTGGTTTATATAAACTTCAATCCTTGAAAAGGCTTATGTTCGTGGTTTGCACAAAAAGTCATAAATTAGAACGAAATAGCCCTGCTAGATATTAGTGTTTTTGTCTTTACCTTTCCCTGAGTAATTAGGAATAATTAAAAAGCGATATCCTATATAAATCACTCCTGCAAATACACCTATATTAATCAATAAAGAAACTAAACTGATAACTGCTTCTAATATCTTGATTATCATTATGGGAATAATAATCAACCCTGTAATTTTTCCCCATTGGGGAAGTTCCTGAAACCATTCTAAGAATTGTGCAGACAAAACTTGAATTGATTTTAAAACATTAGATAAAGGGTTAAATGAATTTGAGACATATCCCTCATCTAGTTCAGGATTTTTTTTAAAGTTTTCATTGTTGTGATAATTCATTTGAGAATTATATATACTTTGCACTAATCAACTTATAGTATTTGGTAATACAAAATTATAAGTAATAAATTTACCAACTTTAATTTTATAGATGATGAGTTATAGTAACCAGCCTTGAAGACAAAGGACAATCAGAGAAAAAACAAAGCTGATACCTGAGTGGTAATGACTATATTGATATATTATCAATATAGTCATTACCTACACAAACGCATGCGCTTTCTGTGTAGGCATAGAAATGTTTTTTAAAGACGGTCAGAACTTCCATTAGAAACAAAAGCAGTTTTAGATTTAGCTATAACCACTTTGTTTTGACGGCGGTTTATAGTCGGGAACAAGTCCAGCACGACTCGTTTTAGATTGATAGCAGCTAATATCTCTATCAATTTTTAACTGTAATTCTTCATCGAAATATTCTCTGATACTACAATCTATAAACACTATTTCCGATACGATAAGAAAGTAATTGAGATGTATAACTTGGTTCGCATTCTATCACTCTAGCATTTCGCTGCGCGACATGAAAAGCTTTTTCGGCTACCTGACCTAGTATTTGAAAGAATTGATTAAATGCAGCATCTAACCAATATTTATTTAACCCAGACTTGGACGATTGACCATTAGGTGAATACTTTCCATTTTCATATTGTTTAGTTTTATTTCTGCGAGTTAATCCTACTAGATTTAACTTTTCTATGAAAAATACTTTTTTACTTGTACGAGTTAATTTGTAAGCTGTTTTATACTGAAAATCTTTACGATTTATAGCTATTTTTTGATGAATTTTGCCTTCACGTTTTGCTAGCTTTCGTCTTGATTTACTGCCGTGTTTAGGTTTGTTCTTGCGTTGAGATACTTTGGTTAGTTGATCTTGATTTGTTCTTAAAGGTTTGAGAGAAGGAAATAAATTACCTTCTGATGTGGCTAGATAAATATTTTTGTCTAGGACAGCATCTAAACCTATTGAGTTTTCCCAAGTAGGCTGAATATTGTCAGTTTTAAAATCAGGAATTGACTTATTCTCTAAGCTTAAATTTATCCACCAACCATCAGCTTTGTTGATTAGTGAAACTTGTTTTATGTTACCTCCATCAGGTATTTATCTGTGGGTTCTCACTCTGATCAAGCCTATTTTAGGAATTGAAATATACAACCATTTACTATTAATTGATGAAAATTTTAACCAAGAATCATCAGCATTAGGAAAGTTCAATGAACGATATCCAGATTGATTTTTCAATCTCGGTTTACCGCTACGATTACCTTTACTATCACCTGCTACAAATAAGCGAAAATGTTGCTTCTACTCTTTTACCGAAACAATTAAACAATTAAATAATTAAATAATTAGATAATTCAGGTTTAAAGCCTCCCCTTTCAAGGGGAAGAAAATAAATTTTTTCCTTTTTGGTCAATCCTCTTTAGGGAGAGGTAATTATCCATTATCCATTATCCATTATCCATTATTGAAAGACATCTTGCAAAACTGTTGAATAAACTTGGGAAAAATCCAGATGCTCGCCTGAGTGTTTGACTTCTACTATAGCCTTTTTCAGTTCTGGTAATTGCTTTTTCTGGGTTATAGTAATTGGGTTTGTCTTTTAATTCAGGTAAATGAGAAATTAGAGGAAAAACATTTATAGGACATCTGTTTTGCTCCCACCAGTTAAAACGTTTTCCTAACATCCTGTTATACCAATACCGACAAATTCTGAGCCAGTTGTTTAGTGTCAACTTTGCTGTAGTCTCTGGATATGTACGATATTGGTAAGTGTACTTCATAGGTGATACAGTTTTAATGTGCACTGATTATAACACAAAATGATTAATAATATTTCATCAGTGTTAGGTTCTCGCTTTCATGAAGCTTGAAAAACATGATTTTGGAATATTCCAAAAAGTGCTGAGAGATAATTCAA
The DNA here is from genome assembly GCF_010672085.1 of Okeania sp. SIO3I5. Classification (GTDB taxonomy): domain Bacteria; phylum Cyanobacteriota; class Cyanobacteriia; order Cyanobacteriales; family Microcoleaceae; genus Trichodesmium. Next base: position 6,066 of record NZ_JAAHHT010000350.1, read on the forward strand.
TTATTAGTGTATTTGATAGTAGTACAACTCTTAATTTGCATGCTCTAATTTTGCAGTTTCGTCAGTTAACAAAGCATCTTTCTCGACGGAATTATGCTCAAATGGAAAAAATTAAATCTCGTCTGGAAATAATTTGTTCTTTCGAGAAATAATTGTCTACTTTTGCACTAGAAAAATTAGAAATTACAGGGCGGCGTGCTGATGATATTTTAAAGGATTAGAAATTGCATTATAACAGTTAAAAGATTGAAAAAATTCTAATATAGAACTATTAGTTCTAGAGAAAGTTACTACTCTAACTGAGTGTATCCTTGAAGAAGTAAATAGTCACGATCAACTTCTTTAGCATCAGTGCCCTAGGAAAAAGTTTAAACTTCTGGCCAGATTATTTTGATACCATCGGTTTGATGATATTGTTACTAACATTATTTTTAAATGCTAGTTTCAACAATTAATAATTAATAATGAATAATTAATAATTACCTCTTCTTGATCAAGGAGAGGATTGACTCCTGAATGAAAATTTTTATTTATTATCCCCTATCCAAGGGGAGGCTTTAAACCAAAATTTTTCGGTAAAAAGTTTTACTGTATTTTTTGTTGTATTTATATTTGAGGTAATTTTCAACTACATAATGGTACAACTAATGTTCCAAAGACGTGGTTGGGAGTAAAAAGCGATCGCTACTTTTTTAATAGTTTTTAATATAGTCATTTCAAATAAGAATGAAACAGTTTTTTAACTGAAACCCTTTAACAGTAAGAAACCTTTGTCTCAATCTAAAGTAAAATGACTATAGTATAAATCAGGCTTATGCTGTAGTTTTGAGTCTGTTTCTGGCAATAGGGGCATTATTTTTAGAACATCTGGCAGTTTGGCAAAAACGAGAGGAGTATGAAATATTATTGTATCCTTGGGTATGCCGAACATCACTCTAAATCTAATTTAGGATATTGGCCTAAAAATTTTATTCTGCACCGTTTACTTAAGGAACAAAATACAATTAAATTTACTTTGGAACAGGTTTTACCCAAAAGCATATACTATAAATTTTTAAAGTTCTCAAAGAAATGGAACCAAAGTAGTATACTTCCGATTCCGACTCTTGTTGAAGATAATTTAAAACATTTATTCTTGCAGGATATTCTTAATTTTCAAGAACTTTTAGGTATAGAATTACCTTGTTTAAAAGATGGGATTTCAATAATTGATAATGGATGATGGATAATTACCTCTCCCTAAAAGCTATACCTTATAAGGAACTCTTGAAACCCTTGTGGGAGGGTGGGGAGGATGGGGAGGGTGGGGAGGAGGGGGAGGAAGAATTCTGTCTACATTCATAAAAAAGTGTGTTTTTCAATACACTTTTCTCCTGAA
>NZ_JAAHHT010000351.1 GCF_010672085.1 Okeania sp. SIO3I5
GAGAACATATATTAATGGCAAAGATAATAAACTAATTAGTGCTGGTAAACTACGAGACGCAGTGAGGGAACCGCCAAATGTTTGCATCCATAATCGAGCCATTAAATAATATAAAGGTGGATGATGGGGATTTTCAAATGCTAGAGATTTGAGAGTTCCTATGAAAGTGCTTTGCGGTTGAATTTGTTGATACTTTTGTAGTTGTTGAGCTGGAATAATTTGGTTTTGAAATAATTCTTGGTCAATATTAGCCCGGTTAAAACCTGCAACTCTTAAAGAAGTATGTACTTCGTCATACCAATAGACTTTTTTATCGAGGTGGAAAAAGCGGAATCCTATTCCTAAAGTTATGGCAATAATTAGCAATATAACTAGGGGTTGGAAGAAGATTTTATGGTTTAATTTGAGAGTCATTTCAGTTATTATTTATCAGTATCTTCTAAATTCAAAATTATTAATTCGCTCATTATAAACTCTACCTGTTTGCTCCGCATGACCCAGGAAAGTCAGAGGCTTGAAATCAGGAAAATATTTTTGATTTTTTCGTTCTAAAGAACGAGGTTTGAATCCTTAATTCAACAATTATTGAAATTCACTTATGATTAATTTTTTTTAACTTTGAATGCCCGAATTTTTCATTCAAAAAATGGTCAATTAATATAGCTTTAAACCTATACCAAAAATAATAGCTAATAGTTGATAGTGAAGTTCCTCTGCCCATAGTCAGCTCCTATGCGCTTATGCTAGATGACGGCTGAATGCTTACCGAATAATTAATAATTAATAATTAAATAATTCACCTTTAAAGCCTCCCCTTGAAAGGGGAAAAAAATAAATTTTTTTCTTTTATATAATGTTCGGATAATCAGTTATAAATAAAATTTCAGCTCTGACAGTAGGGAAAAGATATTACACTTCTACTTTTCTCCTGACTCCTTTCTCCAGCAATTCTGACTCCTGACTCCTGACTCCTTGATAATTATTTATAAGTATTCAACCGAACATAATATTAGTCAATCCTATCCCTTTTAGGGAGAGGCAATTATCCATTATCCATTAATGAAGGATTTTAGCCTATAAAATCCTGGGAATTACAAATGACATCCTTACAAGTGAATTGATATTATTTATTGGTCAAATAAATTCAAAATTATTAATTCGCTCATTATCACCTCTGCCTGTTTGCTCCGCATTCCGCAGTCAAGTTAGAGGCTTGAAATCAGGAAAATATTTTTGATTTTTTCACTCTTTGAAGAACGAGGCTTCAATCCTTAATTAAAGAATTATTGAAATTCACTTATGACGAATTTTTTTTGAACTTTGAATGCGCGAATTTTTCATTCAAAAAATGGTCAATTAATATAGCTTTAAACCTATACCAAAAATAATAGATGATAGTTGATAGTGAAGTTCCTCTGCCCATAGTCAGCTCCTATGCGCTTATGCTAGCTGACGGCTGAATGCTTACCGAATAATTAATAATTAATAATTAAATAGTTCACCTTGAAAACCTCCCCTTTCAAGGGAAAAAAATAAATTTTTTTCTTTTAGTCAATCCTCTCCCTAAAAGCTATCCCTTATAAGGAACTCTTGAAACCCTTGTGGGAGGGTGGGGAGGATGGGGAGGAGCGGGAGGATGGGGAGGATGGGGAGGATGGGGATGGGGAGGAGCGGGAGGATGGGGAGGATGGGGAGGATGGGGATGGGGAGGAGCGGGAGGATGGGGAGGAGGGGGAGGATGGGGAGGATGGGGAGGATGAGGATGGGGAGGAGCGGGAGGAAGAATTCTGTCTACATTCATAAAAAAGTGTATTGAAAAATACTCTTTTCTCCTGAAAAAGCCGATTCAAGACTTAAACATAACTCCTCTATGTTGTCAAGTTTTATGAAAAGAGAAAGATGTTTATAAAGCATAGCCCTAAAAGGGAGAGGTAATTATCCATTAATGAAGGATTTTATAGGCTAAAATCCTGGGAATTACAAATGACATCCTTACAAGTGAATTGATATTATTTATTGGTCAAATAAATTCAAAATTATTAATTCCCTCATTATCACCTCTGCCTGTTTGCTCCGCATTCCGCAGTCAAGTTAGAGGCTTGAAATAAGGAAAATATTTTTGATTTTTTCACTCTTTGAAGAACGAGGCTTCAATCCTTAATTAAACAATTATTGAAATTCATTTACTAACCAAAATTTTTGAACTTTGAATGCGCGAATTTTGAATTACCAAAATGGTAATTTTGTTTCACTAAATTAGTAAGATTAAGAGATATTATAAGGAGGTTGTCACTATCAAATATAGCTAACTTATAAACTGTTTGTAAAATAAGTCTTAAGAGAGTTGTTGAGTGACTAAAATCTCAAAGTAAAAGGTACTTCAAGAGATTGAAATTTGGTAGATTGATTAGGTCGAAAGGTATATATGTTCCCTTTATTTTAACTCTTCAATACTTGTCTTGATTTCTTCCTACCCCCATACCTATTCCCTATTCCCTATTCCCTATCTCCTTTTTATATTTCCTGATACATTCAGTCTCTTATATCGTTTCACGCAAATTAAAAGTCAACACTCAACAGTCAAAAATCTCTAATGCCGAGAACAAATTTATCTAAATTTACGTCAAGTATACTAACTAGATATCCAAATATTCAACTTATCTAAATTATCAGACCGTAAAATTATGATTTTCTCTCGTTGTAATTCTCTTAATACCTATTTATTAGGTACTGCTACTGTCGCAGCAATTATTATTACCATCCCGACAGAAGCAACTGCCAAAACTGCTCAACAAGTAGCAGAAATAGCAACACCAATTACAGTACAAATAAATAGTGACTTAGGCGATGGTTCTGGTGTAATAATTGCTAAAAATGGAAATATTTACACAGTGCTTACTGTTAACCATGTCCTTGAAGATTCAACTATTAAATATAGCGTCAGAACTCATCAAGAAAAAGACTATGAAGTAATTGATGTAATTAACTTACAAACAACTGATGAAGAACCAGATTTAGCAATACTTAAATTTGAAAGTTCACAAACATATCCAGTGGCAATTTTAGGTAACTCTGAACAATCAGTTATTGGGTCTCAAATATATGTTTTTGGTTATCCAGCAACTGGTGGTTTATTTGGTACCGATAGAGCGCCAGAATTATCGCCAGGATTAGTAACCAGTCGCCCTAAAAATCGCCCAGAAGGTTATACTTTACGTTATCAAGCTGTTACTTGGAGTGGCATGAGTGGGGGTCCGGTTTTTGATGCAGATGGTCGTGTTATTGGTATTCACGGACAAGGAGAATTTGGCTTTGCTCAAACTAATTCTGGTGATATAGCGCCAATTAAAACAGGATTTAATGCGGCAGTTCCTATTAATAGTTTTATTAGAAAATTATCTGATGTTGGTATTAATCAATCAGACTTAATTTTAGATGATACTCCAGCAAATAGTAATCCTGTTTCAACAATTAATCCTCAAAGTTCTGAAGCTTTATATTTTAGGGGTATAACTTATTTGGATCAAGGAGATGCTTGGGAGGCGATCGCTAATTTTAATCGTGCTTTAGAAAAGGAACCTAATAGTCCAGAAATATATTTTAATATAGGTATTGCTCGGAGTTTATTAGTTAATCCTCACGAACCAATAACAAGAGGTCCAAATCCAATTAAAGATTATACTAAAGCAATTGAATTGAATCCAGGTTATGCTGATGCTTATTATAATCGTGCTCATGCTTATTATCAAAATAGCCTGACTTATCAACATATTAAAAATCAGAAAAAAGCTAATCAAGAACTTCTAAAAGCAATAAAAGATTTGCAAAAAGCAGCAGAACTTTATCAGCAAGGTGGTAGAGTTAAAGCTTATCAAGAAACCCTAGATTTAATTGAAAAGTTTCGGGATTTCTGATTAGTCTAATTCTGTAAGTTTTTTAATTTTACGTTGATACTCAGCTTTAAGAGATTTAATTTTTAGTTCAAGCTGAGTTTCATAGTTTTCTTTTAATGAATTGATTTTTTGCTGAAGCTGATTTTGATTTTGAGAAGTAATAGACCTCATAGTTTCTAGCATAGATTCTTGATGAATTTCTTCTAATTCTTTAATCTTATTTTGTAGTTGATTTTGATGCTTTGCTTCTAAAGATTGAATAGTTTCTCTGAGTTCTCGATCACGTTCATTCCCTAATTCAGTAATTTCCTGTTGATGTTTTTCTTGTAAAGACTTGGTAATATCTTGAATTTTTCCCTGATGAAGTTTTTCTAATTCTTGAAACTTTTTCTGGTATTCTAGTTGCCAAAAATTATTATTTTCTTGGATTTTTTGTTGATAATTTCTTTCTAAATCTATTGTTTGATGAGAATATTTATCTGTCAACTCTCTAATAGTTTTTTGTGCTTTAGATTCAGCAGATGCTAATTTTTGTATCTGTTCTGCTTGTAATGACTTAATCTGTGCCTGCAGCTGGTTTTCTAATTGAACTTTCTCTGTCAATTTTTTCTGATGTTCTACTTCTAAAGCTTCTATTTCTGCTTGTTTTTTTTCTTGAGAAGCAGCTTGTATTTTTGTAATTTCACTTTGGTGCTTCTTCTTAGCAAGAGCGATTTTTTCTTGTGTATTTTCTAACTTATTCCTCAGTTGTTGAATTTGCTCTTGATATTCTGTATCTAATAATTGAATTTCTTGTTTCTGTTCTTGTTGAAGATCGTAGATTTGTTCATTGACTTCTCGTAACTGTCCATCATAATTTTTCGCTTGTTTTTTTAAGCGCTTTTCTAATAACCAATAAGCACAACCGATACCTGCCAAACAACTAATAATTGCAGTTACTATAAATAATGTTATCGACATAATTTTACCTATCTCCTAATTTTTTTTATAACCACCTATAAATGACACTATCCTTTCAATAATTAATAATTACTCCTTCTCTAATAGAAGGATTGGTTAAAAGGAATTTTTTGTTTTTTTCTCCTTGAAAGGAGAGACTTTAAACCTGATTTTTTTGGAATTACAGCAGTTTCACGCCCGCGCGTGAGGTACAAAGCTTTACTATTTGTTAAAAGCTGGAAACCTGTTAGTAATTTTGGCACTTCAAGCATCTTGCTTGTTACACTGTGTTACACTGTACCTCACCATCCTCATGCATTGCTGTAAATGATGTAAGCTAAACATTAGCATAGTTTGTGATTTTTTTATGTATAGCAGAAAGAAGAAAATTAATTATTAATATTCTAATTATTAATATTCTGTTGCTATATAATGAACATCTGATATTTCTATTTTAATAAATATAGTATGGAAAACCAATCTAAATATTTACATATTACTCGCGCTCATGTTTTTATTACTGGAAAAGTGCAAGGAGTTGGTTACCGTTTCTCAACATTACAAACAGCAGTTAGTTTAGGTATCAATGGTTGGGTGAAAAATTTACCTGATGGAAGAGTCGAAGCTGTTTTTGAAGCGAGCGACGAACTTGTGAAAAAGATGATTAACTGGTGTTATCAAGGTCCTAAGTCTGCTGTAGTTAAGGATGTTGTAGTAAAATATGAACAAGCGGAAAGTATTGAAGGTTTTGAAATTCAGCGTTAAGAATTGCAGAAGTGAAATTGACCGTTCAGAATGCAATTTCTTAAATTTAGCACCACTAACATCATGTCCGGTTGAACAGTTTAAATAACGGGAGTCGTAGGGGCGATTTCGTTCCGAATGCTGTCGCTTTCCGCTTAATTGAAGCATAACAAACGGAAATCGCCCCTACAGAAGGTTAGCTGCGCGAACGCACAAACCGCTCTAACCTTGCCATCCCTTTTTCAATAGTTGCTAAGTCAGTAGCATAAGATATCCGAATATGATCATCTGCGCCAAAAGCAACACCAGGAATAACCGCCACATTCTGCTCTTCTAATAAAGCATTACAAAACTCCAGAGAACTATCACTAATCTTGCTAATATTGACAAACATATAAAAAGCTCCATCTGGTTGATTACAAAAAATACCAGGCATCGCATTCAGTAAATCATAAATTATCTGCCGACGTTTAGCAAAAGCTAGACGCATCTGTTCAACACAGTCTTGAGACGACTCCAATGCAGCGATCGCTCCATACTGAGCAAAAGTACAAACATTTGATGTACTATGTCCCTGAATTTTCACCGTAGCGTTAATCAATTCTACAGGTGCTGCCAAAAATCCGATTCGCCAACCAGTCATTGAATAAGCTTTAGCAAAACCATTACTAATAATAGTATTTTTCAAGATTTCAGAGTTGACTGCACCAATACTCAGATGTTGAGCATCATCATAAATAATCTTTTCATAAATCTCGTCAGAAACTACCAAAATATCCTTCTCCACTACTACTTCTGCTAATGCTTTAATTTCTGCAGGTTGATAAACCATCCCAGTTGGATTAGATGGTGAATTCAGCACAAATAATTTGGTTTTATCCGTAATAGCTTGACGGAGTTGTTCCGGTGTAACCTTATAACCAGTTTCAGCACCAGTAGTCAAAATTACTGGTTCCCCACCTGCCAATTTAACCATCTCAGGATAACTCAACCAATAAGGCGCCGGAATAATAACCTCATCCCCTGGTTCAATTAACGCCAACATCAGGTTAAACAAAGAATGTTTACCCCCATTCGTAACAATAATATTTTCCGCCTTGTAGTTTAGGCCATTTTCCCTAGAGAGCTTCTGGGCGATCGCTTCTCTAAGTTTAGGTTCTCCCGCTGCTGGGCCATATTTAGTCTTACCTAAGTCCAGCGCTTTTTGAGCTGCTGCTTTAATGTGTTCTGGGGTATCAAAGTCAGGTTCCCCGGCACTAAAACTACAAACATCTATTCCTTCAGCTTTCATTGCTTTTGCTTTAGCGGAGATAGTCAAAGTTAGGGAAGGTGTTACTTGATCAACTCTTGTTGCCAGTTTCATTTTTTATCTATTTGGGTAATTAAAGTTTCTATTCTAGGTTGGACAATGTTTAAGTTCAACCTAGACTATTAGAAAATATTGACATTCAAAGTCATAAATTTAGTAGCAGATGTAGCAGATGTGTATTAGACTTCTCCAGAAAAGAGGGAACAGGGAACACTTAACTGGGAACAGGAAGAAGTTATTGATAATTTATGGATAAGAATTGGTTTTATTTTGGATTTTTGGAGATGTCTATTTTTGAAGTCTTGAGGAAGGTAGTATAGCGCTACCCGTAAGTCAAAAGTTATAGCAGGGAACAGGGAACAGGGAACAGGGAACAGGGAACAGTTAGAAAAACATTTCCCAGTCTAAGGTTCATCATCAGTCCATGTCCTAACCAACTGTTTCTCAGCTATATCTATGTATGTTCATAATTCCATCCACACTTCCCACACTCCCG
>NZ_JAAHHT010000352.1 GCF_010672085.1 Okeania sp. SIO3I5
GACAAAAAGCTAAAAGTGTTCATGTCAGCAAATTAAAAGTTGTACATAAAAAAGACGGTTATACCTATACATTTTGTCCACAATTGTCTATAAATGTCGAGGAAAATGCCGTCTAGGACTTGACAGAGTTTAGAACACAAACCAGGGATGGTAGAAAAAAAGGCATTGATGGCAACCCAATAACGAAGAAAGGAGATAAGCACCCAAATATAATTAATGGTTATGTTTTGTGGGAGACTGTTCAACTAGCAGATTTAGCACAAACCAAAAAGCTCTTCCCTGAATACAAGTCGATGCACTCCCAGGTATTGCAAGATGTGATCCAACGGGTACAAACTACGATGGATAACTTTACCTTACCTGATAAAAACGGTAAAACCAGCGGCAGACCTAAATTCAAGGGGAAACATTATTATAATTCCTTCAGCTATGCTCAGTTATCAAATACCAACCCATATCAAAAATGCTAATGGTCGCTACCCATGTCAATCTACCAAAAATTGGTTTAGTCCCTTTTGTCTTCAATCGGCAAATACCAAAGGGGTTCAAGGTTAAAACAGGTACAGTAATTCTTGAAGCTGACGGATGGTATATCAGCTTCACGATAGAAGATAAGGCCGTACCTTTGAGGCGTGCAGAAATTCAACCCACTGAAAAAAACTCATGCATGTTTGATTTAGGATTGTTGCATTATGCTGTTACCAGTAATGGTGAGTTTATAGAAGTTCCTAAATTTTTTAGAAAATCTGAACATAGATTATCTAAACTTCAGGTGAGATTAACCAGAAAACAAAAACATTCCCCACCCTGGAAAATTCTCAAGCGTAAAATAGCCAAACTTCATCAATTAATAGCTAGACAACGTTTAGACTGGCAATTCAAACTTGCTTATTATTTGTTTAGTGATGTAAGCGTAATATTTCTAGAAGACCTACTTCTAGCCAATTTAGTCCGACGTTGCAAAGCTAAATTAGGTAATAATGGTCAATTTTTACCGAATGGCCAGTCAGCTAAGTCAGGATTAAATAAGTCTTTGCAAGATGCAGCGTTTGGTCAGTTTGTTGAAGTCTTAGAGTATGTAGCTTGGAAACTAGGTAAACGAGTTATCACGCGTAGACCCAAAAGGCACATCTCAGCATTGTTGGAAATGCTTAAACAAAGTTTCTAAAAGCTTATCAGAGCGTTGGCGCTCTTGCCCTAAGTGTGGTCAGCAGCTCGATAGAGACTATAATTCAGCACTTCTAATACAAAAAATAGGATTATTATCAACACAGGAGGAGGACATCACTTCTGTTAAAACTGCGGTCAGGGCTTCCTTGGCTGAAGAATCCCGCGCTCTCCATCCCCCCTAACCCCCCTTTGGAAGGGGGGAGGGGAACGTCGGGAGTATGTCAATAGTTTCAGCAGATGCCATTTCAGGAGGTTGGTTTTGATGCAAACTGTAACCCGTTCTTTACAAGAAGTTTCTAATTTAACTACAGAAGATGTAGCTAACTTAGCTGTTCGTTTGGAGGACGATGACTATAAAAATCCTTTTGACGGGTTAAATGATTGGCACCTGCTACGAGCGATCGCCTTTCAACGTCCAGAGTTAATTGAACCTTATATCCATTTATTGGATCTAGAGCCTTGTGATGAGGCTTAAGGAAAATATTAGGAATGCGCAGTTAGTAATTTAATATTTTTTTGATTTGGGAGTGTAGGTTTTCTAGGATAATAACCAGGATATTTTTTGCCTTGGATATTTTTTACCTAACACTCCTGATTTATCTAAATTATATGAAATACGTTAAAGATTTATAGGGAGTAGAGGCGATTCTTGTATTTGCATATTTGCACAATTTTTTTATTTCATATTATTCAAAAATTATTACTTATAGCTTCAAGAATATAGTTTTTCTAAATAGACATTTATATAAAATAGGGAGTAGAGGCAATTTACGAATCGCCCCTACGGGATTAGAAGAAAATAATTGGTGATTTATATATAAATCAGCGATCCATGTTGCGGGTAATCAAAAAGTAGAAATAAGCTCCTAAACTCTTACCGAAACAATTAAATAATTAGATAATTCAGGTTTAAAGCCTCCCCTTTCAAGGGGAAAAAGCGGTCGAGGGATGCCGAGGTCTCCTCGGCATATCCAATCGACCAAGAGAAATAAATTTTTTCCTTCTTGGTCAATCCTCTCCCTTTTAGGGAGAGGTAATTATCCATTATCCATTATCCATTATCCATTATTGAACCATTGCCCATTGCCCCCAAACCTCCATACCAAAAAGTAGCAATATTTTTGACATGAATAAAATAGGATTGCTATATTAATTGATTTTATTTTTGATTATTGGAGATGTTTAATCAACTTAAAAGGTTGATTTTGAAGCGTCAAGGTTTTGAACTGATAAAATATAACTTTTGAATTTTGAATTTTGAATTTTGTGAATATGGGTAGAAAAGTTTTAATTGGTATTTGTGGTGGTATTGCAGCTTATAAAGTTTGTGAAGTAGTTTCTACTTTAGTAAAATCTGGACTTGAAGTTAGAGCAATTTTGACGGATGCTGCTCAACAGTTTATTACACCTCTAACTTTATCTACTCTCTGTCGTTATCCCGCTTATACAGACCAAGATTTTTGGCAACCTTCTCACGGACGTCCGCTGCATATTCAGTTAGGAGAATGGGCAGAAATAATAGTTATTGCTCCCCTCACCGCAAATACTTTGGCAAAATTAGTCTATGGTTTTGCAGATAATTTACTGACTAATACTGTTTTAGCTTCTAGTTGCCCCATTTTATTAGCTCCCGCAATGAATACTGATATGTGGGAACAAACAGCAGTACAACGAAATTGGCAACAAATATTGACAGAAAAACGATTTTATGGTATTTACCCTGGTTCTGGAATTTTAGCTTGCGATCGCGTTGGTCAAGGTAGAATGGCCGAACCGAGGGAAATAGTCACAAATATAGAATCTTTATTATATACGGCAGGTAAAAGAGATTTAGCAGGTAAGAAAATATTAATTAGTGCCGGGGGAACGCGGGAACATTTAGATCCTGTGAGATTTATTGGTAATCCTTCTACGGGTAAAATGGGAATAGCTATAGCTCAGGCAGCATTGCATCGAGGAGCAAATGTAACTTTGGTGCATAGTATTTTGGGAGAGTTGCACTTGTCAGGGGTAAAAATTATAGAAGTAGTAAATGCTGCTCAGATGCAACAAGCAATGTTAGCTCATTTTGCCGAAGCAGATATAGTAGTAATGACTGCTGCAGTGGCAGATGTAAAACCTGCTGAATATAGTAGTGAAAAATTGCCCAAGCGATCGCTACCAAATTCATTACCTTTAGCAGCAGTACCAGATATTATTGCAGAGTTGGGAAAATTAAAGCAGTCTCACCAATATTTAATTGGTTTTGCAGCACAAACTGGAGATATTGTTGCTCCTGCGTTAGAGAAATTGCGGGTTAAAAATTTAGATGCTATTGTTGCTAACCCTATAGATCGCCAAGGTGCGGGTTTTGGCAGTAATACAAATCAGGGAATTATTCTGGATGCAGAAGGTCGTCAGTTAGATATTCCTTCTTGTAGTAAATTAGAAATGGCTCACCGTTTGTGGGATTTTGTCTGTTACAGTGGATAATCCCCCTAAATCCCCCTTTGAAAGGGGGACTTTGAAGATTCTCCCCCCTTACAAAGGGAAGCAGGGGGAATATAAAACTTTTGTCGCGGCGGGTTTATTTGATGTGATACCGTAAAGCAACAACATCAATAAATATGAACACTATTGAACACCTGGGCGATAATTTGTGGGGAGCAGAAATATTAAAGCAATACGATCGCGAAGACGAAGATGGAATGAGAGAAGTCTATATAGCTGTGCAAATTGATTGTAATACTCGCAGATTTCTTCCTATAGTAATCAGACGACTAACTGCTACTGGTCAAGTTATTGGCGAAACAACACTAGGAGGCAATAAATTCACATCTCCTAAAGGTTCGGAAAGAGGAATTTTGACGATATGCGATCGCTAATGTATTTATTTAGGGCTTGCTGATTAAATCTAAAAGGATTGACATTAATCATGGTTTGAGCTTTTCCAAGTCTTGAAAAAGTACAAGGTTTTCCTTCTTGCATAGCTGCATAAAGTGAGGATGAAAGGGTTGACTTAGGAAGAAAAATCACTCATTAAATTCTTCCTCCTGCCTTCTCGCTCCCATACCCATTCCTCCTGTCTCCTTACTCATAAGACTTTTTCAGCAAGCCCTATTTAGGAAGTAGGTTGGGTTGAGTGCGACTCGTTGGGTCAAAGAAGCTTAAATTGCAACATGACCCTTTAACCAAATGGTTAAAAACTCATAACTTTATTAAGGTTCAATTCCTTCCCTCTCAGCTAGGGAGTGACTTCATAGCTCAGGTTTAATGGGTTAACAACCATTACTCTCCGTGCATGGGCTAAAAGCGGATAAGCCTTAAGGACTAAGGACGACGCCGCCAGAGGAGTTAGTCAAGGTAAAGAACATGAATTCTGTCAAACGTTCGTCAACCTAAATCGGGGTAATTGTCCTTGTATCCCCCGTGACCAAAATGGTACAGATGACGCCCCTTTAAGTCTTCAACCGCTTAAAGGACAAGAAAAGTAAATCTCGGACGACTCAGGACACTATCAAGCTAACGTGAAATGTGTTATGGGAACGAAGTAACCCCTATTGGACTCTCGTTTGATGAGTAGGAAAAGTTTAACCAATGTCTTTTAGGGATAAGGAAACCCCTGCGAAGCAAGCCTGGAGAAATGTCTAGGATACGCAGACGTGGGGAGGTACTTAAGGTAGGCGGGTTATACCAGAAACTAACATAGCCGAAAACGCGATATTAGAGCCACTCGAAGAGTAGGAGACTCTAAATGCCAAAAATAAACCTCCAGGCAAAGCGCCAAAGGCAATAATATTAGCGTGGCCTGACCCGACTATATATATATAGGCGGTAAAAGGAAGTATGTGAACCTAACCTCGAAATAACCTTAGCTATCAGGAGCCGTGTGAGTTGGAAACTCTCATGCACGGTTTTGTAACAGAGGTGAGGGATAGCGATATCCCCATCGACTGTATCGGTATCGAAAGCCAACACAACACTATTAAAGAGCAAGATTTTGTTGGGTTTCACTATTATTCTACCCAACCTAGATTTACTACTCCTAACTCCTGACTCCTTCTTCTTCTTAATCCCCTCCACCAGCTTTCCAAGCTATAGCTTGAGTAGGTTGAGGCTCGGGTAACTTCAGAGAAACTAAAGCTGCTGCTAAGACAAACAACATTGATACCCACAAACACCCTACTAAACCAAATATCTGATAAACCAACCCAGATAAAACCGTACCTGCAAGACGACCACCAGAATTAGCCATATAATAGAAACCAACATTTAAAGCTACTTTGTCATCATCAGTAAATGCCAATACCAGGTAGGAATGAACTGCAGAGTTAAAAGCAAACACTATGCCAAATAACATCAACCCACCAACAATAACCCAATTAGCAGGTAAACCTAATTGTAGTCCCAGAGCGATCGCGCCGGGAATACCAGTCAATGTAAACGTCCAAAATTGGATAGTTTTTGATTGTGGTGGCTCACCAGAACCAAATTTCTGTATAAGCGACGGTGCTAAAGATTGAATAATACCATAGCCAATCACCCAACAAGCCATAAATCCACCAACTTGATAAAACGACCAACCCAAAACACCTTGCAAGAAAACGGGTAATCCCACTACAAACCAAACATCTCGCGAACCAAATAAAAAGAAGCGAGCAGCAGAAAGAATATTAATTTCCTGACTCTTAGAAAAAAGTTGTTTAAATTTCACCTTCTGCTTAATTTTGCCCATATCCTTTGGCAAGATTAAACCAGTGAACATAATCAAAAACAATCCTCCCGCCATTATCCACAGAGCATTAACAAATCCAAATAATGACAGGAGCGCACTACCTAGAAAAAAACCAGCTCCTTTAAGAGCATTCTTGGAACCAGTTAAAACAGCTACCCACTTAAATAGAGATGATTGAGCATCTTTAGGCACAACTAACCGAATAGCACTTTTAGAACTCATTTTCGTTAAATCTTTAGCAATTCCAGAAAATGCCTGTGCTACCATCACATAAGATACAGCCAACCATTGCGCCCAACTTGGGTCTACATAAGAAAGCATAATTAGAGAGAAAACCTGTATCCCAATACCACTATAGAGAGTCAGTCTTAATCCAAATTGTGAACCGATCCAACCACCGAAAAAATTGGCGAATATCCCAAAAACTTCATAAAATAAGAACAAAAAGGCTATTTCTAGAGGAGTATAGCCAATTTTGTGGAAGTAGAGTAGCACCAACATTCGCAAAGCACCATCAGTAATGGTGAAACCCCAGTAAGCAAGGGTGACTAGGGCATAATTTTTTATACTAGAACTTGTGGTAGAAGCCATGATTTTAATTAACTTGAGCTATTGCAATATGAAATCATTCGAGAGAAAAAATTGTAGGGGTTTGGTCTCCAAACCCAAGAGCAAACCTTACCGAAAAATTAAGGTATAAAACCTCTCCATTCATGGAGAAAAAAGCGGTAGGCAAGCGGAGCAGTCCGTAGGATGGGATGCCGAGGTTACCTAAGCATATCCAATCGACCAAGAGAAGAAAAATTATTCCTTTTAGCCAATCCTCTTCTTTATAAGAATGAATTTATAAGAAGAAATAATTGTTAATTATTGAAGACCTATTTAGGATTGCTGTAACCAATTTTCTAAAATTAGACCTTCAATTATTAGCATATCAGAATCATTAGAAACTAACACCAGATTATGATAAATTGCCGTAGCTGCAATCAGAATACCAGGAATTTGTATGGGTGTTTCTTTCTGCCTTAAATTTGCATAAATGCCAGAGGCGATGTTAATTATCTCTATCTTGTCTAAAAACAAAATATTGATATTATTTTTACCGAAACAATTAAACAATTAAATAATTAGATAATTAGATAATTCAGGTTTAAAGCCTCCCCAATAAAGGGGGAAAAAATAAATTTTTTCCTTTTAGTCAATCCTCTCTCTTTTAGGGAGAGGTAATTATCCATTATCCATTATTGAAACAAACCCTCCAAAATAGCTAACTTTTTCTGGGAATTAATTGCTAATAAACCTCCCTTACTTTCAAAATAGTTAATACAATTGATAAAAAGTTTCTCTTCTCTATAATTAACATTATCAAGCCGAAACAATAGTTTAGAATCTTGTTTAATAAGAGCAGAGAGAATATTTGTATCTAATAAATATCCTATTACCGAAAATTTTTGGTTTAAAACCTCCCCTTGG
>NZ_JAAHHT010000353.1 GCF_010672085.1 Okeania sp. SIO3I5
ATAATTGGTGTACAGGAATTTATTTATTACCTAAATATCAGAGAACAGGATTAGTAGTAATTCATCAATTACCAAAGACATTAGACACTCTATCGTTAAGAATTTTGGGCAAAGGTAGAGTACAAGAAGAGGCAATTGAGGAATTAAAGGCATTGCCACGAGATAATCAATTTCGGGTAAATACTTTGTTGTCATTATCGTCTTTACGTAGTAACTTAGAAGGAAGTTCAGAATTAGAAGAACAAGATAGGGAATTAATTATGCGTTTATCACCACTATTATTAGAACGATTAGAAACTGCTACTCAGTTAGGAATACAACAAGGAGAGGAGCGAGGTATACAACAAGGTATACAACAAGGTATACAACAAGGTATACAACAAGGAAGGGAGGAAGCTACCCGAATGGAGCGTACTGCATTTATCGAAAATTTCTTGAAATCTAGGTTTAATTCTTTAGATGACGAACTCAGAGAAATTATTCAACCAATGCTGCGATTATCTCCAGAGGAATTGGCTCCTTTACTATTACAATTATCTCGTGAGGAATTATTAGCCAGATTTAATAATGATAATTAATGCTTTTATGGAGTGAAAAAAAGTTCAGAATTAGAAGTAGACGATAGGGAATTAATTATGCGTTTATCACCACTATTATTAGAACAATTAGAAACTGCTGTCCGAATGGATCGTACTGCAGTTATCGAAAATTTGTTAAAGTATAGGTTTAATTCTTTGGATGACGAACTCAGAGAAATTATTCAACCAATGTCGTCTTTATCTCCAGAGGAATTTACTCCTTTACTATTTCAATTATCTCGTGAGGAATTATCTCGTGAGGAATTATTGGCAAGATTTAATAGTCAAAATTAATCCAGTTATTTAGTTAGGAAAAATTCCAGAGAGAAAATACATTTAACTCTTGCCGATCGCTCTCAATAAAAAGGAGCGATCGCTTTTTTCTGCTCGACTAAATAGACTTCTCCAAAAATGAAAAATCAAATCAATTCTGATCCATAAATTATCAATTATTCCCCTCCTGGGAGGGGTTAGGGGTGGGTTCCCTGTTCCCAGATCCGCTGTTCCCTGTTCCCTCTTTTCTGGAGATGTCTAATTTATAGGTAATTTTCTCTAAGGGAGATACACTAGCATAATTATAGCTAACATTTATAAAGATTCTGTAAAGATTTTGCCAACTAAATTTATAGATAACTTCATAAATTCACCGGAACTCTAAATAGACATCTCTGATAATCAAAAATAAAATCAATTATTTCTCTCTACTTCCTGCTCT
This sequence comes from Okeania sp. SIO3I5, assembly GCF_010672085.1. GTDB lineage: Bacteria > Cyanobacteriota > Cyanobacteriia > Cyanobacteriales > Microcoleaceae > Trichodesmium. The sequence continues at coordinate 1,294 of NZ_JAAHHT010000353.1, forward strand.
GTACCGATGTTGTATGCAACGTCCCTACTTCCCTCTTTTCTGAAAGACTATAAATATTAAGCTTGATGTATTTACACTATTTACATAGATGTGATATAGTGTTATATTAGAAACATCTAAATCAAAGAACCGTAAATAACATTACTGCAGATTAAGAGACAATCTTAAGTTATAACGGTTGATTTGGACTTTAGCAGGGTCATCTACGTCGAGGGAAGCGATCGCTAGTGCTAGCGAAACTTAAGTATTATCGCATTCCCAATTTGAATTATTGATATTTCATACCCCTGATAAAGTAGAAAAAGATGCCTAAAAAAGCCTATCTCAAATCCCACTTGAGCGAAACAGAAATCAAAAAGCGCTATCTCCAAATCAGAGATAGAGTAGAATCTCGACGCTGGCACCTACTATGGTTAGTGTCTCAAAATTGGACTATTAAAGAAGCAGCTCAAGTTTTGGGTTTTAACTATGATTATGCTAAGGATATTGTCAAAAATTACAATCAAAAAGGGCCGGATGCTATCTTAAATCGACGGAAAACACGGAAATTTTATCCTTCTCATGCTTTACTCACTCCAGAACAACAAGAAGAATTACGGATAGCACTTAAAAGTCCACCTAAAGATCAATTAGCTTGGACTGGGCCAAAAGTGGCAGAATGGATTGCCAGGACTATTGGACGCGATCGCGTTTCTCCCCAGCGTGGTTGGGAATATATGAAAAAATGCAGTTCAAGCGTTTGAGGAGTCAGGAGTCAGGAGTCAGGAGTCAGAATTTAGAATTTAGAATTCAGAATTGACAGGACTTACGCAACATAAGGAATTATACGCCATCTGTAGGGGCGAATGGCATTCGCCCTTACTAGATATGGAGGTTCTGCGTAAGAGCGATCGCGAAACCCAAGAACAATATTGTATTTGTTGGGTTTCGTACCTCAACCCAACCTACAAAACTGATAACTGATAACTGAAATGACGCACCGTTAAGATAATGGTGCGTCATGTTTCGTGCTTTTCTGTCTAATGAGCATTCCTATTTTCTAATAGCTGCAATTGCTCTATTGCGCACTCCCACAGTTCTTCGTCTGGATCGTTTGCTGCTCTGTCTTGTAATAGTGGGATGGTTTGCGGATGGTTTGGGTAGTGTTCGATAATTGCCTCTAGTGCTGTTTGTCGAGGGTTGTCTCGATACTCATATTCAGGTTCAAAGGGATCATTGAGGACGATGCGATAAAACAATTCAAAAATTCCCGGTTCATTTTTCCAACCACTAGCTATTTGTTCCACGATTTCACTTCGCACACTCGAACTATCATCAGACACAACCCTTTGTTTGAGTAATTCCAAAATTCCTGGTTCATTTTTCCAACCAGTAGCTATCTGTCGCACCGCTTCACCTCGCACCTGCCAATTCTCATCAGACACAACCCTTTGTTTGAGTAATTCCAAAATTCCTGGTTCATGTTTCCAACCAGTAGCTATTTGTCGCACCGCTTCCCATCGCACATTCCAATCCTCATCAGACACAACCCTTTGTTTGAGTAATTCCAAAATTCCTGGTTCATGTTTCCAACCAGTAGCTATTTGTCGCATCGCTTCACTTCGCACACTCGAACTATCATCAGACACAACCAATTGTTTGAGTAATTCTAAAATTCCTGGTTCATGTTTCCAACCAGTAGCTATTTGTCGCACCGCTTCACCTCGCACATTTGAGTGTTTATCAGACGCAACCCATTGTTTGAGTAATTCTAAAACTCCGGCTTCATGCTTCCAACCAGTAGCTATTTGTCGCACCGCCTCCCGTCGCACATTCCAATTCTCATCAGACATAACCCATTGTTTGAGTAATTCCAAAATTCCTGGTTCATGTTTCCAACCAGTAGCTATTTGTCGCACCGCTTCACCTTGCACATCCGAGTGTTGAGCAGACACAACCCATTGTTTGAGTAATTCCAAAATTTCTGGTTCATGTTTCCAACCAGTAGCTATTTGTCGCACCGCTTCACTTCGCACATTCCAATCCTCATCAGACACAACCCTTTGTTTGAGTAATTCCAAAATTTCTGGTTCATGTTTCCAACCAGTAGCTATTTGTCGCACCGCTTCACCTCGTACATCCGAGTGTTGATCAGGCACAACCAATTGTTTGAGTAATTCCGAAATTCCTGGTTCATGTTTCCAACCAGTAGCTATTTGTCGCACCGCCTCCCGTCGCACATTCGAGTGTTGAGCAGAGGCAACCAATTGTTTGAGTAATTCCAAAATTCCTGGTTCATGTTTCCAACCAGTAGCTATTTGTCGCACCGCTTCACCTCGCACCTGCCAATTCTCATCAGACATAACCAATTGTTTGAGTAATTCCAAAATTCCTGGTTCATGTTTCCAACCAGTAGCTATTTGTCGCACCGCTTCACCTCGCACATCCGAGTGTTGAGCAGAGGCAACCCATTGTTTGAGTAATTCTAAAATTCCTGGTTCATGTTTCCAACGAGTAGCTATTTGTCGCACCGCTTCACCTCGCACCTGCCAATTCTCACTAGACACAACCAATTGTTTGAGTAATTCCAAAATTCCTGGTTCATGTTTCCAACGAGTAGCTATTTGTCGCACCGCTTCACCTCGCACCTGCCAATTCTCATCAGACACAACCCTTTGTTTCAACCAAGTATAGGTTTCTGGGGTATCCCTCCAGGTTGTAGCTACCACTTCGACAGCTTGAGTACGAATTTCACGAACTAAGGCTGAATTTTTCTCATAAATTTCTACATCTAAATTATCAAAAAATAGAACTTTATAAGGTCCATAATAATAACCAAGGTCGTACTCAGTCAAATCTTTCAACCTATTTAATAACCGTTCCTCCACATCACCAACACTCTGACGAATCCTCACTTCAGACAAACACTTGCCCGCCAAAAATAAATTCACAAACTTTTCCACTTCCCCCTCTTGCTCCATCAAATAACTAATAATTTCCCCCACAAACGTAGCATCGATCGTCCCCGCAATTAACCGCAACACCTCATGCCATTTTTCATCCCGCCAATGCTTACCAAAAACATCATTTATCAACCCATCCTTAGAAATTTTCTGTTCCTTTTCAAACTGCCAAACAAAACTCCAAGCACAGAAAAATTCCAAAAAAGTTCGATGCACAAAAGCATAATATCCAGCGCCCACAAAACATAAAATAAAATTCCGATTCCGTAACTGTTCTATCAACGCCCTAGCCACAGTTCTCGCATCATTAATATCCATACTTTTTAAAGACTCTCTGATAATTTCTTCCAAAGCATCTCCAGGAATCAAATTACCAGCTAAACCCTCTTTATTTCCCTGCATAAAAAAAGCTACCCGACGCAAAATTGCCTGTTTATCTTGATAGTCAATAGTCATCCGGTCAAGCTTCGCATCAACCAGCGCCCTTTCTGCATCCCACTGCTGTAATAAAACCCGCGAAGCTTGATTATAAAGTTCCGCTCTATCTCTCGGCAATTCTTGATGACGATTCAAGATAGCCATCATAGTTAATAACAGGGGATTTCCCGATAATTCCTTAATAGCTGAAGAATCATTAATTGCCCGTTTCAACCTTTCCCTTTTCCTCTCTTTTTCCGCCTCATCTTGATAAGTCAAATTATGCCAACGTTGAATAAAATCCTCAACTTGTTCCGCCTCCAAATCTTGCAACATAAAATGATAAAACTCAGCATCCCGGAGTTTTTGTGGCTTATAACCAATGACCCGCGAAGTAACAATAACCCGCACATTTTTATAATCATTAGTAAACCGATGAATATCATTTATTACGTCTTCTCGTTTGCCTGAGTCGAAAACTTCATCTAACCCATCAAACATCACAATTGCATGACCATTTTGTAATTTTTCATGGAGTTCTGGTTGAGGAAAATGACAAACAACTCCACTACCTTTTTCCAGAAATTCCAGGAAATTTTGGCATTGGTTCCGCACATAACTCCGCAGTTCAATTAATAGAGGAATTGGCTTTAAAGGCAAATCTTTCCGAGCTAATTCGGCCCATTCCAAAGCGATATATTGTAATAAAGTAGACTTGCCAGAACCGGGGTCGCCCAGAATAACTAAATATTTATAATAGCTATTTTCAAGTAATTCCAAAACGGAACGAATAGGCCGGTCTAAATATCTACGGCGGAGACCTTCAAATTGTTCTGGAGAAAATTCTGAATCAAGCTGACCGCTATCTTTTAATTGTTTTAAATATTCTTTCGGAATTTCATGTACTTGAGGCATAAATTCTTGAGATTCCCGCACCTTTTGAGGAATAAAAATTCGCCATAATTTCAAATCATTATAACCATAACCACTCGTATCTAAACTTTCTAATTTGAGATTGCCATATTGTTCTCGGATTCCCTCTTGATGTTTTTTCAGGTCAAATTCGGGTCTAATTTGAGAATTTTGATTTGCCGATTTTTCCAGATTTTCAGAATCTAATATTTGCCGTAATTCATCAGACTGGCGGATAATATTTTTAACATTTCGCCGATATTGCTTGGCAAGAAATTCCCAGTCAAAATCATCTGGTAAAGGTGGATTAATTTCGTTCCAGGCAGTAGCTAATTTATTAGTGTCTAAAGTTTTTAGATTATTATCAAAAGCACGAATTAAAACTTCTAAAACAGACCGATTTTTAATAAACTGTTTGAAAAACTTAGAATATTCCTTTAATTCACGTTCACTCAATTCAGCATTTTCTAACTCTTTATTTACCAAAATTAAAAAATCTTCAATTGCTTGTTTCGTAGCTTTTTGTAAAGGCTTTCCATTAGTGATTCTACCAACACCATCAGAAATACGTTCTTTAAAAAAGTCTTTAACGTAGTCTTCAGCAGTACCCTTAGCTAATTCTCCAATAACTTCCTGAGCAATAAATTTCACTGCTTCACTACCACCCCAAGCAATTAAAAATTCAATCATAATTATTTAACCTATTATTGTTAGTTATTTTTAATTATAGTCATAAAATCCTGTGTTTGTAGCAGAAAGAAGGCAGGAGGCAGGAGGCAGGAGGCAGAAGGATTTCTTCCAATTACAACTTAGTCCAGTAGGGTGCGTTTTCGCTAACGCAAAGCTCCGCTAACGGCTAAGAGCAGACATCTAAGGGCGAATGCCATTCGCCCCTACGAGCGAGCGCGACATGAAAAGGCGCTTACCACAAACTACGGCTTTGTTGTATGAAAACATATAGCTAACGCACAAGATCCAAGCATATGTACTTCGTACTTTTACAACTATTGTCCAATAAATAAATCTATTATCTTCGGCATTAAAAAAAAGCCTGAAACTCATACCTGTAAAGGCTTTGAGCTATTTAACTATTGGCCAACAAATGAACAAAGCATCAATCTTTAATAAAAAAAGGCTGAAACTTATATCTGTAAAGGCTTTGAGCTATTTAACTATTGGCCAACAAATGAGCAAAACATCAATAATCTGAAAGAAGGTGATATAGCTGCCACTAGGTTCACCTTTCATGTCGGGGACAACCGAAAAGCGGAACGGATGTTAAGAAGGCTACTTTCATGCAACAAAGCCACAAACTACTATTAAATTGTGAAATATTAGATTGCGCCGCAGGGCACCGTTGAGTAGACATTAGTAGCAATATGTAGGTTGAGTTGAGGAACGTTAGCGGAGCTTATCCGTTAGGATAAACCCAACACCAGTATTACTGTTGCACGGAAGTAAAAAGCGAGAAAAAAATACCCAGTGCGGGCATCCTGTCCGCGAGTACGGGAGCAAGATGCTCCCACTGCTTATCAGGAAAATAGGTTGACGCGCCACACTAAGGTGTTGTTGGGTTTATCCTTCGGATAAGCTGCGCTAACGTTCCTCAACCTAACCTACATATTGCACTATTTGAGCTGTGTCAGTCCAATTGC
>NZ_JAAHHT010000354.1 GCF_010672085.1 Okeania sp. SIO3I5
TGGATATTTATAGCCAAATTCTTGACTAAAAAAATCGATCATTTGAGGAGTTTTCCCCATAGTGCGCCGAGCATCATCTAGGCGTTTTTTTTCTACATAATAAGTAACAGGAATACCATTCCATTCATCTTTAATTTCGGCAAACTTACCTACTGCTAAAGTCATTAAATATGTAGGATGAACTTGTCTTTGCATCCAGTGATAAATTTTATCTTTTTCACTCTCTTCAGTGTGAATAAGTTCACCATTGGAAATAGCAATAAATTTATGGGGTACTTTAACGCGAATTTCTGAAGTTGATAGTTGACCTGGATAGTCGAAACAAGGAAACCAGAAACGAGAGTCTTCATCTTCCCCTTGAGTCCAAACTTGGGTTGGTTTGTCTGGGTAATGTTCGTCGGGGGCGATAAAATAAATACCTCTTTGGGGATTATTAGCAGCATACGCGATCGCTACTTTAATTTGTTCACCTGTTGTAGTCACTGGTTGTAGGTAAATGTTTAATTCGTTGCCATCATAATCAAAAGTTTGTTCTATGTCGTTGATTTTAACAGAATTAATTTCCAGATCAACTGCATCAAGAGTCAATTGATCGATGCCACTGCGTACAGGGTTTAAGCTAATAGTACAAGTGCCGTGAAAACTTTTATGAGGAATGTCAAGTTCTAGATCGAGAAAAATATGTTCTACTTGACCAGGACGATCAGGGTTGTAATGTGGTCTAGCACCTGGCAACTCAAAGGATTTAGAATTGTTTTCAGAATCAAAATAAATATTGGACATTCGGTATGATTATAAATATATCTGTTGGACAAAAAGCTAGTGCGTGCAACCTCTATGGGTTGAACACATCACTCACTATATTTTTAGATAGATCGTCTTGATCTGCACTTTTGACAAATTTGCTTGCAGCAATGTTTAGCTTATCGTTAGAATATAACTATACAATTGTCTTATAGTTTCTATCTTTGATTTAGATGAATTTAAAATTTATCAAGAAACGTATTTGCTAATACAGAATATAACAACAAGTTGTGTATAACCGATTTGGAATATTAGCAAAAGTGCGGGTTTTTGGCATGAGATTCAATAGAATAGGGGAAAAAGGTAGGAAAATGGTGCATAAGACAGCATTTTCCCACATACCTATCTTTAAATTGCTCTATTTTGTGCAAAACATTTACTATAACATAAAAAGGTTATTTGCGCGGATAGGTAGCTGTACAAGAGAGGGGTTCAATAATGGATAATGGATAATGGATAATGGATAATTACCTCTCCCTTTTAGTCAATTCTCTGCCTAAAAGGAAAAAATAAATTTTTTCCCCTTTATTGGGGAGGTTTTAAACCTGAATTATTTAATTGTTTAATTGTTTAATTGTTTCGGTGAAAAAAAATGGCTGAGGTTGAGTATGGGCATGGGTTTGAATTAGATAGGGGTATTGAGGGGATTCGCGGAGTTCTGCAAATTCTGATGTGGCGAGGGTTGTGGCGTTTTTTGGGGAATGTCTCTTGCCAAGCTGCGGCTGGAAATGCTATAGTTAGTTATGTCTCGCGCAAATGTACCTTGAAAATTAAATATGGTGTGGGTTCTACAACCCTGGAGTTGAAACTAACTAAAATCCCTATTAGGGATTGAAACAAAAATCTATATCTGGGGAAAAGTTTCCACAAACGTTGAAACTAACTAAAATCCCTATTAGACCTCTCCGGAAAAGAGGGAACAGGGAACAGGGAACAGGGAACAGGGAGAAGTAATTGATCATTTATGGATAAGAATTGATTCTATTTTTAATTTTCGGAGATGTCTATTAGGGATTGAAACATAGAAAGCTTTAGAACTACCTACAACAAAACCATCGTTGAAACTAACTAAAATCCCTATTAGGGATTGAAACCAGCTTTGTCTACTTCTTTTGTCTTCAATCCTCCTGTTGAAACTAACTAAAATCCCTATTAGGGATTGAAACGAAAAAGTAGCAGGTATTTTCGTGGGAACAATATCTGTTGAAACTAACTAAAATCCCTATTAGGGATTGAAACTTTGATACTCCATTGCCAGTGAGTCATAGTGCTGCAGTTGAAACTAACTAAAATCCCTATTAGGGATTGAAACAGATACGCTGGAAACTCTGCACTTTTCTGCGAGGTTGAAACTAACTAAAATCCCTATTAGGGATTGAAACAATGCAAGAATAGACGCACCAATAGGGAAAGCCAAATCGGGTTGAAACTAACTAAAATCCCCATTAGGGATAGAAACTCTTAACAATAAATAAATTTACAATAGTAGGGACGTTGCATGCAACGTCCCTACAGGAGAAAGACTGATAACTGATAACTAATAACTAATAACTGAAATGACTGAACCTGAAATCCCTGACTTCCTACTACCTTTGCCGATAATGCCATCAGAAGAAAATACCTTTGCCCATTACACAATAGTCTGTAGACTACCAGGAGTCATCGAACGAGTCATCAAAGACAATAATTTTCCTCCAACTATTGTCCAACAGTTAGAATCTTTAGTAACAGACATATTTGAAGGATCGGTGCGCCCCCTGGCAGAAATTGAAGCACCAGATTTAATTGCCTGGGAATCCTATTTAAAACCTTTTGAAGGCAAAAGTTGGTTTGATTTACCATTTTATTTTGCAGAAGCTTATTTTTTCCGACGTTTGTTAGAAGCAACCAATTACTTTGTACCTGGAATTTTGCAAGGGATAGACCCATTTGGTTATCAAAAACGCTCAAGTTTAGAAAAATCAATGGATGCTATTCGAGTAATTAGCGATAACGCCAGCGTTGCGGGGCAATATCGCCCTAGAGTTTCCCAACAAGATCCCTTCACTGCTTTACTACAACAGAGTTATCAAACCTCTATAACTACTCTACTTCAAACTGTTTTATGGGGTAATCAAATCGATCTCAGTTTGTGGTCAGCTAGAGGAGGCGATCGTACTAATAGAAACCTTCACCAACAACAAACTCAAATTTTAGTCGATGATACCTACGATCTACTCAACTATTTAAGCAATATTCACGGACAACGCATCGATCTAATTATAGATAACGCCAGTTTTGAGTTAGTTTGCGATTTTTTTCTCATAGACTTCCTTTTATCTACTCAGACTGCCAATACTGTTTACCTACATTTGAAAGCACACCCAAGTTTTGTTTCTGATGCTATAAATCAGGATGTCTTTTACACTCTAGAAAAATTAGCTAATGATACCTCAGAAAATGTCCGAATGTTGGCAACTCGTTTGCAGGAATATATTGCTTCTAGTCGTTTAATTTGCCGAGAAAACTTTTTCTGGAATGCTCCCCTAGCTTTCTGGGAAATGCCAGAGTCTTTAAGGAAAGAGTTAGCTAAAGCTAGTTTAGTTTTCATAAAAGGAGATGCTAACTATAGGCGTCTTCTGGGCGATCGCCATTGGTTATTTACTACCCTTTTGTCAGATATTGCTAATTATTTTCCCACTCCATTTGTAGCTTTGCGTACCCTCAAGTCAGAAGTAGCAACCAATTTAGAACCAGATCAAATCGAAATATTAAATGAACAAGATCCTCTATGGTTAACCAATAGTCAGTGGGGTGTAATTCAGTTTGTAAGACCAGAGTAGGGAATGTGGGAAGTGACTGTAGGGGTTTGGTCTCCAAACCCCTTTTAACAGCGCTTTTCAAATTAGAATGAACAAGATCCTTTATGGTTAACCAATAGTCAGTGGGGTGTAATTCAGTTTATAAGACCAGAGTAGGGAGTGTGGGAAGTGACTGTAGGGGTTTGGTCTCCAAACCCCTTTTAACAGCGCTTTTCAAATTAGAATGAACAAGATCCTTTATGGTTAACTAATAGTCAGTAGGGTGTAATTCAGTTTATAAGACCAGAGTAGGGAGTGTGGGAAGTGACTGTAGGGGTTTGGTCTCCAAACCCCTTTTGACAGCGCTTTTCAAATTAGGGAGTAGGGAAGTGTGGGAGGTGTGGGGAGTATGGGAAGTGTCGGAGGTGTAGGAACTGTGGGAGGTGTGGGGAGTGTGGGGAGTGTGGGGAGTAACACAATATAGAGAAAAACTCGTAAGAAGTTGTTTGAGAAGTATTAGACATCTCCAAAAATCAAAAATAAAATCTATTTTTATCCATAAATTATGAGTTCCTTCTCTCTATTAGACATCTCCGATAATCAAAAATAAAATCAATTATCGTCTATAAATCATCAATTATTTCCCCCTACTTCCTACTCCCTACTCCCTACTCCCTCTTTTCCGGAGAGGTCTATTGTCCATTGCCTATTGCCCATTCCCTCTTTTCTGGAGAAGTCTATTGGATAGAACCGATGAATCCTCAAAACCTAACCCCCCTGCCCCCCTTCCCTTGTAGGGAAGGAGGGTTTCCAAGCCTCTATCCTTGCAGGAGAGAGGTTTGGAGAGAGGTTTTTATGAGTTTACAAACAACTTCTAAGGTATCGATCTATAGACTGATGTACTTTCCTTCTGTCTTCTGCCTTCCTTTGAATCATTGACTTGTTAACAAAATACTATCATCACTCTCTAATTGTTCGCGACTGAGAATTCTTTCACTAGAAACATTTTTAGGATGATAATCAAGGTTTGAGTAATGTAGTCGCTCAGATACACTACGATGTATACCGTCATCTGCAGGAATTTCTCTCAGGGTTTGACCAGCCGCATTCATGGCTGCCTGCTTAATTGTGGAGATTAACCCTGTCAACAATTTGAATTGATCTGCTCCCCCTTTGATTTGGTCTGTAATTTCTTTTTCTACTTGTTTTTCTGCTTGTTTATTGTAGTCGAAAGTAGCATCAGTAAGCTGCTCTCCCTCGTACTCTCCCTCTAATTTTTCGTCATCAGAGAGCAGATTAATATCAAATTCCAAATTCAGACCAATATCTTTAATAGAAGCTATCATCCATAAGAGAGCATTATTAGATAAGAGACTCTCTCTTTTTGTGCCCCCGCCAACGCAACCATGTCCACCAGGAAACCATACTTGACGTAAAATTTGGTCTTTAACTTCAGGATTTTTTTTCATTAGTGTCACGGAAAAAGTATCTCTATCCTCATCTACAGCTACAGCGTGCAATGCCTTTTTAATAATCTTACTTAACTTAGTATCATGGAAAGCATAGCGACTGTTAATCAGTTTATCAATATGAATATTATCGAAAATGTTCGGGATACCTAGTGAACCAACTGTATCATAACAGGCAAGTAAAGTAATTGGCACCCGATCATCATACTCTTCGTTGGGCTGACAGAATGGACGTAGTTGCTCCATTGTTGTGCTTTCCGACTGAGTTTTATCTCGGTAAAGCTCATAAGCATGATGAATTTCATTTAAGTGTTCCCGCTTGAGTAAGCCACATTGAGAAAGCATTCCTGCTAAACTTCTGACAGTGTAAGAACCTCGGCTAAAACCAAATAAGTAAATTTCATCACCAGGATTATAATTAGTAGATAAGAAGCGATAGGCATCTTTAATATTTTTATCAATCCCCATACCAAATGCACCACCTGCAATTGCTTCTACCTTGCTCTGTAGATGCCCTAAACCTATTTTAGTCAAGTCTTCTTCTTTAGAAATATTACTTTGAGAACCAATTCCTTCATCATAATAGACAACTTGATGAATCCCTTGACTATCAATAGGTGTGATAGATTTAACTGTTTTAACTACATTGGTAGGGTAGTCTTTTTCTAAGCTTTGCCAAGTACCATCGCAACAAACAATTAGCCGTTTAATAGCTTTAGTTGTCTGTGACGCATTAGAAACTTGCGGATTGTCTACATAGTAGCGAACTTCGTAAGATCCTCCATCTCCGCTCATATAATGTGTATATTTGCCACTAGAACTGGGATCGAGTGTAAACGAACCGAGAAAATCATCATTACCAACACCTCGATCATATTCCCACAGTTCAAGAGTTACAGTTTCATTGGGTAGATAGTAATGATGATGATATGGCTCTAAAGTTTCCCCAACTTTTATATTTTCTACTTGATTTCCTTGTGGCCACAATTGCTCATTTTGTCCATGTTGTTTGAGATAAATTTGATCCTCTCCTGTAAAATCACTCCGTTTATGGCAAGTAATTGTCTCAATAGTTACCTTGATCATTTCAGTCATTTTGATATTCCTTCAGTGTTTATAGCACTTACGCAAAAAAACCAGGTTTCTTGGATAAATCGTTGTTTTTAACAAAAAGACATCTAGAGAAAAACTGGGTTTCTCGGTTCGCCCGCGTAAGTCCTGTTTATTTAAAGGGAACCGATGCTAATTTACCTTTCTATCAGACACCGGAGAGGATGTCAACAAGTCCTATACCGTTTCACTGAATTCAGAATTCTCAATTCAGAATGCCAGATTTGATAGGCTCAAAACTTTTATCAAACAACAGTTTCAGGCAATTATTTGACATTTAAAGTTTGAAACTATTTGTGACATCCTTAAAGTGAATTGGTATGGGTAAGAATTCAGAATTTAGAATAGACCTCTCCGGAAAAGAGGGAACAGGGAACACTTAACTGGGAACAGGAAGAAGTAATTGATAATTTCTGGATAAGAATTGATTCTATTTTTAATTTTCGGAGATGTCTAATTTAGAATTTAGAAATTTGGGATGAAAGTTTTAGTATTCTTGGAATTAAGGGTATTATAGCGCTACGCGAAGCGTGAGTAGGGAACAGGGAAAAGGGAACAGCAAACTGTCAAAGGGTTTTTCCTAGGTCATGCGGAGCAAACAGGATTTAGAAATGTCCTAACCTATTTGCGTAGTGCTATAACCCCGAAACAACTTAAATTTCCTGTAGATCTGAGCCTTGTGGAATAGGCATCTTGCCTGTGCCGGTTTACATGGGACCATACCAGCGGACATGATATGAGGGATGACGGAGGTGTGGGAGGTGTCGGGAGTGTGGGAGGTGTCGGGAGTGTGGGAAGTGTGGATGGAATTATGAACATACATAGATATAGCTGAGAAACAGTTGGTTAGGACATGGACTGATGATGAACCTTAGACTGGGAAATGTTTTTCTAACTGTTCCCTGTTCCATGTTCCCTGTTCCCTGTTACCTGCTATAACTTTTGACTTACGGGTAGCGCTATACTACCTTCCTCAAGACTTCAAAAAAATTCTGACA
>NZ_JAAHHT010000355.1 GCF_010672085.1 Okeania sp. SIO3I5
TGACTTGATAAATCTCTATAGTGGAAATCCTTTATGGCTAAATATTATTGCTGATGCGGTAGAAGATTTATGTGATGGAAATATCGCTCAATTTTTATCTTGTAAAAATCTATATTTAGGAGATTTAGAACCAATTCTTGAGAGAATTTTTCAGCGTTTGTCCGAGCTAGAAAAACAAGTAATATTATGGATAGCAACTCAAGAAACAGCAGTAGATATTTGTAATACTCCCCCAGATTTTCGACTCTCCCACTCAGATTTATGGAAAGCAATACAATCATTAAAAAGACGTTGTTTAGTAACGAAAAAAGATAATCTATTTGCTATTTCAACTGTGCTGAAGCAGTATATTATAATGAAATAATCACTATTACTGAACTAAAAACTTGAACTCCTACTTTCAAAAATTTCCATGTCTCAAAACACCTTAATATCAACAAAAATTCCACCCCTAGAAAACGGCGATCAACTTAATTGTATTGAATTTGAAAGGCGTTATGAACAAATGCCTCATGTCAAAAAAGCCGAACTAATTGCAGGAATTGTTTATATGGCATCACCTTTAAGAATTAATCAACATGGAGAACCCCATGCTTCAATTATAACATGGCTTGGTTTCTATAAAGCGTTTACTCCTAATACTCAACTAGGAGATAATTGTACAGTACGTCTTGATGCAGAAAATGAACCTCAACCCGATGTTTTACTGAGAATTACTGTTGATGGGCAATCGACAATTAGTGAAGATGGCTATGTAGAAGGTGCGCCAGAATTAATTATAGAAATTGCAGCTAGCAGTGCGTCTATTGATTTACATCAAAAATTAAAAACCTATCAAAATAATCAAGTACAGGAATATTTAGTTTGGCGGATTTATGACGGAGAAATTGATTGGTTTCGGCTAAAAGAAGGAAAATATATTAAACTTAAACCCAATGAACAAGGTATTATTTGTAGTGAATATTTCCCTGGCTTATGGTTGGCTCAAGAAGCTTTACTTGCAGGAGATTTAGGTCAAGTATTAGCAATTTTACAACAGGGATTAAATTCTCCAGAATATCAAAATTTTGTCAAAAAATTGAACCAAAATTATGACTAAACCCCAAGTATTAAACTTCTATTTTACAGCAGTTTTCATTTCGGTAGACCACAGTAGGGACGTTCCATGGAACGTCCCTACAAGGTTTTTGCTGTACCGATGTGGCTCATCAATCTGAAAAGCGCTGTATTAGACAACCCATTCCAGATTTATCAAGTACAGTAGCAATAGCTTTCTAATCAATAAATCTCTATATTCATTTTTCGGCGTTGCTGAATCAAGGTATGAAAATAAAAATTGAATAATTTGAAATAGTTGTTATTCAATAGTTTGGCAATTACCAAAAAATACAAATCATACCCAAAATCAGCAACGCCCATTTTTCCAATCATCCGTATATCCGTGGCAAAATCTGTGTTGTGCCATCCTTGTTAAAATTTATGTTGTGCCCTACTTACTATGATGAATAACCCTTCCGAAAATCATTACAAAAATATCGCAAATATTTACGATAATCTCTGGTCATACTCTCCTGACTATATTAAATTCACAACTCAAAAAATCATCGAATATCTACACCTAACTCCCACAGATACTTTAGTAGATATTGGTTGTGGAACGGGAATTTATAGCAAAGAAATTCTCAATCAAATTCAGTTACAACAACCGATTATTTGTGTAGATCCTTCTGCGGAAATGCTAGAAAAAATTCCGCCAAATAGTCGATTAAATCCTTTAGAAATGGATGGAGTAAAATTCTCTGAAAAACCAGGAATTTATAACAAAATTTTCTTAAAAGAAGCTATCCATTATATAGAGGAAAAATTTCTCCTATTCCAGAATTTATGGCAAAGATTAACTCCAGGGGGAATTTTCCTATTATTGCTCTTACCACCCACTATTGAATATCCTTTATTTGCCAAAGCACTAGAGTTGTACGAAAAAAAACAACCTCACTATCAAGAACTAATTAATTTACTTCAAAAAGTAGGTTTTATTGTCGATTTTGATATGAGAGAATACCCTTTAGAATTGCCAAAAAATCAGTATTTTGAAATGGTAGAAAATCGTTATATGTTTTTGCTTTCTGAATTTAACGATACTGAATTAGCAGCAGGTTTAAAAGAAATGGAAGAGAAATATCAGAATAATTCAGTGTTGAAATTTAGCGATCGCATGGTTTTTATCACAGCAACAAAACCTGAGCATATCTAAAGTAGAGGCGAATGGCAATTCGCCCTTAGA
This sequence comes from Okeania sp. SIO3I5, assembly GCF_010672085.1. Classification (GTDB taxonomy): domain Bacteria; phylum Cyanobacteriota; class Cyanobacteriia; order Cyanobacteriales; family Microcoleaceae; genus Trichodesmium. Next base: position 2,285 of record NZ_JAAHHT010000355.1, read on the forward strand.
ATAGCTATTCGCCCTTACATTCGCAGCACAGACTAAATTTAAAAGGAGTGAGAATGTCCGCGCGAGTAATAGCGACTCCTATAAATATTTTTTGCTTTTTCTCTATCCTCCGACTCATTTTTTCTACTCTGTAGAGACGTTGAATAACAAAAATGCGAACGTCCCTACTCCCTATTTCAATAACTCTTCTACTAATATTTCAATATCAGGAAAAACCAATGTAAAAATAGTTCCTTGACTGTAGATTTTTTGGAATTGATAATTATCTATAGATGGTTGTTTAAATACGATAATTTGTTCAGTTTCTAAATTCACAACCCAATATTCTAAAATGCCAGAACTAGCATAAAGAAATCGTTTTTCTTCTAAATCTTTTTCTAGAGTTGTATCAGAAACTTCTATTAACAAATAAATTTCTTCAGAATAGGGATGACGAAAATCATATAAAGATACTGGCATTTTAATAACAGCAATATCTGGTTCAGGTTCTGAATTAAGAAGAAGAGTAACTGGATGTGCTTCGTAGACCTTTGCTAGACCTCGGAACTTTTCTCGCAAATATTCGGCAATAGAATCAGTTATTTTCCGATGCAAAGGTTTTTCTGGCGACATTTCAATAATTTCTCCTTCTAATAATTCTACATGGCGATCGCTCAAAATACCTGAATAAATCATCTGATGATAGTCTTGTATTGACCATTTAGCTAAAGTAATCATGGTGCGTTTATGAGTAATTTAAGATTATTATTTAATAGTAAGCATTCAGCTATTATACCATTTTGAAAAAAGAATATTACGAATAATAATGGCAACAAAAAGATTTTAGATCAGATGTCTCTTTGACAAAAAAGGTGACTTAATACCTAAAAAATGGTATTTAAACCATTGATTCTGACTCCTGACTTTCCCTCCTGGGAGGGGTTAGGGGTGGGTTGACTCCTAAAAAGTACCATAACTATTTGTAGCAAACATTTATCAAATTGGTATTAGCTATCAGCTTTCAGCAATAAAAATGAATGAAGTGAGAATTAGTTTAACTATCTAGTACATTTTCAACTAAACAATTGAAGCACAAGAACGACGAGTTTGAGTTTTCAACCGATATAATTAAATCTAATCAAGTTGATAGCTGACTGCTGAATGCTTACATTTAATATTTAAAAAAAATATTACTAAATTGATTATATTGAATTTTTATTAATTAAGTATTCAACTGGATTTCATATTATACTAATTACCAATTGATAATTGAGCGATTCGGTTTAAAGCTTCTCCTTTTCAATGGATAATTGATAATTAGAGATCGTTTTCATTATCCACTATCCATTATTCATTATTCATTATTCATTATCCATTAATGAAAACTTCCCTGCTCAATAAAATAGGAGTTAAACCTCTAACCAAAGATTTGCTAACCCAGTTCCTAAAGTCCGCATTTTAAATTTATCCATCAGTCTTTTTGTCTGTTCTGGTGAAAAATAGTTTTTCCAATCTCCCACTTTTCCTTTCCGAATAAATGAGGGCATATTTTCAGGTCTTTTGCTTGACCAACGTTCCTGTTTTTTGCTCATATTTTCAAAGCTGCTATGAGTCATAATTTGATTTAACACTTGTTCATTTTTGAGCGTTTCAACATACTTTGAACCGAAAAAAGTTGCTATTTTAAAAACTGCTTTTTGGGGATTATATTTCATTTCCTCATAAGTCAAAAACAGAACATTATTATCATCTTTATGTTCATACCAAGGTACTAAATTATCGAAATAATCTCCAAAGTCTACTTCTCCAGTAATAAAACATTCAAAAAAGTCATCAAAAGTACCATCGGCAAAATCATAATGTTTAATAAATCCCCTCGTATGATGATAAAAAGAAACAGCACAGTCAAAAGGATTACGAGCTACATAAATATAATTTGCCTCTGGGTTATAAGGAGTTAAATTATAAGGTAAATGAGTTTTAATAATTCTCGGACTTGTGAACTTAGCTATAGCTTCTTTTCCAACTTCTTCTAAATGAGGACTTACTTCAGAGATGGTTTCTGAAGCTAATAAAGGTTGTCCATTATTTAGAATTAACCAGACTAAATATTGAGTCCATGTAGTTCCACATTTAGGATAAGTTGCGATAAAAATATCTGAAGATTGTGCTTGATAGCTAATTCCAGAACTAAACCCTTCTGGAGGAAATCCCATGGGCATCCGAAATCCATTATGAAGATGATAACTAGGTTTTTTCAGTTCTCTTTCTACAGTCATTGTTTAATAAAATTGTTTCTAATTTTTTGCAAATTTTCGCTAATAGAGAAGTTTTTCCCATTTGTCTAGGTGCTTCGATGCGCAGAAATGCTCCTGGTTTATTAATTTCTAAATAACAGATTAATTCTTCAGCACGTTTTATATAATAAGGATAACCTATAGGAACTCTACTATCAAGTAGTTTATAATCATTAATGTCTAATTTTTGTTAATTTTTAATTCTATTTAGATTAATTAAAGCTGTCTTTGTACTTTCCTTTCTACTTTTTTTATAGATGATTATTTGTCTTTCTAGTACAGAAAGGAAGTTATTTTTGCTACTTTTTTATTTTAGGATAATACTAAGTAGCTTCCATAATTTAGGAGCTACATTTTGACTAATATAATCTCTGGAATAATCTAATTTAGAGGTTGTTTGGCTATAGGTTTTGCCAGATAAAGATTCTCTGAGAAGTTCCCTTTCAATGTCTGACAAAGATTTGCCTTTCTTAACTCTTACCAATTGTTCAGTAAATAATGATATTGATTCGATATCTGTTATCCTAATTCTGCCACCTTGAGAAACTTAATATAGCAATTTTTTCCTGGTGAGGTACAAAATTCGTTTAAGTACAACAATCAAATTTATGGCTAACATAGCGATACTAATACTCAACATAACATGATTTTTTATCAACAGTTTCACCATGATTTTATTCTGATACTAATTCACTTCAGGAATGTCACAAATAGTTTCCAACTTTAAATGTCAAATAATTACTCCAAACTATTGTCTGATCAAGATTTTTGGTGTTGCTCAACCAAGGGATGAATCTTTGTACTTCGTCTTTCTCTAATAACTATAATTCCTCCCACACTTCCCACACTCCCAACACTCCCCACACCCCGAACCCACTAATATCATGTCCGGTTGAATAGTTATAAATAAGGAAGGAGGAGTCAGGAGGTAGGGACGTATTGCTGACGCTTTCGCTCCGCGTTAGCGGAGCGACATGTAACGCATTAATGTTCAAGCAACGTCCGTAGGTCCTCAGGAGGGAAGAGAAGAGAGTTTGAATGTATAAGGAGGAAAAAGTTTTTTGATCACGCTCTGATCCGGACATGATATAATTCCCATGCGCAAATATGCAACGTCAGATTTTTAGTGGATTAAATCTAACTTCTGACTTCTGACTTCAATGAAACGCTATTACTTTTTCCTGACTCGCCAAAGTTTTCCATTTACAATAGACTCAAATTCCCATTGCTTCCCTTCTATTGCTTTCCGCAGTCTCCCAGAGGGTTTAAATACAAATATCTTTGACTCATTTGCAAGCATTTCTAAATTTGGCGACTCACTCAACAACAACAGTCGAACCCGATCATCTAATAAATAACTAAGTGAAATCAAATCTCCCGTATTTGTATAATTATCCCCCAGATCGCTCAATAATATTGGGGAGTCGGTAGCATTAAGTTTTTTCGCAAGTTCTGCATTAGAGTAACTCAAACCCTTATTCCACCAAGTATCAGAAAAAGCACTGAGGGTGCAGGATACAATACTAGCAGTTAACAATATTGCTAAAACTACTCGCCAGTATTTTTGACTCAAATATTTCCCCAATAAATAAGCAACTGATAAATATATTGCCGGAAAAGAGGAAATTAGATAACGGGTGACAGCAGAGTGTTGCCCACCTAACACCAAATCTGGTGTTACTAATATTATAAAAGGTATCAAAATAGAAGTCAGGATAAATAATTTTGTGCAAAGATTACAAGAACAAAAAACTTCATAAATTCCCCAAGTAATAATAATTAAAAATAACAATCTGAGTAAATATATGCCGTTACTATTAAGACTAAAATCTACGTCAATAAATAAGCATGAGAAACTCCAAATCCAGCGTTCTACTAAAAAATTGAAGCTTACTGATTCTCTTACCCAATTTGTTCTATCATACACTTGTTGCAGATGACTAATTACTATAACTATCCAAGGAAGATAGAGAATTATGATTCCTATTGAAGCCAGGAAAAAATCCAGATGCAAAGTTTGAATTAAAGGTTTTATTTTTGATGAATTAGATTTATTTTCAGAGGAATTTATTGCAATATAATTTGATAATAACCAATTGCTGATTACAAATATTCCATGGGAGATAAGAGTTAAAGAAAAAAATAAATGGGTATACAAACCAAGAGCAGAAATAATACTATATAATCCCCATTTTTTCCAGCTTCGAGAATCTAAAGCTTGCAATAATAAAATGCTACTACCAATAGTCAAAACAGTAACTAAACTATATTGTCTTGCAGTTTGAGCTAGTAAAATTTCTATAGGTGATAAAGCTAAAAATGTAGTTGCCAGTAAAGCAGTTAAATGGGAGTTAAAAAGTTGCCAAGTGAGAACATATATTAATGGCAAAGATAATAAACTAATTAGTGCTGGTAAACTACGAGACGCAGTGAGGGAACCGCCAAATGTTTGCATCCATAATCGAGCCATTAAATAATATAAAGGTGGATGATGA
>NZ_JAAHHT010000356.1 GCF_010672085.1 Okeania sp. SIO3I5
AAGCTGTCATCAATTCAAAATTCAAAGTTCAAAAGTCAGAAAAGCTGTCATCAATTCAAAATTCAAAATTCAAAATTCAAAAGTCAGAAAAGCTGTCATCAATTCAAAATTCAAAGTTCAAAAGTCAGAAAAGCTGTCATCAATTCAAAATTCAAAAGTCAAAAGTCAGAAAAGCTGTCATCAATTCAAAATTCAAAGTTCAAAAGTCAGAAAAGCTGTCATCAATTCAAAATTCAAAGTTCAAAATTCAAAAGTCAGAAAAGCTGTCATCAATTCAAAATTCAAAGTTCAAAATTCAAAAGTAAGAAAAGCTGTCATCAATTCAAAATTCAAAGTTCAAAAGTAAGAAAAGCTGTAAGTTTTTTCATGATTTTTAAACTTCGTTCCCTGTTCCCTGTTCCCTGTTCCCTGTTCCCTGGAGATTTATAATGATAAAAATTGAGCTTGTTGAACCCATTTTTGAACTAAATCTACCGTCGGACAAAGGTCCCGTCGTTGCATAGTTGATACCTGTAATTTCAGGATTTGTTGATGCAATCTATGAACAGGTATTTGAGATAGTTGAGAAACTGAAATAATGCCAGAATGAAGTAACAGTCCGCAGTAGCGATCGCCGATACTTGGAACTCTAGCTAAGTCTGCTAATGCCACCCATTTTTTGACATATTGAGGAGGGATTTTTAATTGACTTGCTAGGATTAATTTTTGCTCGGAAGTGTAGGTTATTTCTAATAGTTTTCTAGTCGTGGTAATCCCATATCCTGTTAGTAATTGTTGGTGTTCTTTGCTTAAACCAGGTAATTTTTCAATCGACCAGTTTTGAGATTTTATTGATGGATTTTTTAGTGACTTTTTCATGTTTATTTTTTGTACTTTTAGGTTTTTCAAGTTTGGAATTTCCTGTTTTGCTCCCCATTAGAGATATTCTTCAGGAGTCATTTTTTGATAATTTTGAGGTTCAGGAATCATAATTTTAGTAAGAAGTAAAAAGTATCTATTTTTTGCAAATTTTGAGTCATATTTTACCTCTTTAATGTATAGGAATTACGCATAAACGGGGTTGTTAGAATAAACTTTGTGAGCCAAAAATAATCCGGCAATAAACCCGGTTTATTGTTGGCTGATAGCTGATAGCTGACCGCTGAATTCTAAAAAAAAATCTAATTTTCTGACTCAATAAAACTTCTTAAAATCCCGATTAACTTACCAATATTATTCAAAAAATATTCATTAGGATCGACCTCTACTACCTGATCAAATAATTTCATAAATTTCCAGTTAGTGCCAGTAGTTACAGAGCCATAAATTGTTTGGTTATTGTTTTGTCGTTGATTAAGTATTTGTGCTGCTACCATCTCAGCAATACACTGACCTAAACCCGATTGAATATTATCATTTTTCGCTTCTATAATTACAGCAACCGGAGATTTAATAATTAATTGAGATGGAGATTTACTAATAATAAAATCACAATAACCAATCAATCCCAATTGGCTATCTACGTTAAATTCTCTACCTGAAAATAGACTAATATTTGATTCAAATTGTTGCTTTAGCTCAATCAAAATTGGTGTAATAATCATTTCCGATCTAGCTTTTTCTGTAGCAATTTCTAAGGCGAGAGGAGTATTGTATTCCAGACATTGTTTTAAGAAATCGCTAATTTTCACTTCTGGAATTGTGGCAAAAAGTTCTAGCTTTTCAATAATATTTATCCCAAAAGTTTGTTCTACTGTTTCTAGGGTAAATTGACTATAAGACATACGATACTAAATCAGGTTTACACGGGAAGCTCTATTAAAATTGCAAAGCAGAAGGCAAAAGGGTTAGAAAGATTTGGAAAAACTTGCTTTTCACGGATCGGATTTAGTATAATTTTAAATCACTCTAGGATTTAAGCAGAAACCGGATTTTTATTAAATTCCGCACTAACTAGCATCTACCTCCCAGAAACCTGGTTTCTAAGGTTGAATCTGGTTGAGATTCTTGTATTTCTGATTTTCTGAGACTGACATTCGTAAATTCTACAATAGGTAAATAATTCAAAAGTTATCTCTTGTAAAAATTTTAATTAAATAAATTCAAGATATAATACAATTTCTCAAAAAAAATTATACATTTTGTTGATCAGGAAAACAGGTACGAACGTTGCATGCAACGTCCGTACGGAGAAGTAAACATAATAATAATTAACATTAACTTAGGTAAAATTCAGTATGCAAAGTGATTCAGCTTGTGCTGATTAGTTAATAACTGAAGTATTGCCAAAGTGTAGCACTATTTTTGCGAATTGATATAAAATAAACAATTTCATCTCCCTATTGCCTATTCCCTGACTTCTGCAAAAAGTCTTATGTATTAAATCCGGAGGTGCTATTCTCTTTGTTGAGAGGAAGAATAACTAAATATTGACGAGGAGTGAAAATTATGGTAAAGACACCATCATTCAAACAAACTTACGAACAAAACACTTTTAATTTATCACCCACAGCAATAACAACAACATTGCCTGGGAACAATACCTCACTGCCCACAACTCCCTTATTCGGAACAGATGGCATCCGGGGCAAAGCAGGAGAACTACTAAATGCCCCCCTAACCCTACAAATAGGTTTTTGGGCTGGACAAGTATTGCGCCAATATTCTCAAAATTCCAGCCTTGTAATTATGGGTCAAGACAGCAGAAATTCAAGTAATATGTTAGCTATGGCTCTGTCAGCAGGTTTAACAGCAGCAGGGTTAGAAGTTTGGCATATAGGTTTATGCCCCACCCCTTGCGTTTCCTATCTTACCAGGGTTTCAGAAGCAATAGGTGGAATAATGATTTCTGCTAGTCATAACCCACCCGAAGATAATGGCATAAAATTTTTTGGTTCCGATGGTACAAAACTCCCTTCAGAATTACAAAAACAGATAGAATCTGGAATTAGAGGAACGGCGGGTTTTCCTTTCATCCACAGTAACTGGGGACAACATTACCATAGACCAGAATTAGTCAAGGAGTACCAAGCATCTCTGCATTCTCCTTTAACATCAGGACATTTTCAGGGAATGAAAATAGTTCTGGACTTAGCTTGGGGAGCAGCAGTTCATATCGCCCCAGAAGTTTTTCAGACAATGGGGGCAGAAATTATTTGTTTGCATGACCAACCAAACGGCGATCGCATAAATGTTAACTGTGGCTCTACCCATCTGGATCAGCTCCAGCAAGCAGTGGTAGAAAATAAAGCTGATATAGGATTTGCCTTTGATGGAGATGCTGACCGAGTATTAGCAGTAGATTCTCAAGGTCGTTCTATAGATGGAGATTATATACTCTATTTTTGGGGACAAAGCTTAAGTAAAGCAGGGTTACTACCAAACAATTTGATTGTTACTACAGTTATGGCCAACTTGGGTTTTGAACGTGCTTGGAACAAACAGGGTGGACAAATGTTAAGGACTAAAGTTGGAGACCAATATGTTCATGCAGAAATGCAGCGCACGGGGTCCATGTTAGGCGGAGAACAATCAGGGCATATTCTTTGTCCCCACTATGCTATTACAGGAGATGGTCTAATGACTGCTTTACATTTGACAACCCTAGTCAAAAATTCTGGAGTTTCTCTAGCAGAATTAGTAGACCAAAGCTTCCAGACTTATCCCCAATTGCTGAAAAATGTTCGGGTTGAAGACCGCGATCGCCGAGTGAATTGGCAAAAGTGTGAACCATTAGTCGGAGCTATTGAAGAAGCAGAAACAGCTCTAGCAGATTTGGGAAGGGTATTAGTCCGAGCCTCTGGCACAGAGCCAGTTATTCGAGTTATGGTAGAAGCAATTAATGCTGAACTAGCAGACTCTTGGACAAAGAACTTAGTTTTAGCAGTCCAGCAACATCTCAGGAATTGAAAATTTAGAATGCAGAATTAACCAGAATTTAGAATGCAGAATTAACCAGAATTTAGAATGCAGAATGCAGAATTATTAAATTAAGAAATTAACAAGTTAACCATTTTTGAATTCTCAATTCATACAGACAATTTTTGAATTCTCAATTCTCAATTCATATAGACCATTTTTGAATTCTCAATTCTCAATTCTCAATTCTAAATTTATAAGAATGCCAACAAAACAAAAATCTCAAAAAAAATTAAAAAGGAAATCAAAAAAGAAAGGCAAATCTGCTGCACCTCAGATTAGCAAAAAGGAGCTAGCTGCTCAAAAGCGGAAACGAGCCAAACAAATTCAGGAATTTATTAGCGCCTTGGCTACTTATGGTGGTCTTGGCGCTGTAATTGGTATTGTATTATTTTTTGTGGCAGAACCAAAAATAGCCCTTGCTGGTGGTGGTGGTGTGGCAGTTTTAGCTCTTTCCTTTAAGTATCCGATGTGGGGACTTTGGGGATTTATGATTTATATGCCTTTTGCTGGTACCGTCACTTACTGGGTAGGTGGAGGAAGTCCAATATTTCAGTTAGCTAAAGATGGCTTCTATATTCCTGCAATAATTGCCATTGGTCTGTGGTGCAAAAATACAGGAAAGCCATTCATTATTCCCAAGGAAATGAAAAATCCCCTGTACATTTTACTGGGGTTTTGTTTAATCACTCTACTATTAGTTAATGGTTACCAACAACTTAACGTTCCTAAACCAGGAGAACCACGAGTTCGTGGGCAAATAGCTAGACCAGGAGATAAACCAATTCCTATGGGAATATTGGGACTCAAAGTAATGCTTGGTTATGTACCCCTAATCACAGGAGCTTATTATAAACTCAAAACTAAAAAAGAGTTATTATTTGCTGCCCGTTTGACAGTAATTCTAGCTATTATCTGCTGTCTACTTGGTATGCTACAGTACCAATACCTTTCTTCTGGAAAATGTAACGGTACTAGGGGTGCAACTGGAGACGATCTATTTAAGGCAAGTTTAGAAGCTAGATGTTTGGTAGGAGGTTCTCTACTATTTAGTCCTAGTCAGGGTGTGATTCGTTTGCCTGGTACTTTTGTTGCACCTTGGCAATGGGGGTGGTTCTTGATTGCCAATGCTGCCTTTACTTTTGCAGTTGCTTTTTGCGATCCCTCTCCCCTCTGGCGAATAGCCGGTTTATTTGGAATGGCAGTAGTTTTTGTGAATGCAGCTATTAGCGGTCAAAGAATTGCTCTAGCTCTGGTTCCGACAGTGACAATAATACTCTTAGTTTTAACGGGTCAGGTGGCTAACCTCAAACGGTTTCTTCCCATTGGTATTGGATTAGGTGTTGTACTCGGAGGAGCAATAGTATCCAATCCGGAAGTTGTTCAAGAGCGGATAGATAGTTTTGTTGGTCGCTGGAATGCTTCACCACCCACTGCTTTTATTAGCCAACAATTTGAGGAATCCAGTCATGGACAAAAAGGAGTTTTTGGTAATGGAATAGGGCGAGCTACTAACTCAGTCCGGGTTTTTGGTAGAACTAGATTAGTTGAGACTTATTATCCTAAGTTAATCTATGAAATAGGACCTATAGGCACAATTGCAATGTTAGTCCTATTAACAAGTGTTACTGTTAGTGGTTTTAAAGCTTATCGCTCCGTTAAAGATAAAAATATACGCAGTTTGGGGGCAAGCTATTGGGTTTTTGTTCTAATTATTAGTTATAACACTTATTACTATCCTCTTGATGTAGATCCAGTTGCGGTTTATTATTGGTATTTTGCTGGAGTTGTTATGAGGTTGCCAGAAATTGATAAGCAGGAACAGAAAAAACTTAAAGAAGCTCTTGATAATGGATAATTGATAATGGATAATTGATAATGAAATAGTAATACAATTGCTTTTTCGTATAGACATAAACTTTGAATTTTTCATACCTAAACCTATAAAACTTTGTACCTCATCAACTCCCAAATTGCTGTAATCTTGTAAATTATTTAATATATAGCAGATTCCGTACTAATACTAATGAGGTACATCTTTAATTTATATCCCATTTCCTATTTCCTATTCCCTGTTCCCTGTTCCCTAAAAACATAAATATATGTACGTCATAATAATGGATAATTGATAATGGATAATTGATAATGAAAGAGTAATACAATTGCTTTTTTTGCATAGACATAAACTTTTAACTTCCCATACCTAAACCTATAAAACTTTGTACCTTATCAACTCCAAAAATCCTGCAATCTTGTAAATTATTTAATATATAGCGGAAATTGCTGTGAATATAAGTTCTATGTTAAAAAAAATTATTCGGATTGTATTTTTATTTTTAGTAGGTTTATGCACAACAATTTTAATGTTTTTTGATTTAGAAACATGGTTAATTGTTAACTTTGAAGCAGATAAAATTCCTATATTTGGTTTCCATAATATTATTAACACTCAAAATCAAAAAAGTAGCTATGGTCTTGATTATACAAAACAAGATTTAGAAAAATTTCTAGAATACTTGGTTCGTGAAAATTACTGGTTTTTAGATAGTAATGAACTTTATGATTATTTTTTGACTAACTCTCAGCCTATCCCAACTGAAAAGATGGGTCTAAAGGCGATTATGTTAACTTTTGATGATGGATATAAAAATATTAATACTAATGTACTGCCCATTTTAGAAAGTCTAGATAAAAAATTTAATCAAAAAGTCAAAGTGGTTTTGTTTATTAACCCTAAAAGGATAAAAAATCCTAAAAAAAATAATAAATATATAAGTTGCGAAGAATTAAAAGGAGGAATAAAGCAAGGATATTATGATGTTCAATCTCATGGTTTTAGTCACAAAAGACTCACAGAACTAAATTCTTCGGAGTTGAAAATAGAACTGGAAGCTGCTCAAAAAGCTTTAAGAGAATGCACAAAAGAACTCGATAATAATCAGAAAGTTGCTGCTCATCTAGCTTATGCTTATAATGATTCTAATTCCAAGGTGGAAAATTATACATCTAAATACTATCTTTCAGGCTATTTATACAATCATCAAATATTAAAATTAGGGTGGGGGAACAATAATTATCAATTACCTCGGATTAAAGTAGATAGAAATA
>NZ_JAAHHT010000357.1 GCF_010672085.1 Okeania sp. SIO3I5
AATTGGTGAGATACAGTTTTAGATCCCCCCTGCCCCCCTTAAAAAGGGGGGAGTCTTCAAAGTCCCCCTTTTCAAGGGGGATTTAGGGGGATCGTAACTGTACCTCATCTTTATGAGAAATGCTATATAAAATAATTGCTTTAAATTACTATAACATCAAAGTTTTGGGTTCATCAAATATCACTTTTGAATTTTAAATTTTGAATTTTGAATTTTAAATTTTGAATTTTAACTGATGTCACCAATACTTTCAAACTTAGTAATATTAGTAATATAAAATAATTGCTTTAAATTACTATAACATCAAAGTTTTGGGTTCATCAAATATCACTTTTAAATTTTAAATTTTAAATTTTGAATTTTGAATTTTAACTGATGTTACAAATACTTTCAAACTTAGTCAAGATATTAGGGAGTAGGGAGTAGGGAATAAGAAGCAATGTGACAGAGAAAAACTTTTTTTTGACTTTTGACTTACATCTTTTCCCTACTTTTACTTAAACTTATCTAAATTGTCAAGAAAAAAGGTATAAAATAAATCACAAAATGTATAGTATGAACATGATTGGTCAACTGCTAGATGGACGTTATCGTGTCGTTGAAGTTCTGAGTTCTGGTGCATTTGGACAAACCTATTTGGCTGGTGATACTCGTCGTCCAGGGCATCCTCAATGTGTGGTCAAGCAACTAAGAGCTCCTGGTAATAGTTTTACATTAGTTAGAACTGCCCACCGTTTGTTCAAGCAAGAAGCAGAAATATTAGAAAAATTAGGTAGACATGATCAGATTCCTTTATTATTAGCTTATTTTGAAGAAAATAATCAATTTTATTTAGTAGAAGAATTTATTCCCGGAACACCATTAAATAAAGAAATTATTCCTGGTAAACCTTGGCAAGAAAAACAAGTAATTCAACTATTATTAGAAATCTTAGAAGTTTTAGAATTTGTACATGGACATGAGGTGATTCATCGGGATGTTAATCCATCAAATTTAATTAGACGTCAACCAGATGGAAAATTAGTTTTAATTGATTTTGGTTCGGTTAAAGAAGTTAGTCATCGGATCGCAGAAGCAAATGGAGAAGCACAACGAACCATTGCTACAGGTACTCCCTCCTATATGCCAATGGAACAATTTCAGGGGATTCCTCAATATAATAGCGATCTGTATGCAGTAGGCATGATTGCTATTCAAGCTCTAACAGGTATTGCTAGTGCTGAACTACCAAAACTACAAGACTTGAATCCATCAAATCCTAGTGGTATTGTCTGGCGCAATAAAGCAGAATGTTCCTCAAATTTAGCTGATATCCTGGAAAAAATGGTACATTACCATTACACCAAACGTTACCAGTCTACAGAAGAAGTTGTCATAGCGCTACAAACAATGACTGGGCGTCCTCAAACAGTGATATCACGGCAAGAACCTCAAAGTCAAGAATCGGCAAGTTCTGAAACTCCAACAACTGTATTCAGAATGGCATCCCGTCCATTATGGTTGATTTTATTTGGTTTTGCCAGTGTGGGGGTGATTGCAGTGCTGATTGGAATAGTAAGTTTTTTAAATCGCCCCAACCCAATGAGAGCAGAGAAACTATTTGAAAAAGGGGTGGAAAATGCCAGAGATGGTAATCAACAAGCAGCAATTTCTGACTATAACAGAGCAATCAAACTAAATCCTAGTGAAGCAAAGTATTTCTACAAACGGGGTAATGCTTATTACGAGTCAGAAAACTACCAAAATGCTATTGATGATTACAGTGAAGCGATCGCTCTTAATCCTAGCTATGTTAATGCTTATTTTAACCGAGGTGTAGCTTATTTCGATCGACAAAATTATCCGGGAGCGATTGATGATTTGACTCAGGTATTGCGTTTGAAACCTCAAGATGCTGAAGCTTATTACAAACGAGGGTTGGTTTATTATAAATCCCAAAACTATGACGCGGCAATTAAAGATTACACTCAAGTGATTCGACTGCAACCGAATGATGTGGATGCTTATCAGAGTAGAGGGGTAGCTCGTGCAGCTAATAATGATTTACAAGGATCAATAGCAGATTACACTGAGATGATCAAAATTCAACCTGAAAAAATAGATGGTTATTATAGAAGAGGTAGAGCGAGATTTTTTCTGGGAGATTATCAAGGATCTCTAGATGATTATAATCAAGTTATTAAAATAGATCCTCAGAATGAAGATGGTTATGCTAGACGTTGTAGCACTTACTTGAATTTGGCAGAGTATGAAAAAGCTGTATCTGACTGTACTGAAGCAATTCAAATTAATTCTGAAAATGGAGTTGCTTATAATAATCGCTGTATTGCTTATCTAAATTTACAAGAGTATGAAAAATCTATATCTGACTGTACTCAAACAATTAAACTTGAACCCCAAAATCCTCAAGGTTATACTAACAGAGGTTTAGCTTATGCTTCTGCTAATCAACTACAAGAGGCGATAGAAGATTATACTCAAGCAATAGGATTAAGTCCAAACAACGCTGAAGCTTATGCAAATCGCGCTAATGTTTATTCTGCACAAGAAAACTATCAGCAGGCGATCGCTGATTATGTTCAAGCTATTAGACTTAACTCAGAATATGCTGCTGCTTATTACAATAGAGGGTTAGTTAGGATTAATATTGGAGATACAAAAGGAGCAATTAGTGATTTTGAAAAAGCAGCTCAACTTTATTTAGAACAAGGACGGACAGGAGGTTATAGAGATGCTCAATATCAAGTCGAAAGATGGAGATGATTAATAATTAATAATTAATAATTAATAATTAATAATTATTAATTACCTCTTCTTGAAAAGAAGAGGATTGGTTAAAAAGGAAATTTTTTCTTTTTTTCTCCTTGAAAGGAGAGGCTTTGAACCTTTATTTTTCGGGAAATAATGATGGGTCAAGTAGAATAATTGATTTTTTTTTGATTATTGTAGATGTCTATTGTAATAAAGGTTTTAAGGTAGCTTCGTCGCGTAAGCGAAACATCTCAAGTGAAAACTATTGATTGATTTGGATTTCAATTTTATCAATTTCCTAACACTTTTTTATAGTGTTATATCAGGGTGTACTGCTATAGTTATTAAACAGACCTCTTGCAAAGGTTTAAATTAAATCAATTCAAGATATGAAGTGAAAAATTTCATCCCCCTATTCCCTATTCCCTATTCCCTATTCCCTGACTTCTGCAAGAAGTCTAACAGAATAATGTCAAATAAAAAAATCATCACACTCTTAACTGATTTTGGATTAAAAGATGTCTATGTCGGTGTAATGAAAGGTGTAATTGCTCAAATTAACTCTAATCTAAAAGTAATTGATCTTACCCATGAAATTCCTCCGCAAAATTTATTTGCTGCCAGATTTTGTTTGCAAAATGCTTATCCTTTTTTTCCTCGAGAAACTGTTCATGTTGCTGTTGTCGATCCGGGGGTGGGTAGTACAAGAAGAGCGATCGCTATTCAACTGTCTACAGGTTTTTTAGTCGGACCTGATAATGGTATTTTTAGTGGAGTTTTGGAAGGTTTAGAAATGGAAAATATTGAGGTAGTTTCTCTTACTAATTCTGAGTATTGGCGGACAAAAACACCGAGTACAACTTTTCATGGTAGAGATATATTTGCTCCTGTTGCTGCTCATATTGGTAGTGGGGTAAAGTTAGAAAATTTGGGAGAAAAAATTAATCCAGAAAGTTTGGTGAAGTTGTCTTTAAATAATATTACTTTTACAGATTCAGGTATTAGGGGTTGCGTTCAGCATATTGACCATTTTGGCAATATAATTACTAATATTTCTAGTAGTTATGTTTTCGGGAAAAATTGGTCGGTTGTTGTTAATAATAATGTTGATTTTTCAGCGGGTAAAACAATTTCTAGTGGCAATACTTATGCTGACTGTAAACCAGGGGATTTGATTACAATTATTGGGTCTCATGGTTTTGTAGAAATTGCTGCTAATGGTGGTAGTGCTGAGGAGCAACTTAATTTAAAGTATGGGGATAAAGTTGAAATTTGTTTTACCGATTAGGTAGGGACGTTGCATGCAACGTCCGTACAGATTAGAAAAAAAGTTCAGTAGGGTGCGTTTTGCTACGCAACATGTTTGCGGAGCATTCCGTTAGGAAAAATGAAATGTAACGGACTGCCTATCCTAAATATTTCGGTGCGTTACGCTTTGCTTTTTATGTCCCGCAGGGAAACGCACTCTACTGGATTGTTTCATGTAAAAATGTTCATTATAATTGTCATTGCGAACGACAGTGAAGCAATCTCCAGACACTTTTATATTGCATCATTTAAGATGAAATAATCCACTACTAGACCTCTCTTATTCTTGGATTATTTCTTTTAAAAATTCAGCCAGTTTTTGTAAATAATTCTGCTCATGTTCGAGCAACCAATTCGTAATTTCTAGAGAATGTTTTGTTTTCCGATACTCAACAGTATTATTAGAAAATTTAGAGAAAATTTCTTTAATTACTTCGGCTCCATTGACTTGAGATTTCCAATTTTTTAATACACAATTTTTTGGCAAGAACAATTTTTGCTTCTCAGCTTCATCAATATAATTTTTTATATCCGCTACAGCTATTTCAAGAGATGGATTTTCTTGCTTTAATATCTCGAAAATTGCTTGAGGATGGAGTAAATAATTTTCATAACTACAACGTTCTAAAAACTTGACTTTTTCTTTACCCCGTCTACTAATATCTTCCTTTTCTTTTTTCGTTCTATTTTCACTATCTAAAATAAACGTAGTTGCTGGAGGCAATAAAGTCTTTCCGCCACTCAATCTATCATAAATATCGAAAAAAGTATCGGCGCGTTTGCCTGCTAAATCTCCAGTATTTTTTACTGCGATAATTTGTATACTTTTCATTGAAAAATAACCAAATTTTTCTAAAATTCTGGGAAAACAAAGTTCTTCAGTCGGACCTTCTACCCACAAAATTGCATCGGCACCAAATACATCAGATAACCTTACTCCTAATTCTGTTAAAAGGGCGCGTAATTCTGTTGTTTCTTTTGAGTTAATAATTTTAGTTTTAGTTTCACCTTCGGAATAAGATAATTGTAAAATTGTTGCGGGGTTAGCTTCGGAAATAACTGTGGGTGAATGGGTGGCGATAAAGTATTGATGTTGGGGAAATTTTTTAAAGATATTTATTAATTTCCTAATCAAACTTGGATGTAGAAATGATTGAGGTTCATCAATAATAATAATCTTTGGTTCTAAGGCAGTTACTATTACATAAAGTATAGCTAAAACTTGACTAACTCCTGTTCCACAGTCTGCTAATTTTAATGCTAAATCTTCTCGTTTTCTGTCGAATGCTTCTGGAGACCAGACTAAAACTTCTAGGGGTGTTTGACGTTTCGAGCTAGCAAAAACTTCTTTGATTTCTGGAAACAAAATATTCGCATACTTGTTGAATTTTTCATAGATTTCTTCTTTACCTCGCGCATCAATTTGATCGACAACTTCGGCTAAATTACTAGCATCAGGCTTAAGTATTAAACTACTCCCAAAAGAACGGCTATCAATATGAAATCTTTCGGCATTAAGTTTGTATATTTGACCTTTTAATTCATTAAATAAAATTTGAGGGAAAGGCTTGTTGCTGTATTCAAAAATATGAATTGGTTCCTTCAGCTTAAATTCTCCCGTTTTTTCTGTATAAAGATAAAATACTGTCTTTGTGTGTAGAATACTAACACCCAATTCATTACGAGGAACTGATTGATATAAGTTTATATCTTCTGGAAAATCCGAGATAACTACACTAGGTTTATTGTTATAGTTACAGACAGTAACTTCTATGTCTTTAACCTTATTAAACCATTCCTGAAAAATAGTCAAAGCATTTTTATTCTCGATATAAATTTCTCTTTCATCAATCAATGCAGAAATATCTGACTTTTCTAATCTGAAAGTAATATTAGCAACTGACTTATCCGCAAATTCCGAGTCAGGAATATCTCTCATTCTAATATTGCGATAAGGATTATCTTCAAACTCTAATCCCAGACTTTCCAATAGAGCTGTTTTACCAGAATTATTCGTACCCACAATAATATTAATACCTGGCTGAAACTCTAACGAACCAGAATCTCGAAACGACTTATAATTCAATATCTGAAACTTAGAAATATACATACTATCCTCCTCAAAATTTCAACAAAAAAAACTGCTAGAAAACCTTCTCTAACAACACCAATACTTATTATACTACATAAAACATACTTTGTGTCGTATTAAATTACCGAAAAATTTTGGTTTAAAGCCTTCCCTTGGATAGGGGATAATAAATAAAAATTTTTATGATTAGTCAATCCTATCAGTTTCAAGGAGAGCTAATTATTAATTATTCATTATTCATTATTAATTGTTGAAAACTGTAGCTTTACTAAAAAATAATAACAACCCTCGAAAACCATGAAAAAATTCCAGCTATTATTCTCCATCTTTCCGAGAAGTGGAAATCAAAAAACTGGGAAGTTACAATTAAACAAACTAAGCAAAATTAGGTGGTAGTCATCAAATCCTATGGCCATAAATTCGGCTCCTACAACTTTTATTCCCCGTATCAGAATCAGTAGACGCATACCTCTACGAGCTATTTTAATAGTACCTTTCGTAGTTCAAATTTTTGGGGCAGTAGGTTTAACAGGATGGCTATCTCTACGCAATGGCCAGCAAGCAGTTAATGAAGTTACAACTCAATTAAGAAATGAAGTTAGTACCCGGATTCACGAAAGACTAGAAGATTATTTAGAAGCACCCCGCATTATTGCTGAAATTAATCAAAATGCGATTAATTTAGGTCATTTGAATATTCAAGATACAGCTAGTTTGACTCGGCAATTTTGGCAACAAAGATTTTTATTTGATTCAGTTAATATTTCTGCTATTTATTTTGGTGG
>NZ_JAAHHT010000358.1 GCF_010672085.1 Okeania sp. SIO3I5
CTGTTCCAGAAATCTACCAGGAGAAGTCTCGTCAAATTTCGACTTACTTTATTCTGCCAATCTTTGCGGAATTTCTCATGCTCTTGATTTTTCTTTCCCAGAAATCTACCAGGAGGAGTCTCGTCAAGTTTCGACTTACTTTTTCTGCCAATCTTTTCCGACTTTCTCATCCTCTGCTTTTTTCTGTTCCAGAAATCTACCAGGAGAAGTCTCGTCAAATTTCGACTTACTTTTTCTGCCAATCTTTTCTGACTTTCTCATCCTCTGCTTTTTTCTTTCCCAGAAATCTACCAGGAGGAGTCTCATCAAATAAGGAGTCTCGTCAAGTTTCGACTTACTTTTTCTGCCAATCTTTTCCGACTTTCTCATCCTCTGCTTTTTTCTGTTCCAGAAATCTACCAGGAGAAGTCTCGTCAAATTTCGACTTACTTTTTCTGCCAATCTTTTCTGACTTTCTCATGCTCTGCTTTTTTCTTTCCCAGAAATCTACCAGGAGGAGTCTTGCCAAATTTCGACTTACTTTTTCTGCCAATCTTTTCTGACTTTCTCATGCTCTGCTTTTTTCTTTCCCAGAAATCTACCAGGAGGAGTCTTGCCAAATTTCGACTTACTTTTTCTGTCAAAAATTTCCGAATTTCTCATCCTCTGTTTTTTTCTGTTCCAGAAATCTACCAGGAGGAGTCTCGTCAAATTTCGACTTACTTTTTCTGCCAATATTTTCCGAATTTCTCATCCTCTGCTTTTTTCTTTCCCAGAAATCTACCAGGAGGAGTCTTGCCAAATTTCGACTTACTTTTTCTGTCAAAAATTTCCGAATTTCTCATCCTCTGCTTTTTTCTTTTCCAGAAATCTACCAGGAGAAGTCTCATCAAATTTCGACTTACTTTTTCTGTCAATATTTTCCGAATTTCTCATCCTCTGCTTTTTTCTTTTCCAGAAATCTACCAGGAGGAGTCTTGCCAAATTTCGACTTACTTTTTCTGCCAATCTTTTCCGACTTTCTCATCCTCTGCTTTTTTCTTTTCCAGAAATCTACAAGGAGAAGTCTCATCAAATTTCGACTTACTTTTTCTGTCAAAAATTTCCGAATTTCTCATCCTCTGTTTTTTTCTTTCCCATAAATCTACCAGGAGAAGTCTTGTCAAATTTCGACTTACTTTTTCTGCCAATATTTTCCGAATTTCTCATCCTCTTGGTTTATAAGCATTCAGATTTTCAACATATTCAAGTAACTACTAAAGTTAACTGATGACCTTCTTATTCATAACTTTTAATTCTCCTTAAAGACTCAAATAATTTAACTTCTAACTTCTGACTTACGAATTCCGAGTTCATCAAATACCTATAATTTTCAGCATTTGATTTAGTGAATCTAAATTCACCAAAATATCTTCCACTAAGGAACTTTCATACATTATATTTCTAATCGGATAACAACTAAATGTTTCACCAATTAAAAAGTAATGCTCCAATCCTAATAATCGGCTAATATGCCAATAATAGTATCTAAGATAGTGGGGTGAGAAAAGCTCAATAACTTTTGTCCCTGGGTTAGAGAATACTATATTTGTTAAACCACTTCCATGAGGAGCGACTATAACCTTGGCATTGGCAAAAATCGCAATCTGATTTTCTAGAGACATTGACTCTGGAGTAACATAAGTAAACCCAAACTTGCATAATATTTCTCCTACCTCTGCTTCGTTGATTATTCGCCGATACCTAGCATTACCTCTACCTATATATATTCTTTCCGAAAAATCTGACTTATTATTAGCTATACCTCTGAGAAATACTTCTCTTAAAAATTTTAATCCCCACGGTTGTAACCATCCTAAATAACTAGGGTAAGAAGGTACGACTAATTCTTTTGCTTGAATATGAGGATAGCGATCGCTTGCTAAAATCTTCTCTTCTTTAATACCAATACTTTTCAATGTTTCTCGTTGAAAAGGTTGTTGATAGTCATTAACGACAAACCAATCTATCTCTTCTAAATTTATGCCCTGACGCAATATTTCTATTCTAGGCAACAAGTCTACCATCCAATGAAAATAGACATTTCCTGAGAGTACCGATAATACTGCTACCTTACCATCAATTTTTTCTAGAGGTGGTAGTTCTTCCAGGTCAAATATCTGATGTTGACTTGAGTCATGTTTTGTGCATCCTGGCAAGGGAAATGGATACTCCCTAGACAAATCTGCCAATAAGTAGTTATCTGGAGTCATAATGGCAATCCCGTAACATAGTCTCCAGTAATTTTTCTTAGGCATTATCCAAGCTCTTCCCCCCGGTACTCTAGTCACGAAAGTCGGACTTTGGGAAAGTTTCTGAAAGTAGGAAAATCCTTCTATACTATTTTTTGCATCTTTTGTCAAGGTAGCTATGCTTCCCTCCTTACCTAAAGATGTTAGGGATTTTATCCCCCCCTTTTGAAGGGGAGTTAGAGATTTATTCCCCCCCCTTTGAAGCGGAATTAGGGGAGATTTTTCCTGGGAAATTACAGAATTAGTTTCCTCCTTTTGAAGAGGAGTTAGAGAATTAGTTCCCCCCTTTTGAAGGGGAATTAGGGGAGATTTTTCCTGGGAAATTACAGAATTAGTTTCCTCCTTTTGAAGAGGAGTTAGAGAATTAGTTCCCCCCTTTTGAAGAGGAGTTAGAGATTCAGTCCCCCCCTTTTGAAGGGGGGTTAGGGGGGATTTTTCCTGGGAAGTTAAAGAATTAGTTTCCCCCTTTTGAAGGGGGGTTAGGGGGGATTTTTTCTGGGAAATTAAAGATTTAGTTTCCCGATTTTGAAGAGGAGTTAGAGAATTAGTTCCTCCCTTTTGAACGAGAGTTAGGGAGGAACTTTCCCGACTCAGCAAATCAATATCTTGACTAAACTCATCCTGAACCCTCAGACTATATACCCCTTGAGCAAGAGATTTTGGATTAAACCACTGATAAATTTGCTTTAAACATTCACTACAATTTAATCCTTGACATTCTAAATTTTTCTTCCTATTTTCAACATCTATCTTAATAGGAGATTTTACAAATTCTTCTCTACATTCTGTCGCTAATTTTTCTAATCTTACTTCTTTATATAGTTGGCAATAATTCTTACCATCTAATTTCTGCAACCAATCTTTTGTAGATAAATATAATCCCTCTAACTTTTGATAAGGTAAAAAATCATTATTGAATATGTGTTGTGCTTTTGCCGATAAAACCTTACTGTAATAATCTATTGCTTCCTGCCATCTCTGCTGTTTTTCCAGAACCTTAGCCAACTCAAAATAAATCTTTGTCGTCTCATCAACTCTACTTTCACTCAGTAAAATTTGCAGAGCTATTTGATAACTAATAATTGCTGAATTTAACCGTTTTTGTTTAACCAGACTCTTCCCTAATAACCAATAAATATCTGCCGAACCTGGTTCAATTTGTAAACCCCTTTCATAAAAATATTCAGCAGTTTCATAAGACTCACTTTCCATCAATACATTACCAAAATGAACATAATATTCCAGCAAATATTGAAAGATTTTCTGAGATTTTTGCCGAGCATTTTCTGAACCAGTGTCTAACCTTTGCAGTTCTTTGAGAAAATTAAAACCTGCTACTTTTGTCAAATACAACTCATCAGATATTGTATTTTCAGAATTTTCTAAATCTGCCTCTAATAACCCACAATAACCATCAACAAAATTATGATTAGTAATTACATTTTTCAAATAAACAAAAGCTGCTCCAAACTTACCTATACTCATCAAAGAAAAAGCACAATCACTAACAGCCAATACACTATCCTTTTCCCCCTTCAATCTAATAACTTCTTGAAAAGATTTTACCGCCAATTCATGCTCCCCAATAATTTGTAATGCCTTGCCCAAATTATAATGAGCTTTGATAAAACCAGGGTCTAATTGAATAGCACGATGATAAACAGCGATCGCCTCTAGAGGATTATTCTTTAATAAAGTAAAACCAAGATTATTATATAAACTTGGTGAATCAGACTTTAAAACTAACGCCTCTTTATAAACTTTAATCGCCTCTTCTGTTCGATTCATATCGGCTAAAACGCCACCTAAATTATCATAAGTTTCTACAAAATCTGGCTTTAATCTTATTAGTTTTCTATAAATATCAACTGCTGCTTGATAATTTTTTTGCAGTTCAAAAACAATGCCTAAACTAAAATAAGCCTTCAGATAATTTGGTTTCAGAATAATCGCTGTTTCATAGCAATTAATCGCACCTTCCAAATCTCCATATTGATGCTTTATCTTACCTAAATTATAATAGACCTCCGGAAATTTTAATCCTAAATCAATCCCTTGTTGATATTGATTAACTGCTTCAGCAAACCACCTTTTCTGACTATATAACTGACCGAGAAAAGCATGAACTTCTGCATATTCTGGCTTAATCTCCAAAGCTTTTGTATAAGCAAACATAGCTTCATCAAAATTATCTTCTGCTGCATAACTTTCCCCTAAGATTCTGTAAGCATCAGCAGAGTTTTGTTGTCTTTCTAATATTTGTTTACAGGTGACTATTGCTTCACTGAATTTACCTTCAGTCAAATATAATTTTGCTAATTTGAGATGTTTGTCTATTTTCATTCTTAGCGTGACCTTACTCTCGAACTTTTTCCGTGTAGCTGCTCACACGGATTATGCCACGGATATACGGATTAAGAGGTATAGCGCTACGCGCTATAAAACAAAAACAAAAACAAAATTCCCCCCTAAATATAGGAGGGAGTCAAAAGTTCATTCTCAGGTTATACCCATATTGAAAATTGATAAATCAACCTAGAATATTTCAAAGTCAGTATTTTGTAATGGGTTATCAGCATCATAGAAAAGAGTACCATCAGGATTTGTACGAGTAACCCGAGCAATTTGCTCTTCATCACCAAGAGTTCCTGTTGGGTTGTAGTAGACTAAACCATTTGCAGGATCATAGATTATCGCTGCTGGATTATCTCCATCAACTGCAGGGTTAAAGTTCTCAATGACTGCAAACTCATCTGCTGGTAGTGGCGATCCAGTAGGTGTACCTGTTAAAGCGTTAAATCTCGCATCCTCTGGAACTGGGAAGTTAGCAGCTAGAACTATCCTATCTCCCTCATCCCTATTAAAGTCTGTTAGGGTGTCAACTCCATAACTACCATTTGCATTAAACCAGAAGAAGAAATCATCAGCTCCAGTGCCACCTGTTAAAACATCATTACCTCTTGCACCAGATAGGAAGTCATCCCCTATACCTCCATCCAGAGTATCAGCACCTTTACCTCCTTCAAGGGTATCATTACCTGCATCACCCCCCAAAGCATCATTACCTATATTACCCTGTACGTTGTCGTTTCCTGCGCCACCGTCTACTACGTCATCTCCCCGATCGCCGAATAGAATGTCGCTTCCTTCGCCACCGCCTATAGTATCATTATCTCTACCACCTCTGACACTATCATCTCCTGTACCTGCGTCTATGGAGTCAGCTCCTCGGTTACCTTGGAGGGAGTCGGTGCCAGGACCACCAGTTACACTATCATCACCACCACCTAATACAACTACATCATTACCAGCACCTGCTGCCACAAAGTCATCATCAGCCAAAGATGAAATATTGTCAGAACCACTTGTTCCTGGAAGACGGTCTGGTCCTGGAGTTGCAACTAGGGTACGTCCCCCATCATCGACATCCGGATTAGGTACATCTACTGATGGTGGGGTTGGATTTGGTATTACTGTCACTTACTTACCTCGTTTTTTAGAATTTACTTTGCTAATTTATGTTTGATTAGCCCAAAGAGCTAATTTTTAGATTCTGTATAGATGACCTTTTTCGTTCATTTATATCTTTGTTTATAGGGAAAACTTTACCCTTGTAAACCAAGACATCACAAGGATAATTATTGTTCCGCCTCACTCAACTCTTACCTAATTTGATAATTCCTACTTTCAGGAAGTTAGGGCAAGAAGATTTCTGGGACAACACATCTACTTTAGATAGTGATAATTATTTACTATTGGGCGTACTTTTGGTTCTTGAAAACTCAAAAATACCACTTTGATAAATGTTGGCTACAAATTACTATTGACAGTTCTTATGTTGCCTGTTCCCTATAACTAGAGTTTTGTAACATTTTTTTTTCACGCTTGTTATAATATATGATATGGATGATTTTTTCAATTGTTAAAATCCTCTAAGATTTTGGTTAGGGTGAGACCTAAACTAAGATATAAATACTAGCAATCCGCTCCTAAGTCAAAATTAATTTTCCTTCTTACCTCTTGCCATAAACAAAAACATCTGTTATTATAATAATCTATTAGACCAGGAGAGGTGGCTGAGTGGTCGAAAGCGGCTCACTGCTAATGAGTTGTACGGGAGAACCCCGTACCGAGGGTTCGAATCCCTCCCTCTCCGTAACTTCAGTTATCAGTTATCAGTTATCAGCACCGACTGTTAAACTTGCTAGCTTGAAATAGTTTCTAAATATATAGAAAAATATTCTAATATTCAGTTCAGACCAAATTAATTAATCTTGGATGAACTACAACACCCTCTATCCCATTGCTAATAGCGTTTGGGACTACTTTACGATCTGCCGAATGTTATTACCTCGCTAATTTTACTTCTGCTTTTCTAGATTTATAGGTTTAACTACGAGGGAGGCTATAGACTTATGTCTTCCTCCGCTAGAAAGGATTTTCACCCATTTAAAATTAGGTCAATGGCTGTTGGCAAGTTTATGTTTTACATATTTGGCACTATTATATCTAATAAACCTTTTCTTTGTCAAAGATGGATAAAAGTTGATAGATTTCTAGATCTTTCTATTGATTCGGCAAAACTTTACAATACT
>NZ_JAAHHT010000359.1 GCF_010672085.1 Okeania sp. SIO3I5
GCCAGAAGTCTATTATGATCAACTATCTGCTATAGTCTTTATTTTAGATATTAAATAATCTCTATTTGAATACCAATAAAAAATTTTTGAAGAAGAAATACAACTAACTATCAATTATCGCATACAAGATTATATAGATGCGCATCGCATTTATTATCGCCGTCGATTTATTTCACAAATTCTACGATTTTTTGCTATATGTTCTGTATTAGTTTTGTTCATTACACTCAATCGTAATCCTAATTTTTATGAAATCTTGCTTTTGATGTTGTCAATAACATATGTATTTTATGAATGGACTTGGATACCTTTTTTATGTAAAAATTCATTTGAGAAAGACCAAAAAATTTTTAAGAATCAAATTACTTTAATTTTTAAGCAAGATGAAATTGTGTCTCTTTGTGCTTACTATGAAGTTAAACTTAGATGGTTCTATAAACATATTACAACACCTAAAATGCTGTTGATCTTTACAACTCCATACAGCTTTATAATCGTTCCTAAAAAATATTGTTCTAGCGAAGAGCAATACGAAAAAATATGTCATCTCATAGCTAAATTTCCTCAAGGTTATTAAACTATCCAGTCAAAAATTTTGGCAAAAAAGTAATATTATGCTTGTATAGCAATCCTAAATAGGTTGTAAGATTTTATCGTAGGGGTTTGGTCTCCAAAGCAAAGCATATAAGGGACTTGGAGACCAAACCCCTACAGTTCTTTCTCACAAATTATTCCTGATTGGTATAATTTTACCAAGTTTATCTATAAAGCTTTCCCGACTTCAATTTGATCATCCTTCTATCTAGAAAATCTATTTTTTGTCTTTTTTATTTCATCTTCAGCTAAACATTAACCTTCAAATTTTCCAGATACTTTTCAACCAGTATCCGAGTATAACTATTCAAAGGATAATCAAAAGCAACTTCAGGAGTCACCCACTCCCATCGCACAATTTCCTCATTAGGCACAACATCTTCTCCATCAGATGTTGCCCAATAATTAACCATAATAAAATGAGCTTCCTTATAAAACTGTGGATCGAGTATCGCCTCATGGAACATAGCAAAGCGGATATCATTTAACTTCAACCCCACCTCCTCCATAAACTCCCGCGCTACAGCAGTCTCTAAACTTTCTCCCCAGTCAACCTTTCCCCCAGGTACTCCCCATGTACCCTTCCATTTTGTCGTCTCAACAATTAATATCCGATCGGAAGGCCCTTTAACTAAAGCACCAACTGTTACAAGTGGAAATTGTGGCTTAATTGCTGATTTTTCCATAATCTCTTAAGAATTTAGAATGTAGAATGTAGAATTTAGAATTGCTTAATTAAGAATGTAGAATTAAGAATTTAGAATGTAGAATTGGTTAATCTTAAGAATGTAGAATTTAGGATTGGTTAATCAAATAATTCTAAATTCTCAATAATGAGAGATGCTGTTAACAAATCAGGTTGAACGATTGTTAATCATTTTAAGAATTTAGAATTGGTTAATCAAATAATTCTAAATTCTCAATTCTAAATTTTAATCCATAAGGAGCAACCATGCGACTATCTCAAATGTTATTAGTCACTCTCCGAGACGATCCTGCTGAAGCAGAAATTCCTAGCCACAAACTCCTGATCCGTGCTGGATATATTCGTCGCATTGGTAGTGGTATCTACGCATATCTCCCTTTAATGTTACGAGTCCTAAATAAAGTCTCCACAATTGTCCGCGAAGAAATGAATGCTACTGGTGCCCAAGAATGTCTGCTCCCCCAACTCCAACCCGCCGACTTGTGGCGAGAGTCTGGCCGCTGGGATACCTACACCCAAGCTGAGGGTATCATGTTTTCTCTGATTGACCGACAAAATCGAGAATTAGGATTAGGCCCAACTCACGAAGAGGTAATAACTACTGTTGCTAAAGATATGATTCGTTCTTATCGAAAATTACCTCTACATCTCTATCAACTCCAAACTAAATTTCGGGATGAAATTCGGCCTCGCTTTGGCTTAATGCGGGGTCGGGAATTTATTATGAAGGATGGCTATTCATTTCATGCTGATGAGGAAAGCCTCAAGAAGACTTATCAGGATATGGATCAGGCTTATCGAAATATGTTACGTCGCAGTGGATTACAATTTCGGGCCGTTGATGCTGACTCTGGGGCCATTGGTGGTTCTGGTTCTCAAGAATTTATGGTTTTGGCCGATGCTGGTGAGGATGAAATTCTCTATACCGAAGATGGTAAGTATGCTGCAAATGTGGAAAAGGCTATCTCGTTGCCTGTAGACGGGGAAGTTTCACCTTTTGATACTTATAAGAAATTGGAAACTCCTGGTACAGAAACTATTGAAAAGCTTTGTCAGTTTCTCGACTGTTCTGCAACTAATATAGTCAAAAATGTTTTGTACCAGGCAGTTTATGACAATGGGATGACTGTTTTGGTATTGGTGAATATTCGGGGAGACCAAGATGTTAATGATGTGAAACTTTTGAATGAGTTGACTAAGTTGGCTGGAAATTATGATGCCAAAACTGTTTTGGCTTTAACTGTACCGGATGTGGATGCTCAAAAGAAATGGGCAGCTAAGTCTTTGCCTTTGGGTTATATTGCTCCAGATTTATCTGATGATTATATCGCTTCTAGTAAGGAGGTTAGTCCAAAGTTCCTACGAATGGTCGATCGCACAACCGTAGACTTGACTAATTTTGTAACTGGTGGTAATGAATCAGGTTATCACGTTGTGGGGGCAAATTGGGGTCAGGAATTTACTTTGCCAAAGTTAGTGGTAGATGTCCGAAAGGCTGAAAAAGGCGATCGCGCCGTACATGACTCTAGTCAAATTCTGGAAACTGCTAGAGGTATTGAGGTAGGTCATATATTTCAGTTAGGGACAAAATATTCTAAAGCTATGGGGGCAACCTATACAAATGAACAGGGTGAGGAAGTGCCATTAGTGATGGGATGTTATGGCGTGGGCGTGTCTCGTTTGGCCCAAGCAGCAGTCGAACAGTCTTATGACAAGGATGGAATAATTTGGCCTGTGGCGATCGCTCCCTATCATGTGGTTATTTGTATTCCTAATATTAAAGATGCTCAACAAATAGAAGTAGGAGAAAGTCTCTATAAAGAATTAAATGAAGTTGGAATAGAGACTATTTTAGATGACCGAGATGAACGGGCGGGTGTTAAATTCAAAGATGCAGATTTAATTGGAATTCCCTATCGAATAGTTACAGGGCGATCGTTAAAATCTGGCAAAGTTGAATTGGTAGAAAGAGCGACTCATCAATCTCAGGAAATTCTTGTAACGGAGGTATTATCAACCTTAAAAGACTTAATTGAGAAAGCCTTAAAATGATTTTTTCACCCTGGAAAAATTTTAATTTCGTATTTTTGTTGTTAACTATTGCTGTTTTTATATTAATAAGTTTCAGCAGTAGTTTTCAGATAGAATTTTTCAGTGCAGTAATTTTTTTTCTGTGTATTATTTGCCTATAAATATCCTCGCACAGCACTCTGGATATTTTTAATTTATCTGTCTTTTAGTGATACTGTTGCTTATATGAAATTGGAATTTTTGGAGTTCTGATTTTCCTAGTTGTGGTTACTAACTTAATATTTTTAACTGGCAAATGTTGGGAGTTAGTAAAATATAAAAATCTAATTAGGGCTTGTTGATTAAATCTAAAAGCATTGATATATAAAAGTTTTAGTCTTTTTAAGTCTTGAAAAAGTACAAGATTTTTATTCTAAAGAGCTGCATAAAGTTAGGATGAAAGGGTTGACAAAGGCCGAAAAATCAAGTGATAATTCTTCCTCCTGACTCCTGACTCCTGACTCCTGACTCCTGAATCCTACCCTCATCCATAAGACTTTTTCAGCAAACCCTAATTAGTTTAGAAATAGGAGTTTATTATTGGTTCTTAGTTGGTATTTTGCTAAAGTTACCTGAACTCGATCCTCTTAGTCATCCTGCTGAAGATTTTATTTATCCTGATGATAGAAATTTATCAAAATAATTTGGTCTAAAAAAACCGCCTTTTAATCAGTTATCAGTTATCAGTTAAATTTTTTCCTAATTCGATCAAAAGAATAAAGTAATATCATGTTCAGATAATCAACAATAAAACTCCGTTCCGCTTACACAACCAAAAAAACTTTCTCCAGTAAGTACCTTTTCTTTCCTTCAGCATACAGCGGTTTTCCTGCACGGTAGACCACATTAGGGGCAAATGGCCAGCAAGCCCCTACTGGATTTCGGTTATTATGAAATTGGTATTGTAAAGTTTTATTAATTTTATAGAAAAACAATAGAAAAACATAGGAAAACAACTAAAAATATCTTAGACTCAGAAAGGATTGCAGAACAGCTCGTTAAATGTTTACAGGAGAGATAATACAGTTAGTAGAACGTACTATTATTAAAAAAAATAATCTGGTGTCAAATACAATGAGTCATGTCAATGTTCGTTTAAATACCGATAAGAAAAGTAGTCCCAAACGCTTTTAGCAATGGGATAGAGGAGCCAGTGCGTTGGGCGGGTCTCCCGACTTAAAGCAACTGGCGTGGTGTTGTAGTTCACCCCGTTAAGGTAACACTTAATTAAAACACTTGTCTAGGAATATTTTTCTATAGATTTAGTAACTATAATAATTTAACTTATGACTTTTGTAGGAGTAATTCGTATTTGTGGAGCATGACAAATGAAAATCACCTTCTTAGAGTAACTGCTGATTTCGGCAGAATATGAAGTAAGATTGTTAACCTAAGAGAAAGTTATAATTCAGCTCCTCACTGCCATTGTGCCTAATTCTCAAAGATGGTCAAAATGAAAGAACAAAATCAAACTCGTAATTTATCTGTTGGTATTGTGGCCAGTGCTTGTGCATTGGCAGTGGCGGTAGGTGGTGGCATTGCCTTGTGGACAAATTTACAATCTACCACCACAAAAACTTCTAATAATTCCCAGACTCCCACAAACCCCTCCACTCAAACCTCACCTAATCAAACTCTACCTGTTCCACCTCCTGATACAATTGATTCTCCAGGTTCCCAACAGTCTCCTTTGTCTGTCCAACCAGAGTCTAAAGCAGTTACAGAAAAGACTGTGGAACTCTACTGGGTTAAGGATACTTCTGGAGAAATTGGTTTAGTTTCCTCTGGGGTAAAAATTAAAGCAACAGATGAACCAGAAGCTATTTTGACTGCTGCTTTTGACCTTTTATTATCTGGCCCAGAAAATACAGATATCGTAAGTGCCATACCTGAAGGAACCAAAATTCAAGCTTTAACTGTGGAAAATAATGGGGTCTACATCGACTTATCTGAAGAGTTTACTTCTGGAGGTGGTAGTGCTTCAATGATGAGTCGTTTAGGACAAATTATCTATACCGCCTCTAGTTTAGAACCAGATGTAAAAGTTTGGATTTTTGTGGGGGGCAAACCTTTGGAAATGCTAGGGGGTGAAGGATTAGAAGTATCTCAACCTATTACTCGGCAGAATTTTCAACAAGATTTTCAATTAAATTAAGGGAGTAGGAAGTAGGGAGTAGGGCAGAAATTGGGTGGTGGTTCTGAGGAATGGTAGAGAGAGTGTGGGAGGTGTGGGAGGTGTGGGAGGTGTGGGAGGTGTGGGAAGTTTGGGAAGTTTGGGAAGTGTGGGAATTGTGGGAAGAAATTACAAAACTTATGTATCTTCGCCATTCCTCAGCAGGACTAGCAGAAATTGAAAAAGTCAGAGAAAATTCCCGACTATATTAGAGCATTTACAGATAAAGGTTTTAGCCATTTTAAGTCGTGAAAAAGTCTCAGTTTTTCGCTGAAAAGAGCTGGATAAAGTGAGGACTTTGGGGCAGAGCGAGGCAGAAAAATCAAGGAAAAATTATTTCTCCTACAATCCCAGTCTTCCCACACTTCCCACACTTCCCTAACTCGTTACTCATTACTCGTTACTCCTTACTCCTTACTTCTTACTCTCTACAGATACATCAAGCCCGGCAATTCCCGGCAAAACCAGGAAAAACTGTTCATAGCAGTGTGACGGCAGAACCATCGACACTGGCGGTATCTCGCAATGCTTTGAGGAATATCCCCAAAGCGCCATTCCAATCTCTCGGCATTGAGTGACCACAGTGCGGACATTTAAAATGCTTTGAGCCTCATTCGTTTTGATGAATATGGCCGCACTTTGTACAAGTTTTGGAAGTATATTCCTCAGTTACATCTATTACGGTTGCCCCTCGTTTTAATGCGTGAAACTTAAGAGTTTGTTTAAAACGATAGTGTGCCCAACTTAGCATTTGGCGAACTGACGCAGAGTTAAGAATACGTTTCTTTTTTCCTGATTTGGCAACCATTTGGGATGACTCAAAAGTAGGGATAAATATAACGCGATACTCAGTAGTTAACCATTTTGCTACTTTTTTATGGACTTCATCTATGAGGTTTCTTATCCTAGTAAACAAGCTGTTAATTTTCTTGTTTAATCGCTGCCTTTTGTGTTTATTTAAACGACCTTTTAATGTGGTCTTAGTAGAGATAAGCTTGTCAATATGCTGTCCCAATCGAAAGATTCTCGTAATATCCCGATTGCCTAGATCGATAAACTTTTCTCCATCAAATCCTGTTAAAAAACTGCGCACACCAGGGTCTAATGCAATGATGGATTGACTGCTATATTTTTCTGATTTAAACTCTACTGGAAATATAGCAAACCAGCGTTTTTTGTCATAAACTAATTGAGTTTCTGCATTCCAAGATTGTTCTCTCACACAAACTTTATATGTCCCATCTTTTTGCTTTTGCTGGTATTCAACATTAATACTCGGAATTAACTCTGATGTTTGGAA
>NZ_JAAHHT010000036.1:0-30963 GCF_010672085.1 Okeania sp. SIO3I5
AATTCTGTCTACATTCATAAAAAAGTGTATTGAAAAATACTCTTTTCTCCTGAAAAAGCCGATTCAAGACTTAAACATAAGTCTATGTTGTCAAGTTTTATGTTAAGAAAGATGTTTATAAAGCATAGCTTTCAAAGGGGGGTGGGGGGGATTTTACAGGGGTAGGTTTTTAACAAAGGAGCGATCGCTCCCTTTGATTTAGTATAAAATCCTCAAAAAAGTGTATTTTTTTATACAATAAATCACTATAAACTCCCCCCTCTTCCCCCTCTTCCCCCTCTTCCCCCTCTTCCCCCTCTTTCTCTCAAGTTGGCCAAATCAATTTTCTAACCTTAAAAAATGTAATTTCCCCAAATAATCGCCAGCAATAACTATTTCTCCATTTGATGCTGCAGCACAACATCGAAACCCACTATTACCGTAAAAAGTAGCGATCGCTTTCTGACTTTTTAAATCCCACAATTTCAGAGTTCGATCTAAAGAAGCAGAAATAATCCGATTATTTTCCAGTGCGACAATATCTGACACACATTCCTGATGGCCTTCTAAAATAGCAATTCGCTCGCCAGTTGTCAAATCCCAAATCGTAACTTCCCCATCATAATAACCAGAAATAATATACTTATTATCAGGAGTTACTGCCACTGAATAAACAGAACCCAAATCAGCATTCAAAGTGAAAATTTTTTCTCTTGTTGGCAAATTCCAAACTCTAACATTTGAATCAGATGAACCAGAAATCACCTTCTGACTATCGGGAGTTATTGCTATACATAATATCTCATCTCTATGCCTTCGTAAATCGTATATTTCTTCCCCCTCTTTATGATCACTCAAATCGTCAATTTCTTCCTTTAATTCCAAATCCCAAATATTCGTTACAATGTCTCCCCAATGTTGAGAAATAAAAGTCTTACCATCTGGAGCTATTGCGATAGAAATTCCCAAATCACTAGGAGCTGAAAATAAAAATATTTCCTCTCTAGTTTTGGGATGAAAAAATCTAATAGTTCCTTTTTTACTACTAGGCAACGAAGAACCACAACCTACTAATACCTCTTTACCATCTGGAGTTACTGCTAGAGCATGAACCGGTTCTCCAGATCTTGAATCCTCAGAAAAAACCTCAGAAAAATTTGTTAAATCCCAGACCTTGAATACCATGTCAAAACCACCTGAAATTGCCCATCTACTATTAGGAGTAATAGCAACAGTATTTATCTCCCTGGCATGACCAATGTGAGCATAATTTGACTTTTTTTGCTCTATAATTTTAGTTAAATCCCAAACTTTAATAGTCCCATCAGTGCTACAGGAAATTGCCCGTTTAGCATCCTTTGTAATCAGTATCTTATTGACACAAATATTATGGTCTCTAAGAGTAGAAATTTCTTTTCCTGTTTCTAAACTCCAGACCTTAATTATTCCCTTAGTATCCCCAGAAAATAAATACTTATTATCGGGAGTTACTGCTAGAGAATCAATAGCATCATCATGACCAGATAATAAAAATATTCTCTCTCCAGTTTTCCAATCCCAAACGAAAATGTCTCCGTAAAAAACATCCCATACTCCATCCACATCATAAGCAATAATCCACTTGCCATCTGGTGTAACTACAGCACCTATAACTTCAGCATTATGACCATGAATTGTTGTCATTAATTGTCTTTTTTCCCGATGCCAAACTTTGATAGTTTTGTCACAGGAAGTTGAAACTATTTCCTTTCCACTTGGGGTAAGGGTGACAGATGTAACTTCTGCTTGATGCGCTTTAATATCTAAAACATCTCGATCTTTTTCTAAATCATAGATATTAATAATACCGTCATTAGCAGATGAAATTAATTCCTTATCATCTGGTGTAAGAACTACTGAAGTAACTGCTTCTGAATGTACATATAGGGTCGTTTTTTGAGTTTTTGCAATTAAATCCCAAACTTTTATTGTAGCATCTTCTGAAGCTGAAATAAGTGTTTTTTGGTCTGAGGTAACTGCCAATGATGTAACAGTTTTTTGATGCCCTGTAAAAGTCAATATTTCTGCTGCATTTGCCAGATTAAAAACCTTAATTATACCATCACTAGAACCAGCAATTATTTGTTTTTCATCAGGAGTAAGAATTAAAGATATTATCGGTCTATTGTGAGCATTAATAGTCCGAACTAATTCAGAATCAGGAGGCGGAAAACTAGAAATTAAAGGACGTAACCAAGGATTTCTTCTACTTTTTTTTGCTTGTACGAGTAGATATTGAATATCTGGATATTCGATATCTACTAAACGACTCCATAGTTGTTCTACTAATTGTTTTTTATCTTTTTTGAGAATATGTTCCGAGAGACGAATTACTCCTTGAATTAATCTGAGATTTTTTGTTTTTTCTGGAGTTAGATTTGATGATTGTGATGAATGTAGTGCTAAGTCATAATCTGCTATTAATTCTTCGGTTTGAGCAACATCAATTTTAGCTTTGATAAAATAAAAATCTGTTAAATATTCATATAACTCTGGAAAATTTTCTGCTTGTAATAATTCTCTAATTTTGATTTTAATAGCAGTTTTTTTATTTTTCCCGGAAATACTTGTTAGCCATTTACGAACTTCACTCATTAGTTTAGATAGTAGTATGAAATAATTTGTGAAAAAAAACTGTAGGGGTTTAGTCAACAATTAATAATGAATAATGAATAATTAATAATTACCTCTCCTTGAAAATAAGAGGATTGACTCGAAGGAAAATTTTTATTTATTATCCCCTTTTAAGGGGAGGCTTTAAACCAAAATTTTTCGGTAAAATCAATTCAAAATTAAAAATTATTAATTCACTCATTATAACTTCTGCCTAAAGTCAGAGGTTTGAAATCAGGAAAATATTTTTGATTTTTTCGTTCTGAAGAACGAGGCTTAAATCCTTAATTAAACAATTATTGAAATTCACTTAGAATCAAAATTTTTGAACTTTGAATTTTGAATTTTGAATTCAAAAAATGGTCAGAGGTTTGAAATCAGGAAAATATTTTTGATTTTTTCGTTCTGAAGAACGAGACTTCAATCCTTAATTAAACAATTATTGAAATTCACTTAAAATCAAAATTTTTGAACTTTGAATTTTGAATTTTGAATTCAAAAAATGGTCAGATTAGTCCCATTTTCGTTTGGATTTGGAAACCAAACCCCTACAATAAAATATTACAACATAAATAAGCGCGGATTGCTATAGCAAAATTTTTAGGGTGTCTAGGGATAGGGATAAGGTTTTTTTGTCGCTGATTATCCAGGTATGATATTAGTTTGAAGGATGAATTGAGTATTTCACTGATATTAAATCCCGATCATTAATTATTGTAAGTCCGCAGCGACTGTAATATCAAATTCGCTTGCTTCGGAGCGTTATAAGAAACCGGGTTTCTGAGAGGTTAATATCAGTAAGTGTAGAGCATTTGAGACAAACCCGGTTTCTCTGCTTTTTGGTATAAGAATTCCTGAATCAAATTAACAGCTTTCTTTTGTGAAATAGATGCTTATAGTGGTAGCTGAGATAGTGTAGGTGTTGGTTCTATTAGAACAACCTGATTGGGTTAGCGATCGCTATTTTATAACACTACGCATTCAGAACGCAAACATTGATAAACCCTGTTTGCAGAACATTTTCGTAGTCAAAACTCAATCATAAATTACTTTTAATGCGCATAGCACTACACTCTCTCTTTCCTAACAATTAATGCTACTAAATTATCAACATAACGTTCTGCTGTCATTGGCATTACTTCAATACCATGCAGCACTTTTTGATTCAAGATAAAATATACTAAAGAACCAACAAATATTCTGGCAGTTGCTTCTGGATCTTCTAGATTTAATTCTGGATTTTCTTGCAAATATTTTGTGACAATTTCTACTGCAGGTTTAGCTACTTGATTTAAAAATAATTTGGATAAATCTGGATAGTTTCCTGACTCCGCAATAATTAATCTGACAAACTCTAAATATTCTGAATCATTAATGTTTTCTGTTAGTATTCGATCTGCTAAATTCCGTAATACTTGTTTCGGTTCTCCCTCTAGTGGTTGTGAACAAACAAAGTTATATTTCTTAGTAGCCATCCGCTTGACTAATGCAGTGAATAATCCTTCTTTGTCTGTGAAATGACTGTATAGTGTCTGTTTGGATACCCCTGCTGCTTTAGCTACTTTATCCATACTCGTACAGGCATAACCATTCTTCAGAAATTCCGGTATTGCACCTCTGAGTATTTGTTCTGCTTTATCTACAGCACTCCGCTGAAGTTTTTCTTCTCTCTTAATTTTGGCCATCAGCTTTTCTCCTGAAAATTTTCTCCTCTGCTCTTTTGACATTATCAAAATTTTTGCTAGAATAAATATATTCAAACTGAACGGTCTAGTTTAAACAGGAATTTGGTAGTTATGAGTATAATTTGTTTATCTATAATGGCAAGCACAATTCTCTTATCTGACGAAATTATCAACGGTAGACTAAAAGTCTCGAAGCGACTATTCAAGTGGATAGAAAAAAGGGGCGATCGCTTCATGGAAGTCAAAAGTCAAAAGTCAAAAGTTAATAGTTAATAGTAGGGGTTTGGTCTCCAAACCCCCTTTCAATTATCAGTTATCAAGATATGAGAAGTTCTGTATGTTTAAAAACTCTTCAATAATTAGTAAGTCTCCTGAAATTATGGGAGGAACCCCAATTTTTGCTGGTACAATAGTGGCAGTATAAACACTTTTTGACTATTTAAAAGCAGGAGAAACTATTGATTATTTTCTTGATGGGTTTCCTAGCGTTACAAAAGAACAAGTGATTGAATTATTAGAAGAAATAGGAACATAAATTATTCGTGTAGTAGCATAGAATGAAGATTCTTTTAGATGAATGTATCAATTGATTATTTAATTTATCGTAAGCATTCAGCTATTAGCTGTCAGCTGTCAGATTTTTAATCAATAAAGCAAACATTTCCTTAACTTCTACTATATTTTTAACCAGAGAATTGAAGCACACGAAAGACTAGCTCTAGTTATCAACTAAAAGTAATGAAGCTGATAGCTGACCGCTGACTGCTGAAAATACTTCATAAGTTAGCGGGGATTTAGTCAAAAACACCTGAACAATTGATAATTTTTCAATAAACGTTAAATAAAATTGAGTATAAGATTATAAACCAAGGAGTTGTCTTGCCTTATTTTTATAATCTTCTGGACATTTATCTAACAATTTTTGCTTAATACCATCGCTAAGATTTTTTGCGTCAACCCACTCTTCGTTATTCAATGACCATTGGTTTCGATCATAAAACCTTTTAACTTGTCCGTCTTCATAAAGAGTATAGTCATCATCAAGCATTGAGTTTCCTAGGTACACAGTGCAAATTTCTTTGATTTCTGACATAAATTTCATCTTTCAGCTTAGTAAATTATGCGAGGAAGTCTTACTTTTTTAAATATGATGGAGAATTATACACTTATTTAAAGTAATAATATCCTCAACATTAATTATAACAAAATTGATTTAATTTTATACCTGATAAACCACATAATTTTCACCATAATTTTTCACAAATCCACGACTCTGCATTACCTGTTTAAATAACTCCGTAGACAAACTATTTTCGACACACCAAACTCCGGGTTTATGCAATTTTCCAGACAATATTAATTCGGCAATACCACCAGCACCAATGCCCGTAACAGTTGCAGTATCTTTATGTAGAATTGACGAGCAAAAATCAACTTTTTCCCCTGACTTTTTTCCAATAACTTTTGCTTGAATTGCTACACCAGTACCACTATATTTATCTGTAACTTGAGTCATTTTATAACTAACTTGAGACAAAAATTCTATTACCCCTGAATTCTTTAACCAACTAACAGGAAATAAATGAGCAGTCATCCAAGTCAAATAATTATAAAAATCGGGAAAAGAACCGAACTTTGTAGTTACAGTTTTCACAGGAAAAGAAGTAGCTAAAGTCAAAGATTCTGGCATATCAAACCAATAAACTCCTATTTTGCCGTAGGGAGATGGAAAATTAATAGTTGTGCGATCGCTATAAGGTTTAACAGATTGCCATTTACCATTGATCCAGACATCAAAATTATTTTGTAAACCTAAAAAAGTCGTTCGCATAACTGTGACTCCGGCGCCACCAGAACCACCTACTACATAACTTAAATGTATTTCCTCTGGTTCATCAAATTGTTCTACAGATTGACGGACTAAACTATTAGAAATTCCTGGAAAAATACCTGTATTAATAATTGCTGTAACTCCAGCTTGTTTCGCAGATTCAGAATATTCTAAAGCTTTAGAAGTAAAACCTCTATGGTCGCTAATATCGACATAATTAATACCAGCTTCGATGCAATTTTTGAGAACATTAGTATCGCGATGATGAAACGGTCCCGCACAGTGAATAACTAAATTTCCAGAAGATTTACTATAGGAATGAATAATATTTTTGACTTTTTCTTTATCTGCTAAATCTAGAGCTAAATATTTAACTCCAGAGCTAATTCTAGAAACAGGAATTTCTTTGATATTTGCTTCTGGTTTACGTCCGGTAATAGTAATTTCTGAGTTGGTAGAATTTGCTAAATCTCTAGCAACACTACTACCAATTCTGCCGTATCCACCTATAATTAAAACTTGGTTAGTCATTTCAGTTATCAGTTATCAATAATCAGTTATCAGTACCTCTAGCTTATCCAAAGGGAGACTTGATAACAAATATGGTTATTATAGACTGATTCTGGGGTGAACCAAAAGAGATAATATATAATTAGATTTTCTAAATCTGACTTGTTATGAGACCTTATTTTTTTAGTTATAATTAATATGAAATTATAGGAAATCTCAAGATATACATTCTTATCTTCAAATTATCCATTATCCATGATCAATTAATGAAATAAACCCACTTTAAATTAGAAAAAACAAATAATTATGTTGCGTATATTTGGTACAGGAATTGGTATTTTCGTTGTTGGTATCTCCACCTATTGGGGAGCATTAGATTTTATGCGCTTAACTCAAGCAAATCAAAAACTTACACAATCTGCTCTAGAATTGTCAGATAGAGAATTTCAGTATTTATTGAGTAGAGAAAAAACTCACCGGATTAATGTTGGTTTTGAAGGAACTTGGATATTGATGGGAATCGGAATTATTTTGCTGAGTAATCAAAATCCAAAATAAATAAGGTTTGCTGAATACAATCTTTTGGTAAGGGTAGGAGTCAGGAGTCAGGAGTCAAATAAATTCAAAATTCTTGCATTATTAATTTAAAATGGGTTTGGTTTCTGAATCCTTTATGCACTTGGGTTTTAAGACTAAACGCATATTGGGTTTGGAGACCAAACCCCTACTACGGACTTTAATTATAATTATTCAACCGGACATGATATTACTTTTATTTTTGAACTTGAACTACTTGCAGACTACCTCCAACATATAAAAGGGGTTTAGGTAAGTCAGTATTAACTAAATCAAACCCTACTTCTTGTAATAAATCCAATATATTTGTATTGATAAAATTCCAGGAAGTTTCTGTTTCAAATAACCAGAAAAATATTGCTAATCCCGGCCAAAATAAAGGATTAGTCGGACTGTGAAAATCAACAAAAGTAAAAATTCCGTCAGGCTTCAGAATTCGGTAAACTTCTTGAATAATTTGCTTTAATTGTTCAGAATTCATCTCATGTAAAGCAGCACTTGTATGTACTAAATCAAATTGATTATTTGAGAAAGGCATATCCTCAGCAAATGCCTCTACATATTTAGCCGATGGTACATTTTTTTTAGCTCTATTTATTGATAGTGGAGAAGCATCTAATCCTGTAACATTTTGAGAGTATTTAACTAGAAAATTAGTTGTTTGACCACTACCACAACAAAGGTCAAGTATCTGAGTATTTTGGTTAATAGTTAACCCCTGTAAAGCTAGTTGGCGAAAGCGAGCTTCTCCTCCAACACTAAGAGCTGCTAAACGGGAAATTCCGTCATACAACCATTGATATCTATAGCTCCAGTCTCTTAAAATTGTTGCCATTTTATTTCAGTTATCAGTTATTAGTTAGGGCTTGCTGATTAAATATCAAAGCATTTACAGATAAAGGTTTGACCCACTTTAAGTCGTGAAAAAGTATCAGTTTGTCGGTGAAAAGAGCTGCATAAAGTGAGGACTTTGGGGCAGGGCGAGGCAGAAAAATCAAGGAAAAATTATTTCTCCGACACCTCCGACACCTCCGACACCTCCGACACCTCCGACACTTCCCACACTTTGCTGTTTTCAGCAAACCCTAGTTATCAGTGTCGAACACTGAAGTCAAAGACTTGAAATACTGAACCGTATATTTTTTTTCATGCTCTTTAAATGTGAGACTTGAGACCTTATTTTTTGGTCAAAAGACACAAGAAGTATAAATTAAACTTATACTTAATTACTCAAACAAAAATAGATTTGGGTTAGTGGTTGACTCTACATTTGTCAACAAATATAATTAAGAAAATATAAATATGTTAAATTTAGTAACAAATATTATAATGGGAGCCTTATTAACACTATGAGTCGTGTTGGAGTATTATTACTTAATTTAGGTGGGCCTGAACAACTAGAAGATGTACGCCCCTTTCTCTTCAATTTATTTTCTGACCCAGAAATTATTCGTCTCCCTTTTCCTTGGCTACAGAAACCTTTAGCATGGTTCATTTCCACTATGCGTTATCAAAAGTCTCAGGAAAATTATAAGGAAATTGGCGGTGGTTCTCCATTAAGATCGATTACGGAACAGCAAGCTTTGGCTATGCAACAAAAGTTAGAAGAAAAAGGATTAGCGACTCAAACTTATATAGGAATGCGTTATTGGCATCCTTTTACAGAAGAAGCTCTTGCTAGAATTAAGCGTGACCAAGTAGAAAAGTTAGTAATTCTGCCACTATATCCTCAATATTCTATCAGCACGAGCGGTTCAAGTTTTAGATTGCTCGATAAACTTTGGCAAAAAGACCCAGAACTAGAGAAAACTGAATACACCGTTGTTCCTTCTTGGTATCAAAGACCAGGATATCTCCAGGCAATGGCAGAATTAATCGCTCAAGAATTAGACCATTGTCCAAACTCAGAGCAAGTACATATCTTTTTCAGTGCCCATGGTGTACCGGTGAGCTACGTTGAAGAAGCAGGAGACCCTTATCAGGCAGAAATTGAAGATTGTGTAGAGAAAATTATGAAAACGTTGAATCGCTCGAATGCTCATACTTTAGCTTATCAAAGTCGAGTTGGCCCTGTGGAATGGTTAAAACCTTACACTGAAGATGCTATTCAAGGATTAGCAGATAGTGGGGTGAATGATTTATTGGTAGTTCCCATAAGTTTTGTTTCTGAGCATATTGAGACTCTGCAAGAAATTGATATGGAATATCGCGAGGTGGCAGAAGCAGCTGGAATTAGTAATTTTTACCGAGTACCTGCTCTGAATACTCATCCAGTATTTATCAATGATTTAGCAGATTTAGTTATGGAAGCTCTAGATGCTCCAAGTCGTGATTTTTCTGATGCCATCCAAATGAAAAAAATTATCAAAATGTATCCTCAAGAAAGATGGCAATGGGGATTAACTACTACAGCAGAAGTCTGGAATGGACGATTAGCAATGCTTGGTTTTATGGCTTTGTTGTTGGAGTTAATTACTGGTCATGGCCCTTTACACTTGGCTGGTTTACTCTAATTAATAGAAATATTTGGCATCGTTTAGATGCCCCTTATACCTTTTCTCAAAAATTTTTTTACAAATGCTCAAAATGCTCAAACTCAGTTAGGGATAACTTTTGAGTTTTGAGTTTTGAATTTTGAATTTTGAGGCGGATATTTATAAATACTCAAACAAGCGTCAGAAATTACTTTGAATTTTGAATTTTTGAATTTTGAATTTTGAGGCGGATATTTGTAAATGCTCAAACGAGCGTCAGAGATAACTTTTGAATTTTGAATTTTGAATTTTGAATTTTTAACTTTTGAATTTTGAATTTTGACTTGCGCTATACCATCGATACCAATCTTGATAAGTACGGATAGCTAACCATAATAATAGTAAGGCAATTAATCCTCCTTGTTGCGGTGCATCGAAGGCAAAAATTACTAGGCAAATGCAGAGAATGTCTTGAGATAACAGCATCCAAACAGGTAAACCGCGCCACCGAAAAAAACACCCAACCTGAACCAGTTGCAGCACCAAGGCAAGTAAACCCCCCACAACTCCAATAACCATAATTAACCAACCCTCTATATGAGTAGCTTCAGCGATCGCCATACTCATAATTGTTCCTACTATTGGACTAAATAAGAGTTGAACTAAATTGAGAATACGTTGGCCCAATAGGTCTTTTGAGGCAAAGATTTCAAATAAAGACCAACTGACTAATATTCCCACTACTATTTGCGGGGAGATTTGAGAGAGTAGAGGAACTTTTGCCCATAGATCATTTTGCAATAAACCTATTAGCAGTAAGGGTAGTGCTATTCTAATACCTGCTGCTGCTGATGCAGACAAGGCGGCGAGGACTTCTACCATAAGGTACAAAACTAAGTATTATTACTATCTATTTTATATTTTCTTTCTTGATTAGGACTAAAGCCATGGGAACTCAGAAACCCGGTTTCTCGTAGATGTTTATTGTCAAAAACAATGATTTACCGTAGAACCCGGGTTTCTTTGCGTAAGTCCTGTTGATATCTGGGAGGAATCTAGAACTTTATCCCAATTTTGATTTAAGTGCTCTACAAAGATTTTTCTTTAAAGGCAGAAGGCATAAGATATTTAGGTAGTTCTCTATCATAATAATTTTTGAGTAAAGTGGGGTGTGGGGTCAGAGGATTAGGGGGTGTGGGGTAATAATGAAAACTATCTCTAATTATCAATTATTAAGGAAAGGCTTTAAACCTCTGGGGATTAATTATTAATTGATATAAAAGCTTGTTACATTTTCTTA
Source organism: Okeania sp. SIO3I5 (assembly GCF_010672085.1). Taxonomy (GTDB): domain Bacteria; phylum Cyanobacteriota; class Cyanobacteriia; order Cyanobacteriales; family Microcoleaceae; genus Trichodesmium. The sequence continues at coordinate 11,008 of NZ_JAAHHT010000036.1, forward strand.
ACTATTAGAGTCAATTAAAAGACAAAAGATTTATGATCGAAATATAAAAATAAATTCAGTTATAACAAAGAGGTATTTATGTCAGAAGATTCTTTGTTTGATGATGCTAGTCGTAGGTTAGAAAAGGCTTTAAAATATGTCTCTCTTTCGGAAGATACAAAAGAACGCCTCAAATATCCTAAAGCTACTTTAATAGTTTCAATTCCTGTCCGGATGGATGATGGTTCATTACGAGTTTTTCAAGGTTATCGAGTTCGTTATGATGATACAAGAGGACCAACAAAAGGTGGTATTCGTTATCATCCCAATGTGTCTATTGATGAGGTAAAATCTTTGGCTTTTTGGATGACTTTTAAATGTGCTGTTTTGAGTTTGCCTTTTGGTGGAGCAAAAGGTGGAATTACTGTTAATCCGAAAGAATTATCTCGGATGGAATTGGAACGTTTGAGTCGGGGATATATTGACGCGATCGCTGATTTTATCGGTCCTGATGTGGATATTCCGGCACCGGATGTGTACACTAACCCGATGATTATGGGTTGGATGATGGATGAATACAGTATTATTAGAAGACAGTTAAGTCCGGCGGTGATTACGGGTAAACCTGTGAGTATCGGTGGTAGTTTGGGTAGAAATACGGCAACAGCAATGGGTGCTTTTTTTGCGATTGAAACTATTATGCCGAAGTTTGAATGTATTCCAGAAAAAACTACGGTTGCAGTGCAAGGATTTGGTAATGCTGGCTCGGTTTTGGCAGAGTTACTTTGCCAAGGTGGTTATAAGGTTGTTGCTGTTAGTGATTCTCAGGGTGGTATTTATTCTGCACAGGGTTTAGATATTCCGAGTATTCGTCAATATAAGGAATCTAATAAGCAGATGCAAGCAGTTTATTGTCAGGATACTGTTTGCAATATTGTTGAGCATCAAGTTTTGACTAATGAAGAACTTTTAGCTTTGGATGTGGATATTTTAATTCCTGCTGCTTTGGAGAATCAGATTACTGAAAAAAATGCCACAGATATTCGAGCAAAGTTTATTTTTGAAGTTGCGAACGGCCCTATTAATTCTGCTGCCGATAAGGTTTTAGAAGAGCGCGGAATCTATGTATTTCCTGATATTTTGATTAATGCTGGTGGGGTGACAGTGAGTTATTTTGAGTGGGTGCAAAATCGTAGTGGTTTGTATTGGAGTTTGAATGAGGTTAATCAAAAATTGAAGGAAAAAATGGTGGTAGAAACGGAGAAGATTTGGCAAATATCTCAGGAGTTATCTATTTCGATGCGCACTGCTGCTTATGTGCATGGTTTAAATAGATTGGGAGAGGCGATTAATGCTAAGGGAACTAGAGATTTTTATGTCAAAAATTAGTTCAGCATTTTGTAGGGGCGAATAGCTATTCGCCTCTTATAGAAGTTAATCCAGTAGGGTGTGTTAACGAAGTGTAACGCACCTTCTTTAGTGGGATTTAAAAATAGTAGAGTGTGTGACGCATCCACTTTTTAGTTTGACACCAAGTCAATAAATTTAGCTGTCACACACCTTTTTTAATGGTAGGTAATCTGATGGTACGTTACGCTGGAAATTAATGCACCCTACTGGACTGACACAGCTAAAATGGTGCAATAGGTGTAGGTTGGGTTGAGGGACGAAACCCAACATTAATAAGGTTTTATATAGAATCCGGTTATACAGTAATTGCAAAATTACTTTCTCTTAATACAGATGTTCTACTGAATACAAATTATATAATTTCCAAGTTCCAATCTTTTCTTTCTCCTGACTCCTGACTCCTGACTCCTGACTCCTAAAGCAATACGATAACTAATTACCCGGATTCTATATTATTGGGTTTCACTGTCGTTCTACAAGGGCCTACATTTTTAGCTGAAACACTCCACTACTGGACTAGAGCTTTTTATGCTCAAAGTTAGAAGTTAAATTCTTGCTATGACTACTAAATTTGATATTTGGAAAATATTCTGACAGTAATAGCGATCGCTATAATAGATCGCAAAGCAGGGAGGTTGCGTGCAACGTCCTTATCATTTAGAATAAATATCTTTAACAGTATAACTAAACTCAATTATGAGTGAATCAAGAATCTTACAAATATCTGGCTGTGATAACCGAAACCGTACTGGAGATGTAATTTTTGTTCATGGGTTGAATGGACATCCTCGTAAAACTTGGCATCCTCAAGAAAAAAGTGATGATGATAATTTCTGGCCTGCTTGGTTGGGAGAAGATTTGCCAAATATGGGCATTTGGTCTCTAGGATATGAGGTAAATTCTTCTCATTGGAAGGGCACCAGTATGCCTTTAGTCCATCGTGCTACTAATATTCTGAAAGTTCTTGATACCTACAAAATTGGTAGTCGCCCTTTATTTTTTATTACCCATAGTATGGGAGGACTTTTAGTAAAACAAATGCTGCGCAATGCCTTAGATTCTGGGACTCCACAATGGAAAGCAATTGTAAACCAAACTAAAGGTATTGTTTTCTTTTCTACACCCCATGATGGTTCTTATATGGCAAATTTGATTCAGTATATGCGTTTGATTTTCCGAAATACTGTTACTATTAAAGAATTGGAAGCTCATAATCCACGATTGCAAGAGCTAACAAATGTTTATCGGAATCACGAAATACTAAGTCAGATTCCTATGCAAGTCTACTACGAAAATCTACCAACTTCTGGTATTTTAGTTGTGGGTGAAAATAGCGCAAATCCTGGCATTAAAGGTGTGATTCCAATACCATTGGATGAAGACCACATTTCAATTTGCAAGCTTAAGAATAGGGAAAGTTTTGTTTATATTGGAGTCAAAAGCTTTATAGAAGATAATCTTAAAGTTCCTTTACCAAAGTTGCCACCAAAAGAGGAAAAGGGAGTGGAAAAAATCCCGAATCAAGATATAGTTCGCATAATTGAGGGGGACTATATCAAAAAAACATTAGATCAAAAGTATAATGGGGACTTAGTATCTGTTGAATTAGATTTTTTCCGAGATGCACAAACAGAAATTAATCAAAGTGAAGCAATTGGTATTGTATTAGGTATTAGTTTTGGTGAATATGATCAAGAAATTATCTATGATAATAACCAAAAAGGTAGTATTATATTTGGAATAAAGCGTGGTAAACTAAGATTTAATCTTCAAAATGGGGTAATGCCTATCAGTGAACGTAAATTTATTAAAACTCAGAAAGAAGATTGGATTATAAATTCTACAGGAAGTCCTGAAACTCCTTGTTGGGAATTTAAAGCTAATCAAGAGAATTCAAAAGTTTTAAATGGTACTCTTAAAGATGAGATACTTGGATATATTAAGAATATATCAGGCGATCGTTATGCTCTTTGTGCTACCTTTGAAATCAAAATAAATAAAAACTACATACAAATAATAAAAATAACTGATAAAGAGGGAGTTAGGGATGCTCGGACTCCCTCTAGAGTAAAAGAAACAAATAGAGTAAAAGAAACAAAAATTATGGCATTTTTTAGAAATGTCTTAGAACCAAAACTTAAAGATTATTTGAGTAAAGTAGAGTTGATATATGAAAAACCCTCTAACTCCTAAAGAGCTAGGTGCTCTTTTTCAAAAAATTGAATCTGAACCAACAGGTAAGCTATCAGAGTTAGCGAAAGTTGCAGGACTTAGTTTAGCAGAAGATTATGTTGGAGTTGATTTAAGTGAAGATGATTTAAGTGAAGATGATTTAAGCGGTGCAGATTTTAGTTTTTCTAATTTAAGGAATGTTAATTTAAAAGATACTAATCTTACAAATAGCAACCTAAGAGAAGCTAATCTCAGTGGAGCTAATCTTATGAGAGCTAATCTCACGGGAGCTAACCTCAGTGATTCAGATTTGAGCTTTTCTAATTTAAAGAATGTTAATTTAAAAGGTGCTAATCTTACAAACACTAATCTCAGTGGAGCTAACCTCATGGGAGCTAACCTCAGTGGAACTAACCTCAGTGGAGCTAATCTTACAGGAGCTAATCTCATGGGAGCTAACCTCACGGGAGCTAATCTTAGTGAAGCTAATCTTCTATTAGTTCAAGCTATAGAGACAGATTTTGAAGAAGCAAATTTAACAGGTGCTTTCATAGAAGATGGGTATATCAATTTTTACACCAGTTTTGAAAATGTTAAGTGTGATTATATTTTTATGAGAAAAATAGGGAATAAAAGAGAAAAATTTATATTCAAAGAACGTCCCCCTTTTCTGGGAACAAATAGTCTAAGGACGCGACAAGAGATGGAAATTAGCTATTTACATAAACTCCACAAAAGCATTAACAAGAAAGAGCTTCAAATTATTCCTGTACTTTTACCTGGAGCGAGTGCCGATAATATTCCTAATGACCTAAAAGCAATTCATTTTGTGACTCTTGAGAATTTAGAGGACGATGGTGAAATTAGCAGACTACTGGAAATATAGCAAAGTGCGCTGTCTTTAGCAAAAGAAGAGTAGAAAACAAAAAAATCCCAGGTTATATCGTTGGTAGTTTTGATACAAATTATATCAATCGTATCCAAGTTCCAATCACGTTGATCAACGAAACTAACTTTTAGAATATATTATGCAACACCAAAACTTCTTTATTTTTGATTATGACGAACAATTTGAAAGAGATTAAAGCAATTCTAGAACGAATTGCTGAGGGTCAACATACTGATGCTGACTTGGAAAACTTCCGCTATTTAATGAGTGTCAACAGTATTGACGCTGTTATAAATTTGATTAATGATGTTGTAGGTGAAAATTTCGTTGGCAAGATTGAGGTAAATTATAATCATATCCAAGTTGGCGATGCCATTTATCAACAGTGGGATGATGAAGCCATTAAGGCTCAAGATCCTATCCAAATTGGCGGTCACATTTATCAACAGTGGGATGATGAAGCCATTAAGGCTCTAGTAAGAGCAATCAAACAATTCGACTGGCAATTTGTTGCTAGCTTAACAGAAGGCGATTTCACTCAGACTACGTTTCAATCTACTGGAATTGGTGCAATTGATAAGATTGCAAAGCAAATGACTGATTTTTCTCAACAGAATGTAATGAGCTATGGATTAAAGGTAGCTTTTAGTCCTAATCAAAACCACGAATATTTTATCAGTGGTGGAGACCAAGTTATTAAAGTTTGGGGTAAACAGAAAAAAACCTGGAGAATAGACAAAGAAATTCAAGCTCCACACTTTACAGATTTATGGTTTACCTCTGTAGCAATTAGTCCAGATGGTCAGAAATTTGCTGCTTGCAAAAACTATCAAATCAAAATTTGGCGTTTTGGAGAAACTAATCCAATTCACGAATTAGACAAAACTCTTTTGAATAATTTTTTCGACCTTGAAGGTTTTGATTCGGTTACTTTTAGCCCAGATGGAAAACTTCTAGCAGCTAGTGATAATCAGGATATTAAATTGTGGGATGTAGAAACAGGAAAAGAAATAGGCAAGTTATCAGGACACTCAGATAAAGTTACTTGTGTGGCTTTTAACCCGAAAAACAGACAAGTTCTGGCAAGCTGTAGTTATGATAAGACTATCAAGGTTTGGAATGTTGCAAATAGAGAGTGTCTGGGTACACTGACAAAGCACAAAGATGCTATTTTTACCGTGATTTTTAGTCCAGATGGAAAGTTGCTTGCAAGTGGTGGTAGAGACAACAGCATTAAATTGTGGAACCTTGGTGAGGGAGAAACAGATGAGCTAAGACAGCACTCAGAGGCTGTTACTTGTTTGGTGTTTAGCCCAGATGGTAAAACTTTAATAAGTGGGGGTAATGATGGAAAAATTTTAGATTGGAAACTTTCAGATCAAGAAGCACAAGCTTTTCCTCAAGAACATCGCCGGGGAGTTACATCTATTGCCATGAGTCCTGATGGAAAAACGCTAATTAGTAGTGGTAGAGATCAGACAATCAAAGTTTGGAGAAAGTAAAAAGTAGAGGTGAAAGCAAATGAGTAAAAATAGTTTGAGTGAGGATGAATTTAAAAGATTAGTAGAAAGACTTTCTCACAGGAGAAATGAGCTTGAAGGTAGAATTACGATTGACTCTGTTCGGCAGAGTTTATTAGAACTAGGATTATCAGATTTGCTGCGTGAAAATGACATTGAGGAGGTTTCTAAACAAGTGAGTAGAGAATTTCAAAGACGGCAATGGAAAAATTATTTTGGTTTTGCCTTAATACTAATAATTTTAGTAGCTCCCTTGGCAGCTTTTGGCGGTTATAAACTTAGAGAATATATTGTGGCTAACGTTCCTCAATTGGTAGGGTTAGATGAAACTCCCGATCCATCAAAGCTTTTGGAATTAGAGGCACAAGTTGAGAAACTAACAGCTAATCAAACTGCACTGGAAAATCAACTAGAAAATTCTCAAACTGAAAAGGATGAGTTAAAGGACAGGATACAAGAACTCGAAGTTGAAAACAAAGATTTGAAAAATCGTACCAATACCCCAATTTCGACGACTGTCACAACTCCTTCAATTGAAACAACTGAAACAATTTCGACTCCAATAGCATCTTTTGCAGTTCAAGGTCTTGTTTATGATCTTAAGAGTTGTCAAAAATCTAATGTTAATCCAAAAAGTCAAACAATTAGCTGTGTTCTATTAATCACAAGCAAACAAGAAAATGTTAGCTTCTCCTTGTATTCAAATCGTTCTGGCAGGAGAAGCAGGATATTTGAGGCAGGTAAAGAATATTTAGCAACACGGGTTAAATTAGGAACATATAGTGGAACGTCCCGTGTTAGAAATAATTTGATAACGGACGTACCGATAGAAGCTACTATTACTTTTGATAATGTGCCACTTGAAGTCAACAAGATACAAGTTTTTCAAATTAGTTCATGGTTGCAAAGTTCTTACTACAACAATGGTATTAATGTTGAGTTTCGTAATCTTTCTTTGTCAGAAAATTAGTAACTAATACTCTCTAATAAAATGGTATTAAAAACCGGGTTTGTATAGAGCTAATATCAGTATTATGATATCTAAATGCAAACCCGGTTTCTGATCTAGGAACAAGAATTAAAGCAGCAATCTAGTATTGCAGATTTAGAACAAGCTTTAGGTCAAATCAATTCAAAATTAAAAATTATGAATTCGCTCATTATAACCTCTGCCTAAAGTCAGAGGCTTGAAATCAGGAAAATATTTTTGATTTTTTCGCTCTAAAGAACGAGGCTTGAACCCTTAATTAAACAATTATTAAAATTCACTTATAATCAAAATTTTTGAACTTTGAATTTTGAATTTTGAATTCAAAAAATGGTCAATATTTGCTTTATCGGGCAGTATTGGAAGAAGTAAAACCAGATTTTTTGTTGTATTTAGCAGTGCGGAAAATAACTTATCAGGCTATTTTTTCAGAACCAATTGGAGAGTTAGTTGTTAACAAGTATAAAGTCAATATATTAGTTTGTAAAAGTAAAAAACAGGAGATATGGCAATGGATATCTTAGCTCAATATCGGACTATTATTCAACAGCAACTCAAGGAATATACACAAATTCCTTATGCTCACGGGGATTTAAAATGCCGTTTAATTATTAGTGAAGATAGGAATGATTTTTTATTAATTACTCAAGGATGGGAAGACGACTTACAAGTTCATAGTTGTTTAGTTCATATAGAAATTATTAGGGATAAAATCTGGATACATCGGGATGGTTTAGAAGATGGAATAGCATCCGATCTACTTAGAGGAGGTCTTCCTAAAAGTCAAATTGTCTTAGGTTTTCATCCCCCCGACGTGCGACCTTTTACAGAATTTGCAGTCAATTAATTATTGACCACATCAGTAAGTAATGTTATATTAGAATAATTAACAGTTTAGATACTCATTAATCTAAAATCCAGGCAAAAGGATTATGAAAAACATTGAATTCGACGACCTAGAAAAACAAATTTTATTAGCTCAAAAAGAACTGGTTTCTATAGAGCATGAAGGTAAAACAATTGGTTATTATTATCCCATAGGCGATCGCGAAGCAGCCAAAAAAGCCAAAGAAGAACTTGATAGAATTATAGAGAAAACATTACATCCCACGGGATTAACAGAAGAAAGAATAGCAGAGTTGCGTAGTAAGCTCGATTACGAAGCAGCCAAAAAAGCAGCAGAAAAACTTGACATACTTATGGAACAAATATTAGCTCAGACAGGATTAACAGAAGACGAATATGTATCAATGTTTATGAATGCAGTTGAGGATGAGGAAGAATGCGCCTAGTTGTTGATACAAATGTCTTAGTTGCTGAACTGCTACGAAAGCGTGGAAGAGCTTTAATTAATTCGCAAAGCTTAGAATTATTCTTAGCTGAAAAGATGAAAAATGAAGCTCAATACGAACTACAAAAGCGGGTTTCTATAAGAGTTAATAAAGGTAACTTAACTCCAGAACAGGGACAATTTCAATTAGAAGTAGCTCTAGGACTAATTAATAATAGAATTACCACTGTCCCTCTATCTTATTATCAATCATTTGAAGCAGAAGCAAGAAAGCGTATTCCTAGAGATCCTAATGATTGGGAAACAGTTGCCCTAGCATTAACTTTATCCGCAGCAATCTGGACGGAAGATTATGACTTTTTTGGTTGTGGATGTCCGACTTGGACTACTCAAACTTTATTGCTGCAAATTAACTAATAACTATCTATGCATAACCACCATATATAGTAGGGGTTAACGGCTTTTCACCCCTACAGATAGTGTATAATTTCATTTTTTGCTTAAGTATTGATATGGTCAAAGCATCTGATAAAATCTGACTGCACAATCAACTATTGTTAGGGGGGAAATAGCTTGCAATTATTCAAAAGTCATGGTAAGGAAAAAAAATTGATCCTGATCAGTTTGACACTAATCAATCTATTATCTTTCAGTAGTGGCAAAACTCTGGCCACAGAAGATAACCAGGAGTTGATGGGGCAAGTTCAAAACTATACTGAAGAATTTAGCGAGACTAAACCAAATGACTCCGTTACCCAACAAATTCCTGTTTATCAATTAGATGATGTTTCACCTACTGATTGGGCATATTCTGCATTGCTGAGTTTGCGCGATCGCTACGACTGTCTTTCTGGTTATCCTGATAATACTTTTCGAGGCAACCGTCCTATTACTAGATATGAATTTGCAGCAGCTTTAAATGCTTGTTGGCAAACTCTGGAAAGTTTTATGGCAGAAAGTCAAGCGGAATTAATTCAAGAAGATGACTTGATAGTTGTCGAAAGACTGATACAAGATTTTCAGGTGGAAATAGCTAACCTTAAAGCACGTATCGACGGATTAGGAAACCGAGTGGATGTTTTGGAAGCAGAGCAGTTTTCTACTACTACGAAATTAAATGGTCAGACAATTTTTGCGGTGAATGCTGGTGGGTTTGATGGCGATCGCCTGATTGATCCGAATGGGAGAGAGTTAGCGGACGAAAACCCTCAAGCTACATTGTTATATCGTGTAGTTTTTGATTTTGATACGAGTTTCCGAGGTACGGACTTATTAAAACTGCGGGTTGATACTGGTAGTAATGGAATTCTTGACAACGCTACGGCAATACTGGAACCTAATTTTGGGAGTATTTTAGATATTACTAGACGACCTCTTCGAGATGATGAGTTTGGGATTGGGAGGGTTTTCTACAGTTTTCAGGTAGTGGAAAATTTATCCCTAACTGTAGGACCTTTAATTGAAGCTTTGGATTATATAGACAATAATAGTTATGCTAACTTAAGTTTTCGCGACTTTTCCACAGCGAACCTGGTTTATAACTATGTGATATTTCCTATGGATGCCATCGGTGGTGGAGCAATATTACAATGGAACCCTGGAGGCAGTGCTTTCAACGTTCGTGCTTTGTACATTGCCCCAGATTCAGCTAACCCTACCCAAAATGGTCAAACTCCTTTACCCGTTTCTTTGTTTACATCATTACTCTATTCTGATGGCAGGGGTTCGCGGGGATTATTTGGTTTTCATCAAGGAATGGTGGAGTTTGAATATAATCCTTCGTCTCGATTTAGTCTGCGTTTGATTTATAGTGGAGGTAGAGTTTTTGCTCGCCGTTTTGATGCGGTAGGAGTAAATTTTGAGTGGGGTTTTGCTTCTAAGTTTGCTGTTTTTGGTCGCTATGGTTATAGTAGTTATAAAGATACAGATTTTGGGGATATTAATCCTAATTATTGGATGGCAGGTGTTTCTGGGTTGGATATTTTGCAAGAGGGCGATCGTGTGGGAGTGGCAGTCGGGCAACCTTTTATTGTGAATGAAATTGGCAATTCTACTCAGACAAATTTAGAGGTTTTTTATAGTTATGCTGTGAATGATAATATTTCAATTTCTCCTGTATTTCAAGCTGTTTTTGATTCTAGTAATCAAGAGAGTAATGATACGATTTTTACGGGTACATTACGGACGGTGTTTTATTTTTAGTAAGCAATTTTCATTAATTAACAAGTTTTTTGAATCGACTTCAGGAGGTAAGAATTTATAATATTTATCTTTTCTCAGAGTAAAACTGTTCTATGATTGACTAAAAATAGTTTGATAATTCTGATAATTTGTTTTTCCGCTTGAGAGATAATTTGATTTTTGCCCTATAATTCGGCAGCAAATTTACTAACACTTTTGTAATCATTTTACTGTAACTATCTATGCCTGAATTTGGTATTAATAGTTGAAGCTTCACATAAAGACAGAATTAATGCCTGGTACTTGGTATTATACCATTTTGAAAAAAGAATATTACGAATAATAAGGGTAACAAAAATATTTTATAGGAGATTTCCCTTTGACAAAAAAGGTGACTTAATACCTAAAAAATGATATTTAAACCATTCCTATAAGACTCCTGACTCCTGACTCCTAAAAAGTACCCTAAGTATTTGTAGCAAACATTTATCAAATTGGTATTACCCTTATCCTAATTTGAGAGGGGCGGAATATTCCCTCCCTTTCATATATAATCCGAATAATTAATTATCCTATGACAAAGAAAGTCAAAAGTTAAAAGTCATGCATCGACTGTTAATTGGTGAAGCTTATTTTTTTGCCCTAAAAATCGGCATAATTTTTACAAAAATGTTTTTTCTTAGCTAAGATGTTTATAGCTGACTGCTGATTGCTATATATGATATTATTTGCCTAGTTACTTGTGGAGAAAAAAATATGGATGGCAATGAATTAATCCAACGTTATCAAGCTGGAGAAAGAGATTTTTCTGGAGTTGAATTTGAAGATTTTGAATTAAGTAATATTTCTCTAGAAGAAATCAACCTGAGCAACTGCAACCTGAGCAGAGCAAAATTACAAAATGTCAATTTAGATAATGCTAATTTAAGTAATGTTCAGTTAGTTAGTACGGATATAGAAAATACTACTTTTAGAAATGCTAATCTTAGTCACGTCAATTTAGAAGGAATAAACTGGCAAAATATAGATTTAAGTAATGCAGATTTAACAGATACAAGTTATGATCATAGCACTATAGAAAATTCTAATTTTACTAATGCTAACTTAACTAAAATGGGTGGATTTCAATCAACTTTTGATAACTGTAATTTGACTGGTGCAAATATTAGTGATGCTCAATTAAGTGAAGTTACTTTTGACAATTGTAATTTGAGCAATGTTAATCTCAGTCACACTACTTTTTATGATGTTTATATTCAGGGTTCAAATTTTAGTAATGCTGACTTCAGTAAGGCTTATATTAAAGCTATTTCTGGTTGGAGCGAAGCAAATTATACTGATGTAAATTTTCAAGATGCTCTTTATTTAGATTCAGAAGATTTGCCACCAGATATTGACCCTGATGAAGCAGGATTAATGTTTATTGGTCCTGAAACTGATTTGAGTGGTAAAGATTTAAGCAATATAGATTTATCTGAATTGGAATTATATTCGGCTAATTTTAGCAATGCTAATTTAAGTGGTGCAAATTTGAGTGATACAGACTTGAACGATACAAATTTTACTAACGCAAATTTAGAAAATGCTGACTTAAGTAATGCAGATTTAACTAATGCTAATTTTACGAATGCTAATTTAGAAAATACTGACTTAGAGGCAGTATTTTTTGATAATACAATTATGCCAGACGGCATTATTAGAAGTGATGAAGAAGAATAAATACTCCAGAATCATATATTCATATCAAATCTTAGTATCGGTACAAAAAAAGCAGAGAAACTGGGTTTGTATTAAATGCCTTACAATACTAACATCGACCTCCGAAAAACCCGGTTTCTGATAACACTTCCATTGCCAGGGGATTTGATATCATAATAGCAATATGATTCCATTTGGGCTTGGGGAAAGGAAACCAAACCCCTACGATAATTACAACATGGAGCGCGGATTGCTCTAGTTAATTATTTGCTCAAAATACCTTTTAAATCTTACTTGTAACTTTTGAATTTTGACTTCCGTGAAACGGTATTACCTGATGAGATAATTAGGGCTTGCTGAAAAAGTCTTATGGGTGAGGGTAGGAGTCAGGAGACAGGAGACAGGAGACAGGAGGAGTAAGGAATTTAGAGGAGGCAGAAGAAAGAATTTAATTCGTGATTTTTAGGCTCTTGTCAACCCTTTCATCCTAACTTTTTGCAGCTCTTGCGTAGCAAAAACCTTGTACTTTTTCAAGACTTAAAACGGCTAAAACCATTAGAAAGTCAATGCTTTAAAATTTAATCAGCAAACCCTAATTATGAATAAATTACCAGACACAATATCAGACAATCTTTATGAACAAGATTTTTTATTGTGGGTAGAAACAACTGCAAACTTATTAAAATCAAGAAAACTTACAGAAATAGATATTCCTAATTTAATTGAAGAAATAGAAAGTATTGGTAGGAGTGAAAAACGAGAGCTAAAAAATCGTTTAATTATTCTGTTGATGTATCTGCTCAAGTGGAAATATCAGCCAAGAAAAAGAACTGAAAGCTGGAAAAATACCATTATTGAACAGCGAATTTCTCTAGAATTACTACTAGAAGATAGCCCTAGTCTCAAACCACTTTTGCCAGAAATATTTGATAAATCCTATCAAAAAAGTAGGCTAAAAGCAGCTAATGAAACAGGAATTAAAATTGATGTTTTTCCAAAACAATCTCCCTTTACTTTTGCAGAAAGTCTCGATTTTGAATATTTGCCTGATTGATAAATATAAGAAACAGGGAATAGGGAATAGGGAATAGAAAAGTCTCCTAATCTTAATGCGTAGCGCTATATGATTTAATTGGCGTTGCTGAATGACTGTATAATTTTTAGTAGTCACGCATAGCTTTTTTCCTTGCTATAAATCTGACTCTGATACGAATTTCATACCTTATTTCAGCAATGCCATTTAATTGAAAAAAATTCTTGGATAGAACACTTGTCTATTCAAGAATTAAATTATCAAAAATTGGAAAACTAAAGTATTTGAATGATAATGCGCCACATGGTTGTCGCGATCGCCTACTTATACAATATCCGCATAAATAATAAGTGATAAAAAAAAGTTTTTGTTGGTAGTATTGCTCTAACAACATGAAACATTTATCTTATTGCTCAAACAACACTACGCAACTCTAATTAGAGCTATTTAATCGGATATGATCAGGACTTATGCAGAGACTGTACTTATGGCGAGGGCGAATGGTATTCGCCCCTACAAATGGTGCTTTAAAAATTAATTTGCTTAAGTCCTGATGATATTAGTGGGCACAGCCATTTCCATGATAATCATCAGTATCATAGAATCCATTCTTTGTACCAAAAAACAGACAACCAATAGTAAACAAAACAGTTAATCCCACTAGAATTAATTTGATATCCATAATTGCAAACTCCTTTATATGAATTTAGCTCAAACAAATGAAATTATAGACAATACTTGGCTAAAACGCCCATCCCCAGAAGTTGCCCCAGAATTACTAGGTTGTACTTTAGTGCGACGAATATCCGACGAGCAAATTATCCGCACCACAATAGTAGAAACCGAAGCTTATGCCCCAGGAGATCCTGCTTGTCACGCTTATCGTAGTCGTACGCCACGAAATGCGGTGATGTTTGGCCCTCCAGGCAGGAGCTATGTTTACCTCATTTACGGGATGTACCACTGTCTAAATATTGTGACAGATGTAGATGGGGTGCCCAGTGTTGTCTTAATTAGAGCTTTACAATTAGAGTCTGTGCCAGATTGGTTATGGGAGTATATTCCAAAACAAAAATCAAAATCTAAAATTTCTCGTCTAGCTGCTGGCCCTGGTAAACTTTGTCGTCTACTTAATATAGACCTGAGTTTGAATGGTTCGCCTCTGCAAATGGGGCAACCTATGTGGTTGGAGAAGCGATCGCCCCAATTTCAGGAAGATTTGCAAATAGTACAAACAACTCGTATTGGCATTACAAAAGGAACTGATTTACCTTGGCGGTGGTATTTAGGTGACTGTGATGCTGTGTCGAAGTAGATGGAGTCAGGAGTCAGGAGTCAGAAGTCAGAATATAGCAATCCTATTTCAGTTGTAAGATTTTGGAGGTAGGGGCGAAGAGCGTAATTAGGAGCATGACAAACGGAAATCGCCCGTACAGGAGTCAGGAGTCATATTTTTCAAGGTTTTCAGCTAAAATTAACTATCATAAAAATTCTCATAAATCATTCCTGATTGCTATATTTAGTTGCTGTGGTTATTTTGGCTTTAATTTTAAATAGGAAAATTCAGGAGTCAAGAATAAGAATATAGCCATAAGAAATCATTTGTGAGAAAAAAATGTAGGGGTTTGGTCTCCTTTCCCCAAGCGCCAAGGGATTTGGAAACCAAACCCCTACGATAAAATCTTACAACCTATTTAGGATTGCTATAGTATCTTTCTAACCCAGACAAGATAGAAGGTAAAATGGTAAGATAAATTTGGAAAAACTACCTTTTTATAAGGGAATTTGTGAGGAAATTAAAATTAGTAAATTCTCTGACTTAGCCCTGGTTTTTAATGCTCTTAAAACTAATTCATTTTTCGTCAAATTCCTATTGTCGATCAAAAATAAAATTAGTAGGATTATATGATAATTTTTTTTACAGCGGTTTTCATATGAATAAACCACAATGATACTGACTCTTCACTCCTAACTCTTGACTCCTGACTCCTAACTCCTAGCTCCTGACTCCTGACTCCTGACTCCTGAGTCCTAACAATGAATTTAGTGGTCTACTCAACTGAAAAGCGCTGTAAATCATAGCTACCCATAAAATCATTAAATAGAAAGTATGAGAATTCTGAAACAATCTCCATTACTACAACAAGCTTTTCAAGCAAAAATTCAGGATAAAATCTCGGACAGAAGGCAAGAAGTAAAAGAATCTCTAGGAGGAGGTTTTTTTGGAGAAATTGGCGCTAGTTTTGTTCAGTTTCAACAAATTAAAAACCAAATTAAAGGTAACTTGGGAGAAAATTTTCTATCCTTTCTACTAATGTCACTGCCTGATAGTTGGGTAATGTTTAAAAATGCCTTGATTCCAATTGCATCAAGAAAACTTACAGAAATTGACCTTTTAATTATTGGTAATAGGGGTGTTTTTTTAGTAGAAGTCAAAACTTGGAAAGGTTCATTTGCTGCTAATCAAGATAAATGGAAAAAACGGGAAGGAGTCAAATGGGTACCTTTAGAAAATAGTCCTACTTCTCAAAGTCTCTATCACAAAAAAATGTTTCAGCAGTGGGTTATTCCTCAAATTTATGGTTTCCATGAAGATTTTATATTTGCTCCTGTTATCTTTCCTGTCGCGAAATGGATTGGTACAACTAATTGTTCTGTTCCTGTATTGCAAGGTTTTCAAGAATTGACACAAATGTTGCAACAATCTCCAGAATGTTTAACAAATGAACAGGTTTTAATAATTAGTAAATTAGTTGAGAATTGCGAAATTTTAGATTCTTCTGAAGATTCTCCAAAATTTTCTCCAAAACCAAAACCTATTTTAGATTCTTCTGAAGATTCTCCAAAATCTTCTTCAAAACCAAAACCTATTTTACGAAAGCGTCTTTTGCCTTCGGAGTAACATAATTCCGTTGATCATTATACAATGCCTAGGGGCAAATAGCCATTCGCCCCTACTCCTATCTTTGAATTTTGAATAACACCGATGCTACCAGATTTGATATGACAACTGATAAAGCTTAGGGAAGAACGATGTTAAACCAGAATTCAGACGGCTCTAAATCTAAATCTAACAGACTCCAGAAGTCTTGGAAATCTTGGAGTTCACCGCCATGGCTCAACACTACCTCTGAAATCTCCTTATCTCCCAGAATAACATCATCAAGATCAGTGCGATTAATAAAGATAGTTGTATTAGGATTCCCGATCAATTTGCCGTTCGTGTAAGTCAACACACCATTTTCTACGGAAAGCAGATAATTTTCACTGGTATCAGGGAAAATCACATTGAACTTGTATCCCTCCTCATTCTTTGCTGCTTCCCAGCCATCTAGCTTGATCGCTAGATAGTCAAAGATCAAGTCTGATGTCATTGAATGAATAACTTCAGCACTGATTACATCCGGAACAGGTAATCTTGTATTAACACCATCGCGTAACTCTTGTGCGCCAGTAAGGAAGAAATTCCGCCAGGGACCAGATTCGGCTTGATAGCCCATTTGTTCTAGAGCATCAGCTTCCAGTTGTTTTGCATCAAGACAGTCTAGATCAATATCGTTATCTTTACAGAAACCAAAGACCAGATCGCTCATAACCTGAGCAACCCAACGATATTTACCATTTTCATAATCGGTCTCTGCTTTTTCAATAGCAACAGCAGGTCCACCCATATATTCAATATATTTAGCGCCTGCTTGTTCTGGAGGGAGAGAATGGAGGTGAGCCGGATTGCCATCAAACCAACCAAGATAGCGTTGATAAACTGCTTTGACATTGTGGTTGATAGAACCATAGTAGCCTCGATTGTACCATTCGTTTGCTAGAGAATCAGGCAATTTGAAATCCTCAGCAATTTCTAGCATAGTATAACCTTTATTTGCCTGATGCAGAGTTTGATCATGGATGTACTTGTACAAATCTCGTTGCTTCTTCAAATACTCCACTACTTCATTCTCAGGGGTGCCAGGCTCATCCCAAGTCGGCCAGTGGTGAGAGGCAAACACGACTTCGACATCATCTCCAAAGAGTTCAATAGTCTCGCTTAAGTAATTTGCCCAGGCCAGTGAATCTCGTACTTTAGCCCCACGCAAGGTATAGAGGTTGTGTAGAGTATGGGTTGCATCCTCAGACGCACAGAGGGCATGAAACTCTGGGAAATAGAACATGATTTCAGCAGGGGCTTCAGAACCTGGCACATTCTGAAACTGAATACGAATCCCATCCACTGGTGGGAGGTCTTCCATAGTTCCATCAATAATATCAGTAGGAGCAATCAGCGTGAATTGACCTGAAGAGGTTGTTTTCCCTAGGCCACTATCCACCTGTCCATCTATGCCTTTTGGGAGCAAGGTGCCATACATATAAGAACCGCGACGGCTCATTGCGTCACCAACAAAAACGTTTTCACTAACTGCTTCTTCTAAAAAACCTTCAGGGGCGTAGATAGGGACTCCATCAGGGTTGTCCTCAGACTTAACATCTTCTGGAGCAATAACACCTTGAACTCCAGCAAAATGATCGACATGACTGTGGGTATAGATAACAGCAGAAACAGGTAAAGGCTTGGTGCGTCTAGGATGCCTGGGCAATTGCATATTTGCGATATTAGCATTTGCTAAATCTAGTGCTGCCTTTGCTGTTTCTTTAGATGTTAGGGGATCAATGAGAATCCAGCCTGTATGTCCTTCAACCAAGGTCATTACTGATAAATCATAGCCTCGAACTTGATAGATACCAGGTACAACTTCGTACAGTCCATGCTGCATATTGAGTTGAGATATTCGCCACAGACTGGGGTTGACAGTGTATGGAGCTTCAGGCAAATCATCAGGTGAAGAAGGAACAGTTTGACCATCTAGGAGAAAGTTATACGGCTCCAAATCCCAAGCTGGACGGTCGTTTTCTTCTCCTTCAATTACTTCAATTATAGGTGGCTCTAGCCTAGCGATAAACCCTCTTGTGGCTAGGTCAAAATCTTCAATATTTTCAAAGGGTAAATCAAGCAAAACTTGGTCGTGAATATCCTTAGTTGCTTGCGAGGCAGGATTAGCAGCGAGGGCAGTCGGACTCATTTGCATCCAAGCAATAAGAAAAGCTGCAAAAACTGCTAGCCAATTGGTTGGTGATTTTCTGCACTTCATTGGGTGAAAAAACCTTTAGTAGTTGACGGAATAATTACTCAAACTAGCATGAGGCCAAAAGGTTCTAAACAATGATTATAAGAACCATTATTGGCGGACTATATTAATAAATATTCATAGCAATGAATCTTAGTTTAAGATTCCTAATATGTCAAGAGAGTGAAAAAAAATTGGGGATATGAAAAATGATTATGATAATCATTATCACTTTGTTATATCAACTATTATATCAATGACATTCACATTGGTTATTAAATCTAAAATGTCTACTAATTTTTCTATCAGTTTTTCCTATCTAATTCCTGATTACTATCTTAATTAACTGCCTGCATTAAAATTCCTAAAATCTTCTGAATATCCCGAATATAATACTCTTTTAAATCAATAGAAATAACATCTCTATCAAGTTTAATAAACTGCCAAATAGTACCAATAGTCACAGCACCATAAATAGTTGAAATTTCGTTTCCTTCTTGCTGATTAAATAATTGTGCTGCCACCATTTCTGCTGCACATTGACCTAACCCAGATTTCAAATTTTCATTTTTACTTTCTACAATTATGAATACAGGAGCGTGGATAAAAAGCTGTTCCTTTGAACGACTAATCAAAAAATCACAAAACCCATTTAATTTTTGACTGAAATCTACATTAAAATCTACCCCAGAAAACAGACTAATGTTGTAATTAAATTTTCGTCTAATTTCCAGTAATATTGGTGCGATAATCATTTCAGAACGAGCTTTTTCTGTATTAATCGCAACAGCTAAATCTACATTTTCTTTGAGAAGAATAGTTAAAATTTCACTACATTCGACTTCAGGAACATCCGCAAACATTTCAGAAGTTTCGTTAATTTTTAAGCTAAAATTTTTGATTAAATCCCCTAACTTAAAATCACTGTAAGCCATTATTTTTATTCACTAAATCAAATATTAAGGACATTACAGCTAATATAGCGATTCTTATATTAATCAGGTAGATTATTTCTTTTTCTTCTCTCTTCTTTATTCCCTAAAATTAAAAATTAGATATTAGATAAAGTTGGGAAGCGATCGCTTGGTTGATTGAATTTTGGTATAACTCCAACGTTATAGTTATTAGATTTTAGATAAAGTCGGGAAGCGATCGCTTGGTTGATTGAATTTTGGTTTAACTCCAACGTTATAGTTATTAGATTTTAGATAAAGTCGGGAGGCGAGCGCTTGGTTGATTAAATTTTGGTATAACTCCAACGTTATAGTTATTAGATTTTAGATAAAGTCAGGAAGCGATCATTTGGTTAATTAAATTTTGGTATAACTCCAACGTTATAGTTATTAGATTTTAGATAAAGTCAGGAAGCGATCATTTGGTTAATTAAATTTTGGTATAACTCCAACGTTATAGTTATTAGATTTTAGATAAAGTCGGGAAGCGATCGTTTGGTTAATTAAATTTTGGTATAACTCCAACGTTATAGTTATTAGATTTTAGATAAAGTCGGGAAGCGATCGTTTGGTTAATTACAGCGGTTTTCATTTCAGTAGACCACAGTAGGGACGTTCCATGGAACGTCCCTACTAGGTTTTGCTTGTGAATATGTGGTTCATCAATCTGAAAAGGGCTGTAAATTTTGGTTTAACTCCAACGTTATAGTTATTAGATTTTAGAT